>CAZUGZ010000015.1:0-40208 GCA_964620555.1 uncultured Alteromonadaceae bacterium
GGCGGCTGCCGAATGGGCGAAGACCAGGCACTCCAGCAGCGAGTTGCTGGCCAGCCGGTTGGCTCCGTGCACGCCACTGCAGGCAGCCTCGCCGATGGCGTAGAGGTTGCTGAGGTCGGTGCGCCCGCGGGTATCCACCAGGATGCCGCCGCAGGTGTAGTGGGCCGCGGGAACCACGGGGATGGGCTCGCTGGTGATATCGATGCCGAATTGCAGGCAGCGCTGGAGGATGGTGGGAAAGTGCTGGTGCAGGAACGCTGCCGGTTGGTGGCTGATGTCGAGGTACACGCAGTCACTGCCGCTGCGCTTCATCTCGTGATCGATGGCTCGCGCCACGATGTCCCGCGGTGCCAGTTCTCCCCGTTCGTCGAAACTCGGCATGAAGCGGGTACCGTCGGGCAACAGCAGCCTGCCCCCTTCGCCGCGCAGCGCCTCGCTGATCAGGAAAGACTTGGCCTGGGGGTGATACAGGCAGGTTGGATGGAATTGATTGAATTCCAGGTTGGCCACCCGGCAGCCGGCGCGCCAGGCCATGGCAATGCCGTCGCCACTCGCCCCGTCCGGGTTACTGGTGTACAGATAGGCCTTGCTGGCACCGCCGGTGGCAAGCACCACGAAACGAGCCCGAAACAGGTCTACCTTTCCGGTTTCCCTGTTCAATACATAGGCCCCGTGACAACGCCCATCGGCTTGAATGAGGTCCACGGCCACCCGGTGATTGTAAATATTCACCTGTGGCGCGGCCAGGGTGTTGTCCGCCAGCACCCTGGAAATGGCCCGGCCGGTGGCGTCGGCCGCGTGTATCACCCGGCGGCGGCTGTGGCCGCCTTCCCTGGTCAGGTGAAACTCCTGCCCGTCGCCCTTGCTGCGACGATCAAAATCGACCCCCTGTTGCAGCAGCCACTCTACCATCTGGCGACCGCGGCGGACGGTAAATTCCACTGCCTCCCGCCGACACAGGCCGACACCGACGGCGATGGTGTCGTCGACGTGACAGGCGATGCTGTCGTCTGGATCGAGTACGGCAGCCAGGCCCCCCTGGGCCCAGTAGGTTGAACCCTGGGTCAGGTCTCCCTTGCTGAGCAGCGCGGTATTACAATGCGCCGACAGTTGCAGCGCCAGCGCCAGACCGGCTGCGCCGCCGCCGATGATGAGTACATCGTGCTCAAACTGTTGAGACATGCATTTCACGCTGTCTTGATCAGCTAAATAGTATATGCTGGTCAAAGACTTAGAGTGGGTTATTCAAAGTATATACGAGCCCGGATGGTTACTGGAACTTTTCGGCTCGGTTGCCGCTGCGGTGTTCGCTGTGGAGGAAATAGCGGTTGAGCGCGATGGAAAACGACAGGCAATTGGTAGAAAAGGTCCAGGCTGGGGACAAGCGGGCCTTTGACCTGTTGGTGCTGAAATACCAGCACAAGATTTTTCTGCTGATTTCCCGCTATATCAGTGACAGCCACGAGATACAGGATGTGGCCCAGGAGGCATTTATCAAGGCCTATCGGGCCTTGCCCAATTTTCGTGGTGACAGTGCTTTCTATACCTGGCTCTACCGGATTGCCGCCAATACGGCAAAAAATTACCTGTTATCCCGCAGCCGTCGCCCACCGGAAACCGATGTCGAGGTGGCGGACGCGGAATATTATGAAAGCGGGGCCGCCCTGCGCGATGTCGACACTCCGGAAAGCCAGTTGTTTGGTGATGAACTGAAGATGGTGGTCAACCAGGCCATCGATGCCCTGCCGGTGGATTTGCGTTCGGCGGTAACTTTACGCGAGTTTGATGGTCTGAGTTACGAAGCGATTGCGGATATCATGGATTGTCCGGTGGGTACGGTGCGTTCACGGATTTTCCGGGCCAGGGAGGCGATAGATAAACGGGTACGGGCGCTGATGCAGGGTGAAAGCCTGCGCGATATGCAGTGAAACGGCTGGGAATCAGAGGTATGAATGAAAGGATCAATGAATCGATTTCGGCATTGATGGACGACGAGGCCAACGAACTGGAACTGCAGCGGCTGCTCAGGCAGTCCGGACAGCCCGAGGTTCGGGAAGTCTGGCAACGCTACCACCTGACCCGTTTCTCCCTGCACGGCACGGCCCGAGGTCTGGATGTATCAGCCGCAGTGATGGCCGCCATCGAAGCGGAAACCAGTGCACCCGAGCCGGTCGCCCGGCATCCGCGGCTGCGAAGATTGCGGCGCCCGCCGGCCAGCTTCTCGGTGGCGGCCTCGGTGCTTGCCGCGGTGTTGGCGGGCGGCCTCTGGTACAGCCTGGAGGATGAAACGGCGGCCACCGGCAACCGGGTGGCCGGGCAGGTGCCCGCGCTGGCAGAGGTCGATGCCAGGCCGGGTCCGGCGACCTATGTTTCCTCTCCCGCCCCGGTGCTGCAACCGGTTTCCCTGCCGCGGCAATTCAACTACAACCGGTTGGCGGACCGGCAGTTGCAGCGTTACCTGAAGTCACACATCGATGAGGCCGCCCTGAATACTCCCCAGGGCATGATGCCCTACGCTCGGGTTATCGCCCTGCATGTGGAGGACTGAGCCCTTGTCCGGTTTCACTGGCGTCTCGACGTCCTCGCTGCGAGCCATGGTGGAACATGTGTCCTAGCGGCCCGTTCAAAGTGGTTGTCCTGCTGCTGGTGTGTTCCTGCCCGGCGCTGGGCAGCCCCGCCTGTGACGCCGACCGCGAGGCCCTGCACTGGCTGGAACGCATGTCCAGGAGTATGCGCGAATTCAGTTATCAGGGCGTAGTGACCTATCAGCGCGGCAATTTGCTGCAGCCGCTGCGCATCAGCCACTACGTGACCAATGGCCGGGAGACCGCACTGCTTACCAGCTTGAGCGGCCGTGCCGGCACTGTAGTGCGCCGCGGACACCCCCAGGACCGCGTTCATCCAGGCGGGCAATTGACCCGTATCAGTGCCGGTCACGGCGCAGATCCCTGCGGTCTGGCCCGCCACTATCGTTTGCAGTTTCGCCACACCAGCCGCGAGGCAGGGCGCGATGCCCGCTGGCTGCAGGTGTCGCCCAGGGACCGCTACCGCTACGGTTATCAACTGGCGCTCGACACGGAGACCGGACTGCTGTTGCGCAGCCGGACGCTGACCGGTGACGGCAAGGTACTGGAACATTTCCAGTTTGCCGACCTGCAGATCGGTCGCACCGCTGTTCCCGTGGCGACCAATATAATGCACCTGATCACACATACCAAAGAGGTTGCCCCATCCGAACGACGCGGGCCGCCCTGGCGGGTGACCTGGGTTCCCGAGGGGTTTGTCGCAACCGGTCCGGGGCGAGGTGTCGGCTTCAGCGATGGCCTGGCGGCTTTCAGTGTCTACCTGGAACGCCGGCGGCAGGGGCTCGAACCGGGAGAGGGACGTGCCCGGCGTGGTGGTACCACGGCCTACACCCGCGGTGTACACTTGGCCGACCGGCCTCTGCTGATCACGGTCATCGGTGAGATTCCGATCGACACGGCGCGGAAGGTGGCGGATTCGATTACCTGGGTGGATAGTTCCGATGCTCACTGAAACCGGAACGGTGGTTGCCATCGACGACGATGGCCTGTGGGTGCAGACCATTCGGCAAAGCACCTGTAGCCGATGCAGTGCCCGCCAGGGCTGCGGTCACCGGTTGCTCAATCGCAATGGCCGCAAGCACCAGTTGCGGGTATTGTTGGATGGGCAGGCCGCAAGTGACTACCGGCTGGATGACGAGGTGCGTATCGCCATCCCCGAGCAGGTGGTGGTAGTGGGCTCCTTCGTGGTCTACATAGTGCCGCTGTTGCTGATCCTGCTCGGCGCCGCCCTCGGTAGTCAATTGTTTGGCAGCGGTGACTGGGTGACGGTGGTTGGTGCGCTGGCCGGGTTCTGGCTGGGCATCGTCCTGTTGCGCCGCCACGGACGAATTCACCGGCATGACCTGGCGTCACAACCGCGTTTGCTGGGTCGGGTCGGTGCCGTCGAAAGCACCCCGCCAGACTGATTTCATCGTTCTTTCAGAGGTACGTTCATGTACAAATTTAGAACTGCGATGCTTGTTGCGTTGCTAGTGTCGATCGCCAGCTCGATTGCCCACGCCACCAGCCTGCCGGAATTCAAATCCATCATTGAAAAGAACTCACCGGCGGTGGTCAAGATCCTGGTGGACTACGAATCCGCTGATCGTTCGCGCGGCAGACCACCCGCTCTGAACCAGCAGATTCCAGAGTATCTGCGCCGCTATTTCGAGTTCAGGGGAGAGCCGCAGCCGCAACAGCAGCGCCAGTCCATGGGCTCCGGATTCATCATTTCCGCCGATGGCTACATCGTCACCAACAACCACGTGGTGCAGAAGGCGAAAACCATCACCGTGCGGCTGATCGACCGTCGCGAATTCGAGGCCGAAGTGATCGGGCTGGACCCCCGCTCCGACCTGGCCCTGTTGCAGGTGGATGCCGACGGCCTGCCGGTACTGACCCTGGGCACACCCGGCGAACTGGAAGTCGGTGAATGGGTGTTGGCGATCGGCTCACCCTTCGGCCTGGACTACTCGGCGACCGCGGGTATCGTCAGCGCCAAGGGCCGCAGTCTGCCCGGCCAGGCCAATGACAATTACGTGCCGTTCATCCAGACCGACGTGGCCATCAACCCCGGCAATTCCGGTGGTCCCCTGTTCAATCTCAAGGGGGAAGTAGTGGGGGTGAACTCACAGATCTACACTCGCACCGGCGGCTCCATCGGGCTCTCGTTCGCAGTGCCGGTGAGCGTGGTGGTGAATGTGGTCCAGCAGTTGAAGGATTCGGGGCAGGTCACGCGAGGTTGGCTCGGGGTCACCATCCAGGACGTGGACAAGAACCTGGCGGAATCGTTTGGCCTGGAAAAGCCCAAGGGTGCCCTGATTTCCCAATTGCAGCCCGACGGGCCGGCCCAGTTCGGCGGCCTGCAGACCGGAGATATCATCGTCGAATTTGACGGTCAGTCGATACTGCGCTCTTCGGACCTTCCCCATGTGGTTGGTCTCACCAACCCGGGCGACGAGGTGGTGGTAAAAGTTGTGCGCGACGGCAAGCCCAAAACACTCAGGGTGGAGGTTGGCAGCCTGGGTGCGGATGAAACAGCCACGGTCCTGGCCAAATCCGATCGGAACACCGCTGGAGCGCGTCTGGGGCTGGTGGTCGAGGAGGCTCATCAGGATCTCCAGGAGCGCTGGGGTATCAGCGGCGGCGTAGTGGTGGTAGAGGTTCTTGCCGACACCCCGGCCGCCCGCAGCGGCATCATGCGCGGGGACGTGATTACCCGGGTGGGTTCCACCGCAGTGAACTCACTGGCGGCCTATGAGCGCAGTCTGGCCAAGCTGGAAGACGGTCAAACCGTGCCCCTGCGGGTGATTCGGCGCGGCGCACCACTGTTTATCGGTTTGAAGCTGGACTGATGGACGGTTTTCGGTGAGCAGACAGGAGCGGATTCGAAACTTCTCGATCATAGCTCACATCGACCACGGCAAATCGACCCTGGCGGATCGTTTCATCCAGGTCTGTGGGGGGTTGAGTGATCGGGAGATGGCCGAGCAAGTGCTGGATAGCATGGATATCGAGCGCGAGCGGGGAATTACCATCAAGGCACAGAGCGTTGCCCTCAACTACCAGGCCAGGGATGGCACTACCTACCAGTTGAATTTCATCGATACGCCGGGACACGTGGATTTCTCCTACGAGGTATCCCGTTCCCTGGCTGCCTGTGAAGGGGCCTTGCTGGTGGTGGACGCGGCGCAGGGAGTGGAAGCCCAGTCCGTGGCCAACTGCTACACCGCCATAGAGCAGGGACTGGAGGTGTTGCCGGTACTCAACAAAATGGATCTGTCGCAGGCCGAACCAGATCGGGTCAAGCGGGAAATCGAGGAAATCATCGGCATCGATGCCAGTCAGGCCTGCCTGGTCAGCGCCAAATCGGGCAGGGGCGTGGAGCAGCTGCTGGAGCATCTGATCGCCGTGGTGCCGCCACCCCAAGGTGATCTGCAGGCTCCCCTGCAGGCCTTGATCATCGATAGCTGGTTCGACAATTACCTCGGTATCGTGTCGCTGGTGTGTGTCAAGCAGGGCCAGTTGCGCCGCGGCGACAAGATCATGGCCAAGAGCCTGGGACGGTCTCACGCCGTCGACAGCGTCGGTGTGTTTGGTCCCAAACGCATGGTAACCGAGGCGCTGCAAGCCGGGGAGGTGGGTTTTGTGGTGGCCGGCATCAAGGATATTCACGGTGCGCCGGTGGGCGACACCCTGATTCATGCGGCCAACCCGGACGTCGCCGCACTGCCGGGCTTTCAGTTGGTCAAGCCGCAGGTCTACGCGGGTATCTTCACCATCAGCTCCGACGATTACGAGGATTTTCGTGAGGCGCTGGGCAAGCTGACCCTCAATGATGCGTCCCTGTTCTACGAGCCGGAAACTTCCACTGCACTGGGATTCGGCTTTCGCTGCGGCTTTCTGGGCATGTTGCACATGGAAATAGTGCAGGAACGGTTGGAGCGGGAATACGACCTGGACCTGATCAGCACGGCACCCACAGTGGTCTATGAAGTGTTGTGCAAGAACGGTGAGGTACTGGCGGTAGACAACCCGGCAGCACTACCCGAAAGCGGCGCAATCGAAGAAATGCGGGAACCCATTGTGCAGGCCAACATGCTGGTTCCCCAGCAATTCCTGGGCAATATCCTGCAACTCTGCGTGGCCAGGCGCGGGGTTCAGAAGGACATGCAGTTTCTGGGGCAACAGGTGGCCGTCCACTACGAACTGCCGATGGCGGAAGTGGTGATGGATTTCTATGACCGGCTCAAATCGGTCAGCCGTGGTTACGCCTCTCTGGACTACGGTTTTGTGCGTTTCCAGAAAGCCGACCTGGTCAAACTGGAAGTACTGATCAATGGTGAGCGGGTAGACGCCCTGGCCATTATCGTGCATCGGGATCAGGTACAATGGCGGGGTCGCGCCCTCACCGAAAAGATGAAGGAATTGATTCCCCGGCAGATGTTCGATGTGGCGATACAGGCCGCGGTCGGTACCAGGATTGTCGCCCGTCAGACGGTGAAAGCCCTGCGCAAAAACGTGACCGCCAAATGTTACGGTGGCGATGTGACCCGCAAGCGCAAACTGCTGGATAAACAGAAAGCGGGAAAGAAGCGCATGAAGCAGGTGGGCAAAGTGGAAATCCCGCAGTCGGCTTTCCTGGCCGTGTTGAAAACTGATCACTAGAGGAGTATTGCCGGCCAATGCCCCTGGATATAGATTTTCCCCTGATCCTGGTCCTGCTGACGGCCGCCAGCGGTCTGATCTGGCTGGCCGACCGGCTGTTGCTGCTGCCGCGTCGGCGGCAGGCGCTGGCCAGGCTGGAGAGTGAGTTCCCCCTGCGGGAGCAGCCACGGCACCCCCAGCAGCTCGCCTATCAGCAGCGGGTTCGCGAAGTCGCGTCCGAACCCGTGCTGGTTGAGTATTCCAGGTCGTTCTTTCCGGTGTTTCTGCTGGTGCTGGTGTTGCGTTCCTTTTTGGTGGAGCCGTTCCAGATTCCCTCTCTCTCCATGTATCCGACGCTCAACAAGGGCGACTACATTCTGGTCAACAAATATACCTACGGCATTCGTCTGCCGGTGGTTCGCACCCGGGTGCTGGAGATCAATACTCCCCGGCGCGGGGACGTCATGGTGTTTTTTCCACCGCACAAAAATGATACCTATTTCATAAAGCGGGTGATCGGCCTGCCCGGGGACACCGTGCGCTACACCGACAAGAAACTCTTCGTCAACGACGACGAGTACCCCCAGCAGCTTTTGGCGCAGTTGCCGCCCTCCCGGCCCCGACTGCAACTCAGCAGGGAGCAGGTGGGAGATATCGAGCACGAAATCCAGACCAACCTGCTGCGGCCCAACCGCGACTTCACCGTAACGGTAGACCCGGGCCACTATTTCGTCATGGGCGACAACCGGGACGACAGTCAGGACAGCCGCTACTGGGGCCAGGTGCGGGAGCGGGATATCGTTGGCCGGGCATTTGCCGCCTGGATGTACTGGGATGAGTTTTTCTCCCTGCCGAGTTTTCGATACATGCGCTGGATCGAGTAACGGGTGGTTGCCGTGTCGGATCAAATCGGGCAGCTACAACGTCGGTTGGGGTATGAATTTAACGACCAGGCCCTGTTGCAGCTGGCACTGAGCCACCGAAGCTGTGGCGCCCACAACAATGAACGCCTGGAATTCCTGGGCGACTCCGCACTGAATTACGTGATCGGCGAATACCTGTACCGCAACTTCGAGAACGCTCCCGAAGGCGAAATGAGCCGCTCGCGAGCCGCCCTGGTGAGGGGTGAGACGCTGGCCCGGGTGGCCGCTGAACTGGAGCTGGGTGAGTTGATCAAGCTGGGTCCGGGGGAAAGGAAAAGCGGTGCCAGGCAGCGGGATTCGATTTTGGCCAATACCCTGGAAGCGGTGGTGGGCGCCATGTTGCTGGACGCCGGTATCGAACGGTGCCGCCAGGTGATTCTGCAATGGTTCCAACGGCGCCTGCAGGAACTTCCGCTGCAGGGCGTGGCCAAGGACAGCAAGACCCTGTTACAGGAATTTCTTCAGGGCCGCGGCCGGGCCTTGCCGGAGTACCATCTGGAACAGGCGACCGGGAGCGATCACCGCCGCGAGTTTCTGGTGAGCTGTCGGCTGCCGGAACTCGACTTGAGCCTGACCGGTAGCGCCAACACCCGTCGCAAGGCGGAACAGGAAGCGGCCCTGCGGGTCCTGCAATTCCTCCATGAGTGAATTCAGCCCGCCTGTTTCACCAATCTTCTGCTGCGAACGCCGGTGAAACATGCAGGCTAGCCAATCACGCAGCGGCTTTGTGGCCCTGGTCGGCCGGCCCAATGTGGGCAAATCGACCCTGCTCAACCACATGCTCGGACAGAAGATCAGTATCACTTCGCGCAAGCCCCAGACCACGCGCCACCAGGTGCTGGGCATCAAGACCACGGACGCTACCCAGATCGTCTTCGTAGACACACCGGGCCTGCACAAACGTGAAACCAGGGCCATCAATCGCTACATGAACCAGACTGCCAGCCAGGCGATTCGCGAAGTGGACCTGTTGGTCATGGTCGTGGACCGTACCCGCTGGACCGAGGAAGACGAACTGGTGCTGGACCGCCTCAGAATGGCCGCCGCGCCCGTCTTTCTGGCGATCAATAAAGTGGACCTGTTGGCGGACAAGGAACAATTGTTGCCCCACATCCAGTCCTTGGCGAAACGCTTCGCATTTCGTGAAATTCTCCCGATCTCCGCCCTGCGCCGGCACAACGTGGAACAACTGGAACGGGTGATCAGCGCCGAATTGCCCCCGGGCCAGCACCTCTTCCCCGCGGCCCAGGTTACCGACCGCAGCCAGCGTTTTCTCGCCGCCGAAATAGTGCGGGAAAAAATCACCCGTCAATTGGGGGATGAGTTGCCCTACGCGGCCACGGTGGAAATCGAGCAGTTCCGGCAGCGGGGCAAGCTACTTCACATCGCCGCACTGGTGCTGGTGGAGCGCGACAGCCAGAAACGGATATTGATCGGCGATGGTGGCGAGCGCATGCGGAGAATCGGTTCCGAAGCGCGGCGCGACATGGAAGCCCTGTTTGAACGCAGGGTCATGCTGCGCCTGTGGGTCAAGGTTCGCTCCGGCTGGTCCGACGACCGGCGCGCCCTGAAGAGCCTGGGTTACCGGTAGGCGGGGCCCGGCGTCATCACCGGCTGCCATGCGCGTCCTGTTGCAATCTGCCTACGTTCTGCATACCCGGCCCTGGCGTGACAGTTCCGCGCTGGTGGACCTGTTCAGCAGCGATCACGGCCGGGTCTCCCTGTTGGCCAAGGGCGCCAGGACCGGTCGGCGTTCCCGTGGCGGCAGTCGGGCAGCCCTGTTGCAACCCTTCGTGCCCCTGCTGTGCTCCTGGAGCGGCCGCTCCAGCCTGCGCACCTGCACCGGCTGTGAGCCGCGCGCGGCGGCGCTGGCACTGCGCGGGCAGCGCCTGTATTGCGGTTTGTACGTGAACGAGTTGACCAGTCGTCTGCTGCATCGGGAGGACCCCCACCCCCGTCTGTTTGAACACTACGAACGGGCGCTGACTGCGCTGGGCGTGGCAGAGGATTGCGAGCAGGTACTGCGGCAGTTCGAGTTCCGGCTGTTGGAAGAACTCGGCTACGGCTTTGAGCTGATCGTCGATGGGCGGAGTGGAGAGCCAGTGGAACCGGGCTGCGAGTACCGGTTTCACCAGGAGTACGGTTTGGTTCGGGAAACCGCTGAGGTGGGGCAGGCCGGCAGCTTCAACGGAGCAGATTTGCACAAGCTCAGCCGCGGCGAATTCGATGCGTCGAGTCGCCATTGCGCCAAGCGGTTGATGCGGGTGGCACTGGCCTCGCACCTGGGAGACAAACCCCTCAAGAGTCGCGAATTGTTCGCCCGGGAATAGTGTTTGTGCCCGCGTCGACACCGGGGACGGGTCGGCGTGCCCGTTGCGGCTGGCCAGAAACGGTATCTGGCGACTGTGAAGCGTGGGCCGCCGCCTGGGCCCGGCGGCTTGCTGCCCTCCTCCGGGCTGTGTAAGGTGCGCTTCCACGGCACAGGGAGGACGAACCGGCCATGCGATTGATTCTGTTGGGTGCCCCCGGCGCCGGCAAGGGCACTCAGGCTCGCTTTATCTGCGAATCCCTGCACATTCCCCAAATTTCCACCGGTGACATGTTGCGCGCCGCGATCGAGGCTGGCTCCGAGTTGGGGGAGCGTGCACGGGTGGTGATGGAATCGGGTGGCCTGGTCTCCGATGACGTGATTGTGGGGCTGGTCACAGAGCGCATTGGGCAACCGGATTGTGCCGGGGGGTTTCTGTTCGACGGTTTCCCGCGCACCATACCCCAGGCCCAGGCCATGGTGGATGCCGGGGTCGGGATAGACCTGGTGCTGGAATTGGCGGTGCCGGACCAGGACATCGTGGCGCGGCTGAGTGGCCGCCGCATTCACCAGAATTCCGGCCGGGTCTATCACCTCGAACACAATCCGCCGCAGCGGGCCGGGGTCGACGACCTGACCGGAGAAGCGCTGATACAGCGGGATGATGATCAGGAGGCAACAGTGCGGGTTCGCCTGGGCGTATACCACGAGCAGACTGCCCCGCTGATAGAGTTCTACGCCCAACTCGAAGACGGCCCCCGCTACCATCGGGTTTCCGGGCTGGGCTCGGTGGAAGAAATCCGCCAGCGGGTGTTGCAATCCCTGTCCTCGCTATCCTGAACGGTGGCGGTAGTTGATGGTTTCAGTTGTAGTTGGCAAATTTTTCCGGGCAATCGGAAAAATCCACCGGCCGGCAGTTCATTTCCCGATACCAGCCCTGCACCGAGCGGCCACCGCTGTCGAGATAGGCCCGCAGGGGCGTCAAACAACGTCGGCGCAGGGCGCAGAACAGGTACTGGGGGCGCAGGCCGTCGTGGGAGTACACCAGTTCCAGCTTTTGCTCCCATAGCACCTCCAGCAGCCGCGACGCCAATTGCCGGGGTGGGTGAGGGCAGTCACAGGGCAACACTACCGAGCAATCGGTATCGCTGCGTTCCAACCCGGCGGCAATTCCGGCCAGCGGGCCCTGGTAGTCGGGCAACTCGTCGGCTACCACCGGGGCCAGCTCTGCATAGCGTTCCAGGTTGCGGTTGCAACTGATGAGAAGCCGGTCCACCTGGGGGGCGAAATCGTCCAGCAGCACCTCGATCCGGGTGCGCTCTCCCCACGGTAGCAGACCCTTGTCGGCCCCCCCGGCGCGTCGCCCCCGCCCTCCAGCGAGGACGATGCCGGTAATTGCCTGTTTCATGGCGAACTGTTCCCAAGCCGCATCACGTGATGCAAGATAAACCATTTCGGGTTACCTTATCTCAAAAGCCCTGCTCAGTGCCCCCCCAAACTGCAGAACACGCCATTGAAATGCCCAATATCCTCGCCATCGATACCGCCACCGACGTCTGCTCGGTCGGAATCCAACGCGGCGCCAGTGTGAACTGCATCAGCGAAAACATACCCCGTCAACACAGTCAGCGCCTGTTCGGCATGCTGTCGGAACTGTTGCCGAATGGCCTGCGGGAGCATGACGTGGAACTCCTGGCCTACAACCACGGCCCTGGTTCCTTCACCGGTTTGCGCATTGCGGCCAGTGCGGTGCAGGGTCTGGCCTTTAGCAACGGGCTGCCGGTAACAGGTATTTCCACCCTGGCCTGCCTCGCCGAAGGCGCCAGGCGGCGGGCCGAAGTGGTGCCGGGGGAGGTGGCCCTGGTGCTGCTCGATGCCCGGCTCGACGAAGTCTACTGGGGCAGCTACGCCATTGAGGAGGACGGGGTCCGGCCGCTGGCTGCCGATGCGGTCTGCCCACCGGCGGATATACCGGTGCCGGCCACCCCGGTGGTGGCGGTGGGCAGTGGCCTGCAGTATCGAACGGCTTTTGTGGCCGGGGTCGAAGACAAAATCCTGCGCAGCCCGAGCCCGGCCTGGCCGGACATCCTCGATTTGCTGACGCTGGCCGGACGTTCCTGGCAGGACGGGCAGAGGCTCTCGGCGCAGCAGGCGATTCCAGTGTACCTGCACGACGCCAGCGGCTGGAGCAAGCTGGCCCCGCGGGAGCCGCGGTGACGGATTGGCTGCAGGCGGTATTGCTGGCGCTGGTTCAGGGGCTCACCGAGTTCCTGCCGGTTTCCAGTGCGGCGCATTTGATCCTGCCCAGCCAACTGCTGGGTTGGCCGGATCAGGGTCTGGCTTTCGATGTGGCGGTGCATATGGGGTCGTTGCTGGCGGTTGTGGCCTGGTTGCGGAGAGACCTGGCGCAGTTGCTGGTGGATTGTCGCCAAAGCATCGGCCAGCGCCGCTTGAATCCGGGGTCACGCATGGTTCTGTACCTGGCGGTGGCGACCCTGCCGGCGGGCCTGGCCGGACTGCTGGCCGCAGACCTGGTGGCGGGACAACTGCGCAGCATTTGGGTCATCGCCACCACCACGCTGGTGTTCGGTTTGCTGCTGGGCTTTGCCGACCTTCGCGGTCGTCGCCGAGGCATCGATAGCGCCGGCCTGACCTGGCGCAGCGTGCTGTGGATCGGCCTGGCGCAGGCGTTGGCGATCGTGCCGGGCACTTCCCGTTCCGGGGTAACCATGACCATGGCCCTGTTGTGCGGGTTGGGACGCCGGGAAGCGGCGCGATTTTCCTTCCTGTTGGCGATTCCCGTGATTGCCGCTGCCGGGCTGCAGCAGGCCCTGGAACTGGGCCGCGGCGCAGTCGTTGTGGAATGGGGTCAGCTGCTGCTGGCTACCCTGACCTCGGCGCTGGCCGCCTACGCCTGCATCGGTGCTTTTCTCGCCCTGATCGAGCGCGTGGGTTTCCTGCCCTTTGCAGTGTATCGGGTACTGCTGGCCCTGCTGCTGTTCGGTATTGCGTGGTAGCGATAACCGGTCGCCGGTGGTCTGTTACCATAGGCGCCGTCGTCGTTCCTGCTTGATTGGAAATGTGAGGATTCATGGCCAGACACCGCGTATTGACGGGTATCACCACCACCGGTACCCCTCACCTTGGCAATTATGTGGGCGCGATCCGACCCTCGGTGCGGGCCAGCGGAGACGAGGAGATCGACTCCTATTTTTTTCTGGCGGATTACCATGCCCTGATCAAATCGGGCGACCCGGCACAGCTGCGGCAGTCGTCCAGGGAAATTGCCAGCACCTGGCTGGCGCTGGGCCTGGACACCAACAATTCCACTTTCTATCGACAGAGCGACATTCCCGAAATTACCGAATTGACCTGGATTTTGACCTGTAGCGCGGCCAAGGGCCTGATGAATCGGGCCCATGCCTACAAGGCCGCGGTACAGGATAATGAGCGAGCGGGAGCAGACCCTGATTTTGGTATCAACATGGGATTGTTCAGTTACCCCATCCTCATGGCGGCGGATATCCTCGTGTTCAATGCCCATGAGGTGCCGGTGGGACGCGACCAGTTTCAGCATGTGGAAATGGCCCGCGATATTGCCCAGCGCTTCAACCATCACTATGGGGAGGTATTTACCCTGCCCCGGGCAGAGGTCGATGAACACGTGGCAGTCCTGCAGGGACTGGATGGCCGCAAGATGAGCAAGAGTTACAACAACACCATTCCCCTGTTCGAGACCCCCCAGCGGTTGCGCAAGTCGATCAACAAAATCAAAACCAATCTGCTGGAGCCCGGCCAACCGAAGAACCCGGACGATTCCATCGTCTTTCAGATCTGGCAGGCTTTTGCCAGTCCCCGACAGAGTGAGGAAATGCGCCGGCAGTTTGCCGAGGGCATCGCCTGGGGCGAGGCCAAACGGCAACTGTTTGAACTGATCGACGCCGAACTGAGCCCGGCCCGGGAACGCTATCGACAACTGCTGGCTGACCCCGGATTCGTGGAGAGCGAACTGCAGCGGGGTGCGCAGCGCGCCCGTGGGCAGGCTGCCCGTCTGCTGGACCGGGTGCGCAGTGCAATCGGTATCGGGCCGATGCAGTAGACCCACCTGGGGCTGCGGTAACTCCCCCGGTTTCAGTCGTACGCCGTCTCTCCACGGCCGATGGCGTAGTAGCGGAACCCCCTGGCCCTGAGCACCTTGGGCTCGAACAGGTTGCGGCCATCGAAAATCAGCGGTTGCTTCAGTTGCGCCTTGATGTGGTCAAAGTCGGGGGCCTGAAAAATGCGCCATTCGGTCACGATCACCAGGGCGTCGGCACCGGCCAGCGCTGCCTCTGGACTGTCCGCCAGCAGCAGGTCGTCGCGTTCGCCGTAGAGTTGCCGGGCCTGGGCCATGGCAACCGGATCGTGGGCCTGCACCCGGCAGCCTGCGCCCCACAGGGCCTCCAGCAGGTTGCGGCTGGGAGCATCGCGCATGTCGTCGGTATTGGGTTTGAAGGACAAACCCCACACGGCAAAGGTGCGGCCCGCCAGGTCGCCGTCAAAATGGTGTTCGATCTTGCGGAACAGCAGTTGCTTTTGCCGGCGATTGACCTCTTCGACCGCGCTGAGGATGCGCATCGGGTAGTTGTGGGAGTCGGCGGTTTGGACCAGGGCCGACAAATCCTTGGGAAAACAGGAACCACCGTAGCCGGCGCCGGGATAGATAAAGGAGTATCCGATGCGGCTGTCCGAACCAATGCCCTGGCGCACCTTTTCGATATCGGCTCCCACCCTTTCGGCGAGGTTGGCCATCTCGTTCATGAAACTGATCTTGGTGGCGAGCAGCGAGTTGGCTGCGTATTTGGTCAGTTCCGCCGAGCGCGGATCCATGACCATCAGGCGGTCCCGGTTGCGGTTGAACGGCGCGTAGAGTTCTCGCAGCAGTTCGGCCGTTCTGGGGTTGTCGGTGCCCACCACAATGCGGTCTGGTTTCATGAAGTCATCGACGGCGGCTCCCTCCTTCAGAAACTCCGGGTTGGAGACCACATCAAACTCGCAGGCAACCTGCCGTTGCGCCAGGGATTGTCGAATGATCTCGCCGACCCGGTCGGCGGTACCCACCGGTACGGTAGATTTATTGACGATGATTCGATAATTTTCCAGGTGACTGCCGATGGTGGTGGCCACTTGCCACACCTGGCGCAGGTCGGCCGCGCCATCGGCATCCTGGGGGGTGCCCACCGCTACGAACAGGAACAGGCCGTGGGCTACCCCGGCCTCGGTATCGGTGGTAAAGCCGAGCTGCCTGAGCCCGAGGTTACGTTGCAGCAGCGCCTCGAGCCCCGGTTCGAAAATGGGTATTTCGCCCTGCCTCAATCCGGCGATCCGTTCTTCGTCCACGTCGACACACAGCACCTCATTGCCCACTTCGGCGAGGCAGGTCCCGGTCACAAGACCGACGTAGCCGGTCCCAAAGATGGTAATTTTCATGTGGGCAGAAGCAGCGGTTCCGGACCCGTAGCCTGCGCCTGACCTAAGGAACGGCCAACAGCCCCGGTGGCCCGCTATCTACTGTGCCAGGCTGTGGGCTTCGGCGGGAACATCTCGATACCAATCACTCATGTCGTCGTAGAGGTCGCCCTTGAGTAAATGATAGGGCGCACGATGGTAGATCTTGATGTCGTGGAAGGGATCAGTGAGGATTTTGGTGGCCCAGACCAGGCCGGATTGCACCCCCATCAGGAAAAACAGCTGCACCGTGCGGAACAGCACCGCACCGATGCCGGTAAACAGCCACAGCACGGCGGTGTTGTAGATCAGGCCCCGCTCCACTCGCTGTTCGCTGAACAGGCCGAGGAAGCTTGGGTCCAGCAGCAGAATGATGGGCAGGGCGAACCAGATGGAAAGCAGTACCACCTTCCTGCGCAGGTTGTAGCCCACTTTGACACTTTCCTTGTACTGGTGGGTGGCCTGGTTGATCTCGTCATAGCTTTTGGGCTCAAAGAAAAAATGGCCGATCTGGCGCAATATCATGGCCAGCAACCAACCCACCATGACCGCTGCAACCGGGTCGACAAAGATCAGGTAATAGCTGGCAATGAAACAGCTTGCGCTGCACAGGTGCAGGGTTTGATTGATCCGGCTGTGGTGATAGTAACGATGGTCGTCCCAGCGTTGCTGGTGCAACTCTTCCCGGAAGGTCATCTCGTTCTCCATTCTTTCGGGGCAAGCGGATAATGATAGCGCAATTTACCCTCGGGTGTCAGTGGCGTCGAGCCGCGGTCTGCCCGCCGCTGCGGACAGCAGCGCCTGTCCCATCTGTACCCGTTCGTTGCTCTGGATGGATTCACAGAGGCGGTACGCCGCGCTGGCCAGCACGATGATGGTGGAGCCGTGCTGAAAGTAGCCCAGTTCTTCGCCCCTGCGGTAGCGGGCGGTGCAGGTGATGTCCCGGGGTCCGCGATAGTTCATGGACAGGGCACCGTCCAGGCAGTGCAGCTCGATGCTCGCCACCAGGATGGCCGCCACCGCCACCAGGCATATGCCGCATTCCGGGTCACCGGTGTCCAGGTCGATGATTGCCCGTTCATTCCTGCAATACAGCTTTTCAATGCGCTTGAGGGCGATGGGGTTCACATTCCAGGTGTCGCCCGCCAGGTAACTGACCTCTGAAATTCCGCAGTCGGTGGGGGCGTGGAAGCGGTGGTACATGCTGGATTTCAGGCGCAGTGTGACGAAAACCCCATCCCGGTATTTTTCCCGGGTGCGCGCCGCCGGAATCAGCTCCTCCAGCAGGTAGGGAAAGCCCTTGGCCTGAAACAGGGTATTGCCGTGGATGCGTCCGCAGGCGCCGACAATGGCATCACAGGGGCTGACGACGATGTGTTCGCGTGGATCGATGGGCCGCGCACCTTCGCGGAGCTGGCGGATAAAGCAGGCCCGCAGACTGTTGAATCGGGTTTCCCGCGCCTCGGACAAATCCAGATCATCGACGAACCAACGCCAGATGCGCAGCGAGATTCGGGTCAGCAACGGGCTTTCAAGCGCGGAATACCAACCCATGAAACGGGTCGCCAGACGCCTTGGAATGCGGTTGGTCAGGAGAAAATTGAGCCGCTCCCACTGGCTCAGAGCACGCAGCGGTTTCTCCATCAGGCTGCTGTATGCTGCTCCAGCATGGACAGGGGCAGTGGCAAACCCAAATCCGTAACGAACCGGGTCATGATCTTGTGCGGGTGGAATTGGCCGGCGCGCTGTTGGGCTCGGACCCGCATGAATTGTCGCTCGTCGGGGGACAGGTAGTGAGCAATGATCTGCCTCGCCATATCGTCGCTGTCTTCCACCAGGTAGCCGCTGCTACCGTGCTCGATGATGTCGCGCGGACCCTTGCAGCTGTACGCGATTGCGGGCATTCCGTAATTGAAGGCTTCCAGCAGGACGTTGCCGAAGGTGTCGAAGCGCGAGGGAAACACGAACAGGTCCAGCCCGGCATACAACTGCGCCAGCCGCCGCTGATCCACCCAGCCGAGGAACAAGGCATCGGGCAATTTTTCCCGCAGTTGCTGTTCCAGCGGCCCACTGCCGGCCACCACCAGCTTCAATTCCGGCAGCGTTTTACAACACTGTTCCACCACCTCCACCAGGTCGAGCAGTCCCTTTTCCTCGCTCAGGCGGCAGGCTGTGAACAGTACCGGAGTTTCCTCATTGGCGTCGTCGAACAAATCGCTCTTCTCCACCGGCACCACGTTCGGCAGCATCCTGGGAGCGTGATGGGCGGTCAGGTGCACCCGCTTGCCCTCGAGTTGCATTTCCTGACCGGTGAGCCACTCCCGGTGTTCCCGGTTGAGCACGAATACCCCGTCGAACTGGTTGTACAACAGACGCAGTATCCCGCGCACCCGGTTGCGACCCTGCTGGGAGACATCCGTGGTGCACTTGATGTACTCAATCCAATCGGTGTGCATGAAGAAGTAGCTGGGCACGTTGAACATGTATTTCAGGAACAGGGCAACCATCACCATCGGTCCCTCGGTGGAACAAACCACCCGGTCGTAGCCTCCGTCATAAAAGATGCGGGCAATCTCCAGCAAGTCCGGAATTCGGATTTCCTGCTGGCTGGCCTCGGGCAGATTGAATACGGTGAGAGGATGCACCACATGCAGGTGGGGTTCCGGCTGCGCGTCGCCGTGGCAGGCCAGAAAATCGATGGCGATGTCATTTTGTTGAATTTGGCGCAGTTTGCCGGTCAGGGAATTGGATACCCCGTTTTTGTCGAACAGGGTGTCCGTCAGGTACAGCGCCCGGAACGGATGACGATTTTTTCCGATACTGGTGGCGAACTCGTTGAGGAACCGGCGGTTCTGGTACAGCGCCCGGGTACTGGAGAGAAGACTTCCGGTGATCATCATGGTCAGCATCAGCGGAAAGGAGATGGAATCCACGAGGTCCCGTACCCGGTCGGGCTTTTGCCCTTTGTTCTTTTTGTTCCTTTTGTTCTGGCTGAAGAACAGGGCAGTGAGCTGACTGGGAATTTGCAGGTGCCTGGTCAGTTCCTGCGCGGAAAACCGGATCTGGTGCCGGTCGCTGGTGAGCAACCGGGAATCCTGGATGCGTCGAATGATCAGCCGGTTCAGTTGTGTGAACAAATCGTTCACTGACTCGTTGACAGTGTGCACGTAGATTTCCGGTGACTGGTTCTTGCCGTTGGCAATTTTTTCCAGATTGTCGATGCAGAAGCGATATTTTTTCGAGGTCTTCCACTTCGCCACCTTGTTGGGCTTTTTGCCCAACAAGGCATTGTGGGTGAATTTCAGGAACTGTCGCGATCGTTTGTTCTTTTGCAGTTCCAGCAACATGTTGCTGATGGCGATACAGGCAATCTTGTCGGAGGTCTCGCCGCGGTGCAGCAGGATTCGCAAGAGCCCCGGGTCTTCGATATTTCTGGCGATCTGGGCAAAGTAATCCATCAGCGCGATGTGCAACTTCTGGCTCTCTCCGACGAGGCCAAAGGGTGCCATGTGGCCGGCCCGAATCGCCTCCAGTGCCAGGGCGGAGGCCTTTTCCGAGCGCAGCCGCTGCTGCAGCCCCGGTACCGACAGGTACGAGCCACACTGACCGGCAAAAATACCCATGTGGTCGTCGGAGCCGCCGGCGAGAATCTTGGGCCGCTCCGGGTCCACCCCAAAGTCAGCCGGGTCGAGCTGGTGGCGGCGGGCATAGTCCTCGATCTTTTCCGCATTCAACGACTGCAACCAGTTCAGCGTCAAGATCGATTGCCAGAGGTCGCGCTGGCCGTTGAGAACTTCGAAGCGCTGGAACAGCACCGCCAGTTTTTCGAACATGCCCGGGTCAATTTTGTTATTGCTGGTATAAAAGTACAGGGGGTGGGGCAGAATCACCGGGATATCGTGTTCCGTGGTGTAGCGCAGAAATTCGTAGATGTTGCGCCGCCGTTTGTTGAGCAGTACTTCCTGTTCCGGGGTAAAGCCGTAAGTGAGGACATGGCAGTACAGGTCGTAACCCGGGAACACGCAGGTAAATTCCGCGCCCACCAGCACGTCCTGGCCGGCGTCCAGCAGTTCCCAACAGGAACGGGCGTTATTGTGGTTGGTGACAGTCACCACATCGCTGCCGTTGGAGCGCAGGCACTTGAGCAGTTCGCGAGTGGTCAACCAGGTTTCCGGCAAGCCGAGTATCCGCCCCCACAGCATCTCCGGCATATCGCTGTGGTGGTCGTGGCAGTGCAGGTCGACGCGCAGCCGGTTGTCCCGGTCGAAGCGCTGCGCCTCCCGCGACAGGTAGTCGTCAAACTCTGCGCGCAGTGAACTGCGGAAATTCTCCGGCGGTGAACTGGTTACCCGCAATGCCTGGTTCATTGTGCCTTCTCCGATACGTCCCCGGTTTGCCCGCCGGGTACGGGCGATTGGCCCCGGAACGGGCCGCGGGTTCGCGGCAATCGCGCCACCAGCAGTTCCCGCAGCAGTTGCCGACGTATCTGCCGCTCGGACAGGTGCTCTTCCCGCCACCACCAGCCGTCCTCCTGCATCTGCCGGCAGGCCGCAACGAAGCGGGTCGCCACCTGCTCGAAGTCGGCGTCGCTGAAATTGAAACTCATGATGAGCCGGCCAGAGCCCACCCAGCTCAATTCCAGGCCCTGTTGGCGCAGGTAAAACTGCAACATCCAGTGGTAGCGACCGGGCTGGACATAGAGCACGGTCCAGATCGATTGCAGATTGGCGATGCGAACCGGCAGGCCGGCGCCCTCCAGCTCCCGGTTCAGCCGCGCCGCCCGGCCATCCCAGAGCTCCTCGGCCTGCCGATACATCTGCTGGTATTGGGGCTCCTCGATGCGGCGCAGAAAAGCGTTCATCGCGGCCATCACGTAGGGGTGGGAATTGAAGGTGCCGCGGGCAAAGGAAATATTGACCGGGCGGTCCTCGCGGAACCGCTTCATGAGGCGATGGCGACCGCAGAGCACGCCCACCGGCAGGCCGCCTCCCAGGGTTTTGCCGTAGGTAACCAGGTCTGCCTGTACTCCGAAATACTCCTGGGCACCGCCGTAGGCCAGCCGAAAGCCGCTAAAGACTTCGTCGAAGATGAGCACGATCCCGCGGCGCGTGCAGACCTCGCGAAGCTGTTGCAACCAGGAGGTATAGGCCCGGCGATCACAACCTGCGCCGCGCCTGCTGTTGACCAGGGTGCTGTCGGCGGGTGCATCGGCATTGGGGTGCAGGGCCTGCAGGGGGTTGATCAGCACGCAGGCCAGGTCCCGGCGGTGCTCCAGCAGCTTGAGAGTCCGCGGACTCAGGTCGCGCAGGGTGTAGATGTCATTCACCTGCCGCCGGTTGCCGATACCGGGTTGCACTCCGTCCCACCAGCCGTGGTAGGCGCCGCACAGACGCACCAGATGAGATTTTCCGGTGTGGTAGCGGGCCAGGCGCACGGCCTGCATCACCGCCTCGGTTCCCGACATGTGGAACGACACTTCATCGAGCCCGGAGATCTTCTTCAGGCGTTCGACATTGTCCCGGATCAGTGGGTGATAGGGGCCCAGTACCGGGCCCAACTGGCCCACGGCAGCCACCGCCTCCTCGATACACTGTTTGTAGAAGTCGTAACCGAAAACGTTGACTCCGAACGACCCGGACAGGTCATAGCGCCAGTTCCCATCCAGATCCCGCAGCCGCACCCCCTCGCTGGCATCCACCACTGAACTGAATTTCAATTCTTCGCCCAACTGGCTGCGGTAGGGGAAGGGCACCCGGTAGTTGGCTGTGAAATCGACGTCGGAGATACTGTCCTGTACGGATTGACCGAAGGAAATGCTCTGTGCACAGCCCTCGGCGCTGTGAGAGCGCAGTCGCAGCAGCGCCGCCCGGCGCTGTTGTGCGACTTGCGGCGGTGCGCCGTCGCTACTGAAGAACCGGTCGCGGTCGAACTCGTAGTACGCTACCCAATTGGCAAGCCGGCGCGACCATTTGGCGTGTCCCCGCAGCGAGGGGTGCTTGGCCAGTGAGAGCTGGAGCCGGTAGTACAGTTTGCGCAGCATCAGGGCGGCTGCCAGGGCCAGCAGCAGGTACACGGTAAGGTCTGGATTCATGGGATCCCGGATCGGTGATGTCGCTCTTTCCCTAAACAGACACTAAAACTGGCGAATGACATAGTATAGTCGGTTTTCAGGCAGGGTGTTACCGCCTGATCTCCATGCGGCAACTGCCTCAATCCATTGCGGGATAGGTAGGGTATTCGATTCCGGCCATCTGCTGGAGGATGCGAAATACCTGGCAGCTGTACCCGAACTCGTTGTCGTACCAGAGGTAGATCACCGCCTGTTGGCCGTTGACGATGGTCGCCTCGGAGTCGAACACGCAAGCGTGCCGGGAACCGACAAAGTCGGTGGAAACCACTTCCGGCGAGTTGGAAAAGTCGATCTGTTTGCGCAGCGGCGAATGCAGGGCCACACGGCGCATGTATTCGTTCAGTTCCTCCGCCGTGACCTGCCGGGACAGATGCAGGTTCAGAATCGCCATGGAGACATTCGGGGTCGGCACCCGGATGGCGTTACCGGTGAGCTTGCCCTGCAATTGGGGCAGTACCTTGCCCGCTGCCCGGGCGGCACCGGTTTCGGTCAACACCATGTTCAGCGGTGCACTGCGTCCCCGGCGATTGGCCTTGTGGAAATTGTCTATCAGATTCTGGTCGTTGGTGTAGGAATGCACCGTTTCCACATGGCCGGTGACGATGCCGAATTCATCGTCCAGCGCCTTGAGCGGCGGGGCGATGGCATTGGTGGTACAGGAAGCGGCAGAAATGAGTTGGTCTTCCGGTTCGATTTCGCCGTTATTGATACCGTGTACGATATTCTTCAAATCGCCCTTGCCCGGTGCGGTCAGCAGCACCTTGGCGACACCGGGGGATTGCAGGTGTCTGGACAGACCCTGCCGGTCGCGCCACATGCCGGTATTGTCGATCACCAGGGCATCCCGGATCCCCAGGGCGGTGTAATCGACCTGTTCCGGGGCGTCGGCGTAGATCACCTTGATTTCATTGCCATTGGCCACGAACGAGCCGCGCTCTTCATCCACCCGGATAGTGCCATTGAAGGAACCGTGCACCGAGTCGCGACGCAACAGGGCGGCCCGCTTGATCAGGTCGTTGGCGGCCTGGCTCTTGCGTACCACGATGGCTCGCAGCCGCAGCGTATCGCCACCGTCCGCCTTTTCCACCAGCAGCCGGGCCAGCAGCCGACCGATGCGGCCGAAACCGTACAGCACCACGTCGCGGGGCGCATCGATGGGTTTGGCATTGCTGCCGATGAGGTCGGCGACCTGGGATTCCACGTACTCCTCGACACTGAGGCCCTGCGCCCGCCCTTCGGTCTCATAGGCAACGGCGATGCGCCCCACATCGATGTGGGCGGTGCCCAGATCGAGCCCGGCCAGGGCCTTGATGACCGGGTAGGTCTCGAACTCCGATAGCTCGTTCTGCTCTACCTGCCGCACATAGCGGTGGTCCTGCATGATGTCCAGCACCGACTGGTTGACCAGGGATTTGCCGTAAATGTAGGTCTTGGCACTGTTCTCCCGGGATAATTTCCCCACCAGCGGTATCATGGCTTCGGCCAAGGCTTCCCGCTGCTTCCAGTCCTGGAAATAGTCTGCGGGACGGCGGCGGCGTCGTTCGGTCACTGGCTGTTCCTTTGTGGGGTAAGTCGGGTGCGCGTATTATCTTTGGATGGTGCTGGCGACGCAAGAGAGAACATTCCCGCCGTTGGGGAATCCGGCAGTCCCGGGTAGCCAGGGTAAAATTGCCGCGGGTCGCAATATGCCAGACCCCGAGTAGCGGCTACAATAGCCTGCCATCCTCAGTACAGGTTCCGATCCGACCGATGTTTCAACAGGTTCTCACCGAGCTGTCAGCCGGTAGCAGCAGTCACCGCAGAACCTCGATCGGTCCCATGTTCGGCAGTTCGGCGGCCTGTCTGCTGTCCCAGCTGGCTGTGCAGCGGGGTCTGCTGGTGGCCATCGCCAGCGACAGTCACGTGGCCAATCAGTTGCTGCGCGAACTGAATTTCTATTGCCGTGAACCGGCGCTGGAAGTGCTGGCTTTCCCGGACTGGGAAACCCTGCCCTACGACAATTTCTCGCCCCATCAGGACATTCTCTCCGAACGTCTGTACACCCTGTACCGGTTGCCGCAGATGCAGCGCGGCATCCTGGTGGTTCCGGTCTCGACCCTGATGCATCGACTGGCGCCGGTCAGTTATGTGGGTGGCAACAGTCTGCTGCTGGATCAGGGCCAGCAGTTGCCGGTGGAAGCGTTCCTGCACCAATTGCAGCACCATGGCTACCGGCGGGTCGAAACGGTATTCGAGCGTGGCGAATACGCTTTGCGCGGCTCCCTGGTGGACCTGTTTCCCATGGGCAGCGAGACTCCGTACCGCATCGACCTGCTGGACGAGGAAGTGGTCACCCTGCGCAGCTTCGATGCCGAATCACAACGTACCATCGAGCAGGTAGAGCGCATCCGCCTGCTGCCCGCCCGCGAATTTGCCCTTCACGAGCAGGCTGTCGAGCGCTTTCAGGAGAACTGGCTGAACCAGTTCCAGGCGGACCCGGATCTCTGCCCCCTGTACACCGAAGTGTCCGCGGGCAGGGTCCCCGGTGGCTGCGAATACTACCTGCCCCTGTTCTTCGATGAGTGTGCATCGCTCCTCGACTACCTGCCCGAACCCTGCCAGTTGCTGGCGGTCGGAGACCACTACCGGGCCGCGGAGCAGTTCTGGGGGGAGATACAACACCGCTACCAGGAGTACGGAATCGACCCCAGGCGTCCGCTGTTGCCCCCGGCCCGGGGTTTTATTCCGGTCGAGGAGTTGTACCGGGAACTGCGCCGGCGGGGCCTGTTGGAAATTCATCCGGATGCGGCGGTAGCGGCCCACGTCGATGCGGCAACAGAACCGCCACCGCAACTGACGCCCACTTCCAAAGGGGAGTCGGCGGCATCCATGCTGGCTCGATTCCTGCCGCGGCATGGGGCTCCGGTGCTACTCTGTGCCGAATCCGCCGGTCGCCGGGAAGTGCTGTTGGAATCCCTGGCCGAGCAGGGACTGCATCCGCCGTTGCTGGAGAGTTGGCAGGAGTTTCTGAACGGGAATTATCCTTTGGCCATGGTAACCGCGCCACTGGACCGGGGCCTGTACCTGGGTGCCGGCCAACCGACCCTGATTACCGAGGCGCAGCTCTTTGGCGACCGGGTTGCCCAGCGCCGGCGCCGCCGGCAGCAAGCCGGCCAGCCCGGCGCCGATATACGGGATATCAACGAGCTGCGCCCCGGTGTAGCAGTGGTCCACAGCGAACATGGGGTGGGGCGTTACCTGGGGCTGCAGACGCTGGAAGCGGGGGGGCAGCTCACCGAATTCCTGGCCCTCGAATATGCGGATTCGGCACGCCTCTATGTGCCCGTCGACTCGATGCACCTGATCAGCCGCTACGGCGGCAGCGATCCCGAGCAGGCCCCATTGCACAAACTGGGCAGCGACCGCTGGCGCAAGGCCCGCCGCAAGGCCGGCGAGAAAGTGACCGACATGGCGGCGGAATTGCTGGAGTTGTACGCCCGCAGAGCGACCCGTCCCGGCCGCGCCTGCACCGTGCCAGGCGGGGAGTACCGCGAGTTTTGCGACGGTTTTCCCTTCGAGGAGACGCCGGATCAGCGCGAGGTGATCCGCGCCGTGCTGGCCGATCTTTGTTCTCCAGGGGTCATGGACCGCCTGGTGTGCGGCGATGTGGGGTTCGGCAAAACCGAAGTGGCCCTGCGCGCCGCTTTTGTGGCAGTGCACAACCAGCGCCAGGTTGCGGTATTGGTACCCACCACGCTGTTGGCACAACAGCATGCCGCCACCTTCAGCGACCGCTTTGCGGACCTGCCGATCACGGTGGAGGTGTTGTCCCGCATGCGCAGCGGCCCCGCGCAGGCCGCTATCGTTGAGCGGGTGAAATCCGGGCAGGTGGATATTCTCATCGGCACCCACAAGTTGTTGCAGGGGCGCATCGAGTACCGTGACCTCGGCCTGCTGATCGTCGATGAGGAGCATCGCTTCGGCGTCAGGCAAAAGGAGGCGATCAAGGCCCTGCGCACCGAGGTGGATATTCTCACCCTGACTGCCACACCGATCCCACGCACTCTCAACATGGCTCTCGGTGAACTGCGCGACCTGTCCGTTATCGCCACGCCGCCGAGCCGCAGGCGGTCCATCAGAACCTTCGTGCGCGAGCACAATATCGCCCTGATCAAGGAGGCGATCCTGCGCGAAACCCTGCGCGGGGGCCAGGTGTACTATTTGCACAACGAGGTGCGGACCATCGAGGAGAGCGCCCGCAAGTTGCGGGAGCTGTTGCCGGACCTGCGCATCGGCGTGGCCCATGGCCAGCTCCGGGAGCGGCAACTGGAACAGGTGATGGCGGCCTTTTATCACCAGCAGTATCACATCCTGCTCTGTTCTTCCATCATCGAGTCAGGCATCGACGTACCCAACGCCAATACCATTATCATTGAGCGGGCCGACAGGTTCGGCCTGGCCCAGCTACACCAGTTGCGCGGGAGGGTAGGGCGTTCGCACCACCAGGCCTATGCCTATCTGCTGTGCCCGCCCCGCTCGGCGATGAGCGGCGACGCGGAAAAACGTCTGGCAGCTATCGAGGCGGCCTCCGACCTCGGGGCCGGCTACCTGTTGGCCACCCAGGATCTGGAAATACGGGGAGCGGGGGAACTGCTGGGGGATGAACAGAGTGGCCAGATCCACAATGTGGGTTTTGCTCTGTACATGGAAATGTTGCAGCGGGCAGTGGAGTCGCTGCGCCGCGGCGAGATACCCGACCTGGAGGCGGCGACCCGGTCAGTGGAGGTCAACCTGAGGATTCCGGCGCTGATTCCGGATCACTATCTTCCCGATATCAACAATCGGCTGCTGCTGTACAAGCGCATTGCGCTGGCGGATGAAGAGAAGCTGCGGGACTTGCGGGTGGAGATGATCGATCGCTTTGGTTTGTTGCCGCCGGCCACCCGCAACCTGTTTTTGACCACGGCCATCAAGCTGCGTGCCACCAGGCTGGGTATCACGCGGGTGGAAGCCGGCGAACGGGGCGGTGCGCTGGAATTTTCCGATACAACCCCGATAGATCCTCTCAACCTGGTCAAACTGGTACAGGAGCAACCGCAGGTGTTCCGTCTCACCCAGGGCAACCGACTGCGTTTCCAGTGCGATCTGCGTGTCGTCGCCGACAGATTGCGCTTTGTGCAGGAGTTGCTGGATAGCGTGGCGGCAGACAGCAGCAAGGTCGCGGCAGCATGACCCGGGGCCCGTTGCTCCTCTGCGGCCTGCTGTTACTGGGTGGCGTCGTCCACAGTTGGGCGCAGCCGGAGGAAGCCAACTGGTATCAGGTCGAACTGTTGGTATTTCAGTACCTGCGGGAACCCGACGGGGAGCGGGCGATGGCGGAGGAGCCGGAGAGATACCCGATGCTGCCTGAGCTTCATTATCCCCCCACCGTGCGCTGGTTGCGATCGGGTTCCAGCAGTCTGCAACTGGAGCAGGACTGGCGCCTGCGACGGGTGGAAGAGCTGTTGTCGCCGCGCGGTTTCGGGCTGGCCTACCAGCTTCCGGTCGATGTCGTTCCGGGCTCGACCGGGCTGCGGGAAAGCTCCCGGTTTCTTTCCGGAACCGCCCTGCGAGCCAGTGTGCCCGCCGCCGACCCCGGGCAGGCGCAAACCGGGCCCGTCCCGGACTTCAGCGTCCCCGCCGCCCTGGTGCGGTTGCCTCCGACCGAACACCGGCATCGCGCCCAATGGCGAGCAATCCATCGGCAGAAGGGCACCCGGGTGTTATTTCAGGAGGCCTGGAGACAACCTGTACCCAGTCGCGAGAAGGCCGTGCCGCTAGTGATCCAGAGTACCGGCGACACCGATTACCCCGTCCTGCAGGGCAGTATCCTGTTGTATGTCGCCCGCTATCTGCACCTGGAAACCAACTTGTGGCTGAACCTCAGCCGGACAGACCTGCCTTCCGGCTGGTCCATGCCGCCTCCACCGGCGCCCCCGCCGCAGTGGCAATCAGTGGAAGATTTCGAGTTTCGGGTCGATCTGGCGCCTGACTTTGCCACGGCAGAGTCGACTCGCAACCAGACCCTGGCGGACGACCTGGCAGCGCTGGACTCCGGGTCGGCGGCAAAGCCGTTCGATGTCGGGCACTGGTTGACTCAGCCCTCCTACCTGCCGTTCAACCATGCGTTGTCGATGCAGCAACGGCGGCGCCTGCGGGGTGGTGAACAACACTACCTGGACCACCCGCACCTGGGTATTCTCGTCGTTCTGGAACCCTACGAGTTCACTCCGATGCTGCCGCCAGCAGACGAATGAGCACGCTGCTGACCCTGCCGGCAGCGGAGTCCAGCACCGAGCGCATGGCAACCAGGTCCACCGGCTGATCGGTCAGGCCCGCCGCGGGGTTGACCACCAGGCACAGGGAGACGTAGGTCAGACCCAGTTCCCGGGCCAGGGCCGCTTCCGGCATTCCGGTCATGCCCACCACATCGGCACCGTCGCGCCGCAGTCGCAACACTTCCGCCGCGGTTTCCAGGCGCGGTCCCTGCGTCACGGCGAGAACCCCGCCATCGAGCCCGTTTTCGCCCGCGGCAACGATGGCCCGCAGAAGTTCGCGGCGCAGATCGGCGCAGTAGGGAAAACTGAAGTCCACGTGTTCCAGCGTGGTCCGGTCGTGGTCATGAAAGCTGTGTCCCCGGCCCCAGGTATAGTCGATGAGTTGATCGGGCACCAGCAACTGACCGGGAGTCAATTCGGGCTGTATTCCCCCCACCGCGTTGATCGCCAGGACCCGTCGAATACCCTGTTGGTGCAGCAGCCACAGGTTGGCGCGATAGTTGATTCGGTGGGGCGGCAGCTGATGAGGCCGTCCGTGACGGGGCAGGAAGCACAGCGGGTACCCCGCCAGGCTGCCGTGCAGCGCCGGGTGGGAAGCCTCACCCCAGGGAGTGTCGGTAGTGCTGCTCGATTGCAGCGCAAATTCCGGCAGATCTTCGAGCCCGCTGCCACCGATTACCGCAAAGTCATTCATTTGCGCCAGCTTCCTTATACCGTTTATTCATATACATTGCCAAGTTCCTGATCTGCTTGCCTATTCCATTATGGCGGGATCAAAGCGGTTTTTCACGGTTGGTTTTTTGGTTATTTTTCCCATGGACAGCCCACGCCAATTTGTTATGTTGGGTGCGGGTAATGCGAGGTCACGTCAGATGGATCGTTCAGAACCCCAAGTCGGTGGCTGGTACACGGATTTGCAAAGCGGGGCGACCTTTGAAGTCGTTGTCTGGGACCAGAGAAACCGCCTCGTGGAGGTGCAGCATGCCGACGGTGAAATCAGCGAATACGATTTCGACGTCTGGCGACAACTGAGCCTCATCGCGGTCGCGGAATCGGTTGACTGGCGCGATCCCTTCGAACTCGATGGCGAGGATTGCCATGACCCGGATCTGCCCTATCATCCCGAAGACTGGTCCGGCCCCCTGAATGATATCGAACCCCAGTACTGCCTCGGAGTCGAAGAGAACTGAAGAGGTCGGTGACTCCCGAATACGGGTCAGGCCCTCAAAAGCAGACCGGTCCAATACATCGATGATATGTTTCACACGGTTTTTTCGGCTCCGGGTCGCGGCTCCGCTTGCCGTTCTGGCCGTATTGGCAGTGCTGCTGGTTGCCTGCCAGCGGCCCCCGCTGCTGTTGGAAGGGGCCACCATGGGCACCCGTTGGCATGTCACTTTGCCGGTGGCGCCGGGACCGGGTGAGAGTGATCGCATCCAGGATGGGGTGGAGGAAATTCTCGAGGCCGTGAACGCCTCCATGTCCACCTATCGGGAGGAGGCCGAAATCAACCGGGTGAGCCGGGCCCCGGTGGGCCAATGGCTGCCGCTGAGCGGTCCGCTGGCGACGGTGCTGGAGGCCGCCATTGCGGTGGCCGGCCACAGTCGTGGTGCCTACGACATCACCGTGGCCCCGATGGTGAACCTGTGGGGATTTGGCCCCGGCGGCGGCGAGCGCGTGCCGACAGCGGCGGAGATCGCCGAGCAACGGGCGGTGAGCGGAATGGATGCACTCGAAATCGACGTCGCCGGGTCGCGGTTGCGCATGCGCGAAGCCCGACAACTGGACCTGTCTTCGCTGGCCAAGGGCTACGCCGTCGACCAGCTGGCGCTGTGGCTGGAGTCCGAGGGAGTGACGGACTACCTGGTGGAAATCGGCGGCGAAATCCGGGTGGCGGGCCGCAGCCCCCGCGGCGGTGCCTGGCGTCTGGCCATCGAGCGTCCGCATCCGGCCGGTGGCGAACCCATGGCCGCCCTGTCCCTGAGCCGGGGTGCAGTGGCTACCTCGGGAAATTACCGGAATTTTTTCGAAGTCGACGGGCGACGATATTCCCACCAGATCGACCCGCGCACGGGTGCTCCGGTGACGCACTCCCTGGTTTCGGTAACGGTGGTCGCGGACAGCGCCCTGTACGCCGATGCCTGGGCCACGGCACTGAGCGTGCTGGGTCTGGCAGAGGCCATGGAGGTGGCGCAACAGCAGCGCTTGGCAGCCTACCTGGTCAGTGTCGAAGAAGAGCAGCTTACGGTTCACAAAACGACGGCAATTGACGCCTACTTGCGGTAGTATCGCCCCGTCGTGAATCCCTTGCCAACCCGCATCAATACACTGCCTTTGCTCCTCGGTTTTCGCTACAGCTTCAGCCGTCGGCGCAACCGCTTCATCGGCGTGGTGTCGCTGGTATCCCTGCTCGGCATGGCCCTGGGGGTTGCCAGCCTGATCACCGTGCTCTCGGTTATGAATGGCTTCGCCGACGAACTGCGCGGTCGCATCCTCAGCGTAGTGCCCCACGCCACGGTGGTCGACCCCCAGGGGCCGCTGGCGAACTGGCAGGACTGGCAGCGGCGAGTGGAACAGCTTCCCGAGGTGGTGGCCGCCGCCCCCTACCTGGAGGCCAAGGTATTGCTGGCCGGTTCCAGCCAGGTGCAGGCGGTCCGCATGCTGGGGGTGGAGGTGGGCGCGGAACCCGGTGTATCCCAGGTGGCGGAGCGTATCGTCGAGGGCAGCTTTGACGCGTTGCAAAGTTCCCGCTGGGGAGTGGTCCTCGGTGATCTGTTGGCCCGCGCGCTGGGAGTGGGTCTGGGTGACCAGGTTGAAATTACGGTACCGGTACTGAATCTCACTCCGCTGGGCAATCTGCCCAGACGCAAACGTCTCACCGTGGTCGGCATCTTCGCGGTCGGGGCGCAAATGGACGCAACCCACGCCCTGGTGGGTCTCGCCGATGGACAGGCCCTGCTGCGCCTGGGAGATTCCGTCCACGGTCTGCGTCTGGCCTATGAGGATCTGTTCGTCGCCGCCTCCATGTCGGCGCGAGTGGCGTCGGTGCTGCCGCCCGAGTTGCAGGTAGTCCCCTGGCAACAGGCCGAACGCAGTCTGTTCAGCGCGGTGGCCATGGAGAAAACCGTGATCGCGGTGTTGTTATTGTGCGTGGTGGCAGTGGCGGCCTTCAATATCGTCTCCACGCTGACCATGGCAGTGACCGAGAAGCGCGCGGATATCGCCGCGCTCCGAACCATGGGCGCCAGGCGGTCGACGGTGATGGCCACCTTTGTATGCCAGGGTATGGCCCTGTCGACGCTGGGCATTGTCGGCGGAACTGCGGCAGGCGTTGCCGTGGCACTCAATATTGCCGACATCAGCCTGTTTCTGGAACAGTTGATGGCAACCAAATTGTTCGATCCCCAGGTGTTTTTTATCTCCAATCTGCCTTCCCGGCTGGATGTGCGGGACCTGTTCCTGGTGGTCCTGTCAGCCCTGTTGCTGAGCCTGCTGGCGACCCTGGTGCCCGCCCATCGGGCTGCGAAAACAGACCCGGCCGAGGTACTGCGCTATGGCTGAAGCGGTGATGGAAGCGCGTCAACTCTCCAGGACCTACGGTTTGGGCACACTGTCAGTGCGGGTGCTGGATGGGGTGGATTTTCGCCTGCAGGCAGGTTCCCGGGTGGCCATTGTCGGGGCTTCCGGTTCCGGCAAATCGACCCTGCTGAACCTGCTGGGAGGGCTGGATCGGCCCACTTCCGGATCGGTGTGGATCCAGGGGCGGGAACTGTCCCGGCTGGGCGAACGCGAGTTGTGCCGGATGCGCAATCGCAGCCTGGGTTTCGTCTACCAGTTTCACCATCTGCTGCCGGAATTTTCGGCCCTGGAAAATGTGGCTATGCCGGGCCTGATCGGCGGCCTTTCGGTGGCGGCGGCGCGGGCGGCAGCGGCACAACTGCTGGACCGGATCGGTTTGTCGGCGCGTCTGCAACATCGTCCGGCCGAGCTCTCCGGCGGCGAGCGGCAGCGCGTGGCCATCGCCCGTGCACTGGTGATGCGTCCCGCCTGTGTGCTGATGGACGAACCCACCGGCAATCTCGACGCCGCGGCCGCAGCCCAGGTGTTGCAGTTGATCGATGAGTTGCGCCACCAGAACACCACCGGTTTTGTGCTGGTGACCCACGACCAGCAGATCGCCGGGCACATGGATATCCGCTACCAACTGCGGCTCGGCAAGCTGCGGGAACTGTCGCCATGAGCCGACGCCAGTTGCTGATCGTTGCCCTGCGCTACACCCTGAATCTCCAGGGAGGCTACCTGAGCGGCTTTCTGTCACGTTTGTCCATGTTGGGCATTGTGCTGGCAATCGGTCTGTTGCTCGTCGTGCTCTCGGTAATGAATGGTTTTGACCGTGAGATGCGTGAACACATCCTGGCGGTTGTGCCGCAACTCACCCTCAGGTCGCTGCACCCGATAGTGGATTGGGAGCAGGAGCGGTCCACAATAGCGATGATGCCGAGGGTGCGCGGAGTGGAACCCTTCGTGCAAATGGAGGGCATGCTGCTGCACCGGGGCCGGATCGACAGCGCCATAGTCAACGGCATCCTGCCCAGGTCGGTCGCCGATAGCGGCATCGGCCAGCCGCCCCTGCCATCGCATTTCAGTTCCGATGGCATCGTGCTGGGCGCGGCCCTGGCCGCCAAACTGAGACTCGAGGCCGGCGACCTGGTGACGCTGATTACCCGCTCCCCGGAGGGGACCACTGATTTTGCCTACCTGCGGCTGGACTCGGTGCTGGATACGGGAACCGAGTGGGACCACAGCGCGGCATTGTTGCACCTGGACACGGCATCCCGCCTGGCCGGGCTGGAGGGCGCGGTACATGGTTTTCGGATCGGCGTCGAGGATGTCTTTGAGGCCGGTTCCATCGGTTGGCAACTGGTGCGTGACCTGCCGCCCGGCTACTACGCCAGCGACTGGACCATGACCCACGGCAATCTGTATGCCGCCATTCAGCTGTCCCGCGACCTGATTGGCCTGTTGCTGTTGTCCATCATTGCCATCGCCGCTTTCAACGTGGTCTCCTCCCTGGTACTGGTGGTAGTCGACAAGCAGGGGGACATTGCCATTCTCAGGGCACTGGGAGCGACTCCGGGTGACATCCGGATGTTGTTCCTGTTACAGGGACTGTCGATTGCGGGGGTCGGGATTGTGCTGGGCAGCGTGGTGGGAGTGGCAGGCAGTTACTGGGTGGGTGACCTGGTGGCGGCGATAGAGTCCCTGTTCGAGATACAGTTCCTCAACACCGAGGTGTATTTCATCGACTACCTGCCGGCGGATTTGCTGTGGAGCGATGTGCTGGGGGTGGGAATGGTCACTGCCCTGTTGTGTTTTCTGGCGGCGTTGTACCCCGCCCATCGCGCCGCCGGATTTCTCCCCGCCGAAGTCCTGCGTCACCAATAGCCGCGAAGTCATTTCGGCAACAGTTCCTCTTTCGGTCCTCTTTCGGTCCGATTGTCGCAGCCGCGGGTAGCGCACCGGTAATTTTGTGCTTGACTGTACTGTGAAAGCATTCGGGTGCGGACCGAAGCATGGGATCATGGATGATCGGCGCCGTGGCGGGAATTGCGGTGCTGGCCTGGACGCCATGGGTGCCGCCATGGGAGTGGCTGATCGCAGTGGCGGCGCTGTGCTGGTGGCTGTGGCGCTGGCGCTTCGGCACGTTGTGGGTGCTGGGATTGCTGTGTGGTTGCGCCTACGGCGATTGGTGGAGCGCCAGGCTGCCGCAACCCGAACTGCCCCGGGTCGGTCAGGCCGACCTGCGGCAACTGCGGGGCTGGGTGATGGAACCGCCACAACTTCGCCAGTTCCGGGATGGCGGGCAACGACAGCGCTTTGCCTTCGTTGCGGATAGCGGCCTGGAGTGCCGGGCGCTGTTGTCGTACTACGGTGAAGTTCCGTTGCGGGCCGGCCAGCGCTGGCAATTCGAAGTGCGCCTCAAGCCGATCTGGGGTCTGGCCAACCCCGGCTCCTTCAACTACCAGGTCTGGTTGACGCGCAACCGCTTTTGCGCCACCGGCTACGTGCGCGACAAATCCATGCGCCGCCTCGCGGCGCGGGAATCACCCGTACATCGCCATCAACTCTGGCGACAGCATCTGCACAGTGGGATACAGGAGTTGCCGCTATCGGAACTGGGCCGTGGTCTGGTGTTGGCCCTCACCCTCGGCGACCGCAGTCAGATACCGGCGGCAAGCTGGGAATGGATCAGAAAACTGGGCCTCGGCCATTTGCTGGTGATTTCCGGCCTGCACGTGGGGCTGGTCGCCGGTTTCGGTTTCTACGCCGGGTGGTTGCTGTGCCGTGTACCGGGGTTGCAGCGGATTCCCCTCGCCAGCCACCGGCTACCGAGGTACTGTGCAATGGCGGCGGCGGCGCTGTTTTCGGCGCTGGCCGGATTTTCCCTGCCCACGCAACGCGCGCTGGCGACGTTGATCGCAGTACAACTCGCCTCGTTGTGGCAGCGGCGCCTGTCCGGCCGCCGGGCGCTGTTGCTGGCCCTGCTGCTGGTCAGTCTGATCGACCCCCTGTGTACTCACAGCCCTGGTTTCTGGCTCTCCTTTGGTGCGGTGGCACTGATTCTCTACCTGCTTCATCTGTGGCGGGGGACGCCGCGCTGGCGCATGGCGGTCCAGATGCAATGCCTGTTGGCTGCAGCAACCGGGCTGTTGGGCAGCCTCTGGTTTGGCGGCCTCAGCCTGGTTGCGCCGCTCGCCAATCTACTGGCGGTACCCCTGGTGTGTTTTGTAATGGTTCCGCTGTGTCTGCTCGCCGCCCTGTTTTTGCCGGGCCTGCCCGCCTGGTCCGGGTGCCTGCTGCAATGGGTGGATGGCATGGCAAGCTGGTTCGCAAGGACCCAACAGCCGGGGTTTCCCGGCTCCGAACTGGTCTGGCAGCAGTTGCAACCACTGCCGCTGGGCCTGTTGCTGGGCCTGTCGGGTCTGCTGCTCCTGACCCTGGCCTGGCGTCAGCCCTGGGCCTGGCTGTCGCTGCTCCTGCTGCTACCGGTACTGTACAGCCACCGGGTAGAACCACTGGCTGACGGAGACCTGAAACTGATGGTGCTGGACGTCGGACAGGGCCTGTCGGTGGTGGTGCGCACCGCGCAATACACGCTGGTCTACGACACCGGTGCGGGCGATCCCGCAGGTCCGAACATGGCCTCCTCGGTGGTTGTGCCCTACCTGCGTCGCCAGGGCATCGACCGCATCGACACCCTGGTCATCTCTCATGGTGACCGCGACCACGCCGGAGGGGTCTACACCATGGTCGACAGCCTGGCGGTCGGAGAACTCTGGTATGGAGATCGTCCGTTTGCGGTCGCCGTGCCCCAGCGCCCCTGCCGACGCGGCGGGCGCAGCCGCTCCGGCGCGCTGGAAATTCGGCAATACCACCCCCAGGAACTGGTGGGGACGGAAAAGAGCAATGACCGCTCCTGCGTGCTGATGCTGAACCACCTGGGCTATCGGATCCTGCTGCCCGGTGATATCAGCAAATCCGTAGAGCGGGAATTGTTACTGGCCGATGCCGGCCGGGAGTTGTCCGCAGACCTGTTGCTGGTGCCTCACCACGGTAGCCTGACTTCCTCTTCCAGTTTGTTTGTGCGCAAGGTGGCGCCGGCGCTGGCCGTCGTCAGTGCCGGTTTTCTCAACCGCTTTGGTCATCCCCATCCCACCGTTCGGGAGCGCTACCTGGCGCTGCACAGCGCTCTCTACAATACCGCCAGCGACGGTGCGGTGGAAGTCTGGGTGCGGGATGGGGAACTGTTCCGGGTGCGGGCCCAGCGGCAGCACCGGCCGCCGCACTGGTACTAAGCCTCCAAACTTCTGCTGCGCATGGGGGATGCGTATAATGCCCGCTGGGACAGCGCGGGAAAAATCATGCTGGAAATAGTGACTGCTGGCGGATGGTTGATGATACCCATCCTGCTTTGTTCGATCGCCGCGCTGGCCATCTGCGTGGAGCGGCTGGTGGTGCTGAACCCGGCCAGGATTGCACCTCCGCACCTGCTGGCCCTGGTCTGGCAGCAACTGAAGAACGAGGAGCTGGATGCCGCCAAACTGCGAAGTCTGCGCAGTTCTTCACCGCTGGGCCAGATTCTGGGTGCGGGATTGGCGAATGCACATCACGGCCGCGAGGTGATGAAGGAGAGTATCGAAGAGGCGGCCCACCATGTGGTCCATGATCTGGAGCGCTTTTTGAACAGTCTGGGTACCATTGCCGCAGTCACTCCCCTGCTGGGTCTGCTGGGTACGGTAGTGGGCATGATCAGGGTGTTTACGGAGATCATGGTCCAGGGTGCCGGCGACGCATCGCTGCTTGCCGGTGGTATTTCAGAAGCGCTGATCACCACCGCCGCGGGCCTGTTCGTGGCGATTCCGGCGTTGATCATGCACCGCTATTTCGTCGGTCGCATCAATAGCATCGTGGTCCAGCTTGAACAGGAAACCGTCAAACTGGTCGATGCCGTGCAAAATGAGCCCCTGGCCGTGGACGGCGGCCAACTGGCAATACCTTGAAATTCCGTCGTCAGCGCCTGCCGGAAGTCGGCGTCAACCTGACGCCCCTGATCGATGTCGTGTTTTTGCTGCTGATCTTTTTCATGGTCTCGACCACCTTCACCCGCGCCACGCAATTGCGCATCGAGCTGCCCGAAGCGGTGGGCCGGGCGGCCGGGGAAGTCCCGGGTCAAATCGAAATACTGATTGATGAAGCCGGGCACTACCGGGTCAATTCGAGGCCGTTGGCGGACGCCCGCCTCGCCACCCTCAAGGCCGCCATCGACCGCATCGCCCGTGGTGATACCAGTATTCCCATGCTCATCAGTGCCGATGCACGAACCCGGCATCAGGATGTAGTGCGGGCCATGGATGCTGCGGGACAAATGGGTTTTGTACACCTCAGCGTGGCCACCATTCAACCCACTGCCGGCGGGCAGTCGTCGCCATGAGTTTCACGGTGGTGATCCCCGCCCGCCACGGCGCCAGCCGCCTGCCGGCCAAGCCGCTGGTGGATATCGGCGGCAAACCGATGTTGCAATGGGTCCACGAGCGGGCTTGTGCCAGCGCGGCGGCGCAGGTGGTGGTGGCCACCGACGATGCGCGTATCGCCGCTGCGGCCGAGTCGTTTGGCGCCACCGTGCGCATGACCCGGGCAGAACACCCCTCCGGCACCGACCGCATCGAGGAAGTCAGCCGGCAGTTGGAGCTCGATGACTCGCACATCGTAGTCAACGTACAGGGCGATGAACCCCTGCTGCCGGCGACGGTGATCGATCAGGTGGCCGCCAACCTGGCGGCCAACGGCGACGCCGATATCGCCACCCTCAGTGCCCCGATCCGCAGCGCCGAGGAAATGTTCGACGCCAATGTGGTCAAGGTGGTGACTGACGCGCGGAAGCGGGCCCTGTACTTTTCCCGCGCCCCGATTCCCTGGCAGCGGGACGACTTTGTCCACCAGTCCGGCGCCGCTGCCGTCATTGGAGGGGCCGCCCGACGGCACCTGGGCATCTACGCCTACCGGGTTGGTCTGCTGCGTCGCTTCGTCAACTGGCCGACCCAGGAACTGGAGCGGGTGGAAGCGCTGGAACAACTGCGGGCGCTGGCCAACGGTGCCCACATCCTGGTGGACCTGGCCTGTGCAGAAGTACCGGCTGGGGTAGATACCGAGGCGGACCTGCAACGGGTGCGGCGCCTGCTCGCGGAGGCTTGAAGGTGGCGTCTCGACCCACTCGCTGCCTATCCTGCTGAACCGATGCGGGCTGAGTGGATTCAACTGGAGCAGGACCTGCAGTCGCTGAATGCGCTGGCGGTGCCCAGTCGGGCCGCAGCCCTGGTCGATCTGCAGCACCCCCGGCAATTGCTGCCGGCCCTGGATTTTGCCCGCCAACAGTCCCTGCCGGTGGTGGTGCTGGGGCAGGGCAGTAACGTGGTGCTGGCGGAACGTCTGGAGGCACTGGTGTTGCGGCAGGCGTGCCGTGGTATCGAGCGGCTGGGGCAGTCGGATAACCGGATCTCTCTGCGGGTGGCCGCCGGTGAAAACTGGCACGAACTGGTGACCTGGTGTTTGCGCGAGGGCTACCATGGATTGGAGAACCTGGCGCTGATTCCCGGCACCGTGGGGGCCGCGCCAATACAGAATATCGGTGCCTACGGGGTGGAAATATCGTCCTTCCTGGAGCAGGTGAACGGTGTCTATCTGCACACCCGCGAAGAATTCCGGCTGTCTGCCCGGGACTGTGAATTCGCCTACCGGGACAGTGTTTTCAAGCGCCGCCTGGCCGGTCAGGTGCTGATACAGTCGGTGGACCTGAGCTTGTCCCGGCACGCCGTTGCGCACACCGACTACCCGGCGCTGGCTCAACACCTGGAACGGGCGGGCGCCGAGCGGCCCGGCCCGCAACAGGTGTTTGCCGCGGTGGTGGAGATTCGTCGCAGCAAGCTGCCGGACCCGGCCGAGATTCCCAACGTGGGAAGTTTTTTCAAGAATCCGGTGCTGTCGGCCACAGCCGCCGCCGGCTTACAGGTACAATGGCCTTCCTTGCCGGCCTATCCACAGGAGGATGGCAGCGTGCGCATTCCCGCCGCCTGGCTGATCGAGCAGTGCGGATTCCAGAGGCGTAGCGGCCAATCGGTGCGAGTGCACCGGCACCACGCCCTGGTAATCACCAACCCGCAGCGCCGCAGCGGCGCTGAGGTACTGGCCCTGGCGGCAGAGATCCGGGCCGCGGTGAACCAGCGCTTCGGCATCCAACTGCAACAGGAGCCCAGTAATTGTGGCTGGGTTTGACGCGGAATCCTTTCTCGCCGGTGTCACCACGCGCCCGGGCGTGTATCAGATGTACGATGCCGGGGGAACGGTGCTGTACGTCGGCAAAGCGGGGAATCTGAAGAAGCGGTTGACCAGTTATTTCCGGGCCGGTGGTTTGACTGCCAGAACATTGGCCATGGTGGCCAGAATCGCCGATATCCAGGTGACGGTGACCGACTCGGAAACCGATGCCCTGCTGTTGGAACACAACCTGATAAAGCAAACCAGACCGACGTATAACATCCTGCTCAAGGATGCGAAATCGTACCCCTATCTGTACCTTTCCGACGACGAGTTCCCCCGGCTGGCTCTTCACCGGGGGGCAAAGCGTGGCCGCGGAGAATATTTCGGTCCCTTTCCGGGTGCCAGCGCGGTGCGTGAGAGCCTGCACCTGATGCAGAAGGTGTTTCAGGTGCGCCAGTGCGAGGACAGCTATTACCGGAATCGTTCCAGGGCTTGCCTGCAATACCAGATCGGGCGCTGTACCGGTCCCTGTGTGGGGCTGGTCAGCAAGGAGGAGTACGCCGTCCAGGTGGAGAACACACGGTTGTTTTTGCGGGGCAAGTCCAATCAGCTCATGCAGCGCCTGGCCGACGCCATGGAAGCCGCGTCGCAGCGGCTGGAATTTGAAACGGCGGCGGTGCTGCGCGACCAGTTGGCACAGTTGCAGCACGTGCAGGAAGTGCAGGGTATCGAGGGGGTGGCGGGCGACCTGGATATCATCAGTGCTGCGGTGGAGGCCGGCAGTACCTGTGTGCAGGTACTGTTCGTGCGGGCCGGACGGGTACTGGGGAGCAAAAGCTATTTTCCCCCACTGCGCCTGGACCAGAGTGCCGCCGAGATACTCGCGGCCTTTTTGCCGCAGTACTACTTGAGCGGCCGCCGGGAAATTCCCGCCGAAATCATACTGGGGTCAGTCCCCGATTCCATAGCCAGCCTGCAGGCGGTGTTGAGTGAGCGCGCCGGTCGCAAGGTGAGACTCAAGACGAGGGTGCGGGAGGCGCG
>CAZUGZ010000016.1:0-39480 GCA_964620555.1 uncultured Alteromonadaceae bacterium
ACACAAAAGTCATTTGCCGATACAAAAACCGGAAAAGATTTCGCTGAGCAGGTCATCGCTGCTGAAGGTGCCGCAGATCTCACCCAGTTGCTGCTGACAGTCGCGCAGGTCCTCGGCGAGCAGTTCGCCGGCGGCGCTGGCGAGCAATTGTGTTCTGCCCGTATCCAGCGCCGTGCGCGCCCGGCGCAAAGCTTCCAGGTGGCGGCGGCGGGCGCTGAACTGCCCCGCCTCCCCGCTGTTGAACCCTGCGCTGTGCTGAACCTGTTGCCGCAGCAGTTCGATGCCCTGCCCGGTTTTGGCGGACAGGCGGACCAGCGGCAACTCGCCTACCCGCTCCAGCCCCGGGGGGTCGCCGCTGAGGTCGCATTTGTTGCCGACCAGAATAACCGGCATGGCGGCGGGCAGCCGGGCACGCAGCTCCGCCAGCAGTTCCTCCCGCCGCGCCAGCGTTTGCGGCAGACTGCCGTCCTCCACCAGCAGGACCTGGTCCGCCGCTTCGATTTCCAGCCAGGCCCGGCGGATGCCCTCCCGTTCCACCTCCCCCGCAACTTCCCGCAGACCGGCGGTATCGACCAGTTGCAGCGGCATTCCGTCGAGCTGGATGTGCTGCTGAAGAACGTCGCGGGTGGTGCCGGCCTGGGTGGTGACGATGGCTGCGTCCCGCCCGCTGAGGGCGTTCAGCAGGCTGGACTTGCCGACGTTGGGTTCACCGGCGAGCACCACGCGCAGCCCTTCGCTCAGCAACTGGCCCTGGCGGGCGGCAGCGGTCACCTGGTCGACCTGACCGATGAGCTGGTCCAGGCGTTGCCGTACCTCGCCCTCGGCCAGAAAGTCGATTTCCTCTTCCGGAAAATCCATGGCGGCTTCCACGTAACTGCGCAGCTCCGTCACCCCGGCCACCAGGCGCTCGATCTCTTTTGCGAAACGGCCCTGCAGGGAGTGGTTGGCGCTGCGGGCGGCAGCCTCCGTGCTGCTGTTGATCAAATCGGCAATCGCCTCGGCCTGGGTCAGGTCCAGCTTGTTGTGCAGGTAGGCTCGTTCGGAAAATTCGCCGGGACGGGCCTGGCGGGCGCCGAGTTCACAACAGTGGCGCAGGAGCATGTCCATGACCACCGGGCCGCCGTGGCCCTGCAGTTCCACCACGTCCTCACCGGTGAAGGAATCGGGGCCGGGGAAATACAGGGCGATGCCGCTGTCGATTATTTCGGCCGGGTCAGCGCTGTCGTGAAACTGGCACAAGTGCGCGTAACGCGGCTGCAACTCGATAGCGCACAACTGGCGGGCAATGGACAGCGCGGAGCTGCCGGACAATCTCGCAATGCCGATACCGCCGCGCCCCGGAGGAGTTGCCACGGCGACGATGGTGTCTGTGTCCATGGGCTCCGGGAGTCAGCCGCCGCCGGTACGTTGACTCGCGGCCTTCTCTATGCGGTGGGTGATGAACCATTGCTGGAGAATGGAAAGCAGGTTGTTGGCCACCCAGTAGAGCACCAGTCCGGCGGGAAACCAGAGGAAAAAGAACGTGAAGATAATCGGCAGCCACTGCATGATCCTGGCCTGCATCGGGTCCGGCGGCGGCGGATTGAGCCTTTGCTGGAACCACATGCTGGCTCCCATCACCAGCGGCAGAATGAAGTAGGGGTCCATCACCGCCAGGTCCTTGATCCAGCCGAAGAAAGGCGCCTGACGCAGCTCCACGCTTTCCATCAGCACCCAGTAGAGGGCGATGAAGACCGGCATCTGCACCAGGATGGGAAGACAACCACCCAACGGGTTGATCTTTTCCTTCTTGTACAACTCCATCATGGCCTGGGACTGTTTTTGCTTGTCCTCCGCATAGCGCTCCTTGATGTCCACCATCTGCGGTTGCACCCGCCTCATATTGGCCATGGATTTGTAGCTGGCGGCCGATAGCTGGAAAAACGCCGCCTTGATCAGCACCGTCAGCAGGATGATGGCTACGCCCCAATTGCCCACCAGGGCATGAATCTTGATCAGCAGCCAGAACAGCGGTTGGGCGATCCACCACAACCAGCCGTAATCGACACTCAAATCCAGGTAGGGAGAAATTTCCTTGAGCCGGTACTGGTCCTTGGGTCCGGCATAGAAACCGGCCCCGGTTACTCCACTCTGGCCGGGTTCCAGCACCAGCGCCGGGCTGGTAAACCCGCCGATGTAGAAACCGGCGGCGGTCATCCGGGTGCTGTAGGTGTGTGATTGCTGGGCCGCGGGAATCCAGGCGCTGAGGAAATAGTGCTGAACCATGGCGACCCAGCCGCCGGGCAATTGTTTGCGGAAAGGCTCCTCCGCCATGTCCTCAAAATCGAACTTGGTAAAGCGCTCGTCGGGCTGTGTCAGCGCCGCGCCCAGGAAGGGCACCAGGCCGATGCCGCCGGAGGAGCTGGCGGAGGGGTCGTCGCTGCCGTCGCGCTTGGCTTGCCCAAACAGGTTGGCCTGCCAGCGCTGGTCGGAGCGGTTGTCGACCAGGTACTCCACATCGATCAGGTAATCGCCGGGGCGGAAGCTAAACCGCTTGGTGATCCGGACTTCGCCCTCACCCAGGTATTCCAGATCGACCACCAGTTGCTCTTCACCCTCAAGCAACTGGTAGTGGTTGCGGCTGGAAGTGAATTGAGCGCGGCCATTGCTGTCGATGCCGTCCCTTCCCACCAGGCCGCTCTGGGCGATGTACAGGTGCTGCGGATTCCGTTGCAGCAGCACAAACGGCTGCTCCGGAGTATTCAGTTCGCGGTGGTACTCGTTCAGCGCCAGGTAGACGATATCGCCACCTTCCGGGTCGATCCGAAGCTCCAGCACGTCGGTGCTGACGCGGATCCACGTCGAGTCGGCGGGCGCCGCCACGGCCGCCACCGGGGCTGCCGGCTCTTCCACCAGCGGCAGGTCCTGGTCGCTGCCGGGTGAGGGAATGCTCGCCACCGGCGGCAAATCGCTCACCACCTCAGCGGCGGGCGCGTCGGGAGCCAGCACCGGACTGACCGGGGCCGACTGCTGCCGGTGCTGTTTCGAAAATTCGACCCACTCGGTCAGCAACAGGAAGGTCAGCGCGGCGATTACGCCGATCAGTGCAAATCTCTTGTAATCCATAAAGTGTCGTCAGCTTGCAGGGTCGGGGGGTACCGGGTCAAAGCCGCCGTCGTGCCAGGGATGGCATTTCCCCAGCCGCCGCAGCGCCAGGATGCCGCCCCTGAGCACCCCGTGGGTCGTCACCGCCTGCTCGGCGTACTGGGAGCAGCTTGGGTAAAAGCGGCAGCGCTGGCCCAGCAGCGGGCTGAGCAAATACCGGTAGCAACGGATGGCGGCGGCGATCAGGGCGCGCATGCGGTTTCTGTCAGTGCTTGCCATTGCTTGCGCAATATAGCGGAAAGTGCTCGCTTGTCCATCCGTTCCAGTCCCCTGCGCGCCAGCACGATCACGTCCAGACCCGCGCGCGATGGTGGGCAATGGCGAAACACCTCGCGGGCCATGCGCTTGATCCGATTCCTGTCGACCGCCCGCGGTACCTGCTTTTTGGCGATGATCAGGCCCAGCCGGTGCCGCTCCAGACCGTTGCGCCGGGCCAGCAGCAACAGGTTGCCGGAGGCGGCCCTGGCATCTACCCGGTCGAACACTGCGCGGTACTCGCGGGGCGTCAGCAGGCGTAGTTGTTTGCCGAATCTGCAATTTCCCACTGCCCTGTATCCCGCCTTTGCCGCACCGGCGCCCGGATCTTCGCTGCCGGCCTGCACCCGGTCGCAACCGCCACCCCATCGCTCAGCGCCGGATCGGGTCCGCATTCAGGTAGGCGAGGCCCGCATATTTCACCAAGGTTTGTAGCGAGGACGTCGAGACGCCGCTGTGGCAGGGTGCGCGGACCGGAAGACGCTGAAGGCATAGTTGACACTATGTCGAAGCGGCTGGAGGGAGCACGCCCTGTCACAGCGAGCGTATCGGCGTTCGCAGCAGAAGGTTGGTGAACTATGCGGGCCAACCTGCATATATCTGTGTACCTTTGCACGGGCGCACTGAAAGATGCGGGCTAACACCCCAGCCGCCGTCGACCCTTGGCGCGGCGTCGATTGATCAGCCGGCGACCATTTTTGGTCGCCATTCGCGAACGGAAACCGTGGTTGCGTTTGCGCTTGAGAACACTCGGTTGAAAGGTTCTTTTCATTTCTGTCTGCCCGGACCAGGTGGATGGGGGACAGACCAATGCCCGGCCCCCCCGAAAAAGGGCGTGTAGTCTATGTAAACCGACGGCCAAACACAACGGAAACGGGAAGAAAATGGGGTCGGACCCATTTTTCAGAAACGGCGGAGCGGGCTCGGCGCAGCGGTTGCGCGGAAAACCCTTGCAGGCCGTGGATCAGGGCAATCGATCAACAATTTTCCATACTATTATCCACAAGTTATCCACAGGAACGGGCCGCAAAAAAAATTGTGGGTTGACAAAAGCAATTTTGTAATATTTTTGGTAAGTCATTGAAAAAAATAGAGAAAAAATAATAAATTTTTTTGCTGAAATTGTGGATAAGTCCTTGCGGCGGGGTTAGAATGTCGCTCGTTTGGGATGATTTTCCAACTTTCCGGAAACCCAGCGGGATGTTGGTTTTTGCCGCCGTTAGAGCGCGGGAAAACAACCAAAATAATCACTGATGTACCTGCCTGATAACGGGGGAGATTCAGTTTGCACCAAGCAGTTTGGCAAAGATGCATGGATTGCCTGCAGGAGGAGTTGCCCGCGCAACAATTCAATACCTGGATCCGGCCGTTGCAGGCATCGGAAGCCGGCCCGAACCTGCACCTGCTGGCGCCAAACCGGTTTGTAAAGGAGTGGGTACACGACAAGTTTCTGCATCGGATCAGCGAACTGGTCCGGCAGCTCGACGGTGACCACGGGGTGGAAGTCGACATTGGTGTGGTGCCCAGGGGCGAGCGGGGCAGGACTGCCCTGGCGACCTCCCTGGGGCAGGGGGTCGAAATCCACCGGCAGCCCGCCGCTGCCCCGTACTGGCAGGGAAAGCCCGGTCCACAGCAGATCAATGGCCACCTTCGATCGGCGCCCACACCACCAAAGGCCGCGGTTGCCCAGGCAAAAACGTACCGCAACTACCTTGACAACGACTATATCTTCGACAATTTCGTCGAGGGCAAATCCAATCAAATGGCTCTGGCGGCGGCTCGACAGGTAGCGGAAAGTCCCGGTGGCTCCTACAACCCGCTGTTTCTGTACGGCGGGGTCGGTTTGGGCAAGACCCACCTGATGCACGCAGTAGGCAATGCGCAGTTGCTGAACAATCCCCAGGCCAAGGTCGTCTATCTGCACTCGGAGCGTTTCGTTGCCGACATGGTAAAAGCCCTGCAACTGAATGCGATCAACGATTTCAAGCAGTACTATCGCTCCGTCGACGCCCTGCTGATCGACGATATACAGTTCTTCGCCAACAAGGAGCGTTCCCAGGAAGAGCTTTTTCACACCTTCAATGCCCTGTTGGGAGGGGGCCAGCAGGTAATTCTCACCTGTGACCGCTACCCCAAGGAAATCGATGGCCTGGAGGAGCGGCTCAAGTCGCGATTCGGCTGGGGGCTGACAGTGGCCATCGAACCGCCCGAACTGGAAACCAGGGTCGCAATCCTGATGAAAAAGGCATCGCTGGCGAAGGTGCAGCTGCCCCCGGAGGCGGCGTTTTTTATTGCCCAGAGAATTCGTTCCAATGTGCGCGAACTCGAGGGGGCGCTGAAACGGGTTATCGCCAGCGCCCAGTTCACCTCCCAGCCCATCAGTATCGAACATGCCAAGGAGAGCCTCAAGGATCTGCTGGCATTGCAGGACCGGCAAGTCACCCTGGAAAACATTCAGCGCACGGTGGCCGAGTACTACAAGATCAAGGTGGCGGATATTCTGTCCAAGCGGCGCAGCCGCTCGGTGGCCCGCCCGCGCCAGGTGGCGATGTCCCTGGCCAGGGAATTGACCAACCACAGTCTGCCCGAGATCGGTGACAGCTTCGGTGGCCGGGACCATACCACCGTGCTGCACGCCTGTCGCAGAATCAAGGCCTTGAGCGACACCAACGCCGACATTCTGGAAGACTACAAGAATCTGCTGCGCTCGCTGACCACCTGATGGCAAGGGCAGGCAGGAGTACCACACAGCGCAATCGGGACATTCCAATATGAAGTTTTCAATCGCCCGGGACACTTTGTTGAATCCCCTCCACCTGGTAGAGGCAGTGGTGGAGCGACGCCAGACCATGCCCATACTTGCCAATCTCCTGATGGTGCTCGACGACGGCATGTTGTCGCTGACGGCAACCGATGGGGACATCGAGCTGGTGGGCCGGGTAACAGTGGATTCCACCGCCGAAACGGGCACGGTAACCGTGCCGGCCAGTAAATTGCTGGAAATCTGCCGGTCGCTGCCGGAGGGAAGCGCAATTGACTTCAGCCGCGACACGAACCGCCTGGTAGTCCGGTCGGGGCTGAGCCGCTTTGTACTGCCGACCCTGCCCGCGGAAAACTTCCCCAATATGGAAGACAGTATCGGCACCCACCAGTTTCAGATCCAGTCGGGTCCCCTGCTGCACCTGATGGACCGCGTCGGCTTCGCCATGGCGGACAAGGACGTGCGCTATTACCTCAATGGCATGCTCTGGGAGTTGGGGCCATCCAGTTTCCGGGTGGCGGCGACCGACGGCCACCGCCTGGCCGTCTGTACTGCCGACCTGTCGATGGAGGAAGGCGCAGAGGTGCGGCTGATCCTGCCGCGCAAGGGCGTTTTCGACCTGGCCCGCCTGCTGCAGGACGAGGAACAGGAAGTAATGGTGGTACTGGGCAGCAACCACCTGCGCGCCAATATCGGGAATTTCACCTTTACCACAAAGCTGGTGAGCGGCAAATATCCCAATTACGAAGCGGTGATACCCAAATCACCCACCCACTCGCTGCTGGCATCGCGCCAGGAGTTGCGCGACTCCCTGTCCCGTGCGGCCATTGCCTCCAACGACACCTTTCAGGGGGTGAGATTGGAGTTGTCTGCAAGAACCCTGAAAATTTATGCCAATATCCCGGAGCAGGAAGAGGCAGAAGACGAACTCTCCGTGGATTACCAGGATGACGAGCTGCAGGTTGCCTTCAATGTCAATTACCTGCAGCAGGTGCTGAAAGCCATGTCCAGCGAAAAAGTCAGGCTGTCCTTTACCGGTGCCGACGGCCCCGCCCTGCTGGAAGAGGCCGAGGACAGCGATTGCCTCTACGTCATCCAGCCCATGCGTCTGTAAGTTTCCACGCTCCGCCATGGCCCTGGGCCGGCTGGATATATGTGCCGTCCGCAACCTGGCTGACATCAGCCTGCCGGACCTGCAATCCGCCAATATCTTCTATGGCGAAAACGGTGGCGGTAAAACCAGCGTGCTGGAAAGCGTATACCTGCTGGGCACCACCAGATCCTTTCGCAGCACCCAGATCAAATCGGTAATCAACCACGAGGCCAAGGCCTTCCTGGTCCGGGGAGAACTGCTCGGCGAGGCGGGCAGAAAGATCAACCTGGGGGTGCGCCGGGACCGCCAGGGAGGGCTGGAAGCCAGGGCGGCCGGCCAGCGGGTGCTATCGGCCGCGAACCTGGCCGCCCGGATGCCGGTACAGGTCGTGAATGCCCAGAGTTTCGAGCTGCTGACCGGTACGCCGAGCGGTCGACGCCGCTACCTCGACTGGGGTGTGTTCCACGTGGAACCTGCGTATCACGAAACCTGGCGGCGCTTCCAAAAATGTGCCAGACAACGCAATACTTTGCTCAGGCGTGGTAGAATACAGACTGAGGAATTGGCTGTCTGGAACCGTGAGTTTGCAGCGACTGGAGAACGGCTGGACACCATGAGAAAGGCCTACCTGGCAGGGCTGTTGCCCGTGTTCGCCAGGCTGGCGGCGCGGCTTTCGCCGCGGCTGGCGAACATTGAAGTGCGCTATCGCCGGGGCTGGGAAGCCAACAGCTCCCTTGCCGAAGCTTTGCAGGCATCAACCAGGGCGGATCTGGAACAGGGTTTCACCCATGTTGGGCCGCAACGGGCCGACCTCAGGTTGGTCGCCGACGGCCACGAGGCGGGCGCCATTCTGTCGCGGGGTCAGCAAAAACTGGTGGTGTGCGCACTGAAGCTGGCGCAGGGTCAGGTTTTTGGAGGGCAGCGAAACAGTGAGTGCGTCTATCTGCTGGATGATCTTCCGTCCGAGCTGGACGAAGATCATTGTCGGCGAGTATGTGAGGTGCTCGGCGAGTTGAAGGCACAGGTGTTCCTCACCTGCGTCAAACGGGACGACATCCTCAGGCATTGGCCCCGACCGCCGCAGCCGGCCATGTTTCACGTGAAACATGGCACCGTGGAGCGGTTGTCGTGAGCCGACGGGCGCAGGGAGCAGAAGACGACGGAACGGAAGAGAACGGGATGAATGTAGCTGAGCAAGATTACGATTCCTCCAGCATCAAGGTCCTCAAGGGGCTCGATGCCGTGCGCAGGCGGCCCGGCATGTACATCGGCGATACCGATGACGGCACCGGGTTGCACCACATGGTCTTCGAGCTGGTGGACAACTCCATCGATGAGGCGCTGGCGGGGCATTGTCAACAAATTGCCGTTACCATCCATCCGGACGAGTCGGTAACGGTGATCGACGATGGCCGGGGCATTCCCACGGGAGAGCACGAGGAGGGCGATTCCGCCGCGGAAGTAATCATGACCGTGCTGCACGCCGGCGGCAAATTTGACGACAACACGTACAAGGTCTCCGGTGGTCTCCACGGTGTCGGGATCTCGGTAGTCAATGCCCTGTCCGAACAACTGGTTTTGACCGTCCGCCGCGAAGGCAAGGTCCACGAACAGACCTACCGGCACGGGGTCCCGGTTGCGCCGCTGGCGGTGGTCGGCAACACCGAGGCCAGGGGTACCGAAATTCACTTCCGGCCCTCGGCGGAAACCTTCACCAATATCAATTTCCACTTTGACTACCTGGCCAAGCGCCTGCGGGAACTGGCCTTTCTCAACTCCGGTGTCGCCATTCATCTGAATGACGAGCGCAGCGGCAAGAGAGAGAAGTATGCCTACCAGGGCGGGTTGCGGGCCTTCGTGGACTACCTCAACCAGAATAAAACCCCGGTCAACCAGGTGTTTTGTTTTACTGTGCAGAACGACGATGGCATCGGCGTGGAGTGTGCCCTGCAATGGAACCACTCGTTCCAGGAAAATACCTTTTGCTACACCAATAACATCCCGCAACGGGACGGCGGCACCCATCTGGCGGGCTTTCGGGCGGCACTGACGCGCACGCTGAATTCGTATATCGACAAGGAGGGATTGGCCAAGAACGCCAAGATTACCACCACGGGAGAAGATGCCAGGGAGGGTCTTACCGCAATTATTTCCGTGAAGGCGCCGGACCCGAAATTTTCCTCTCAAACCAAGGAAAAACTGGTTTCATCGGAAATCAAGCCTGCTGTAGAGCAGGCCATGGGCAGTCACTTCATGGCGTACCTGTTGGAAAACCCCCTGGAAGCCAAGGCCGTGGTCGGGAAAATGCTGGACGCGGCCCGGGCCCGGGACGCCGCCCGCAAGGCGCGGGAGATGACCCGTCGCAAGGGCGCGCTCGACATAGCCGGGTTGCCCGGGAAACTGGCGGATTGCCAGGAAAAAGACCCGGCGCAATCGGAACTCTACCTGGTGGAGGGGGATTCCGCCGGGGGATCAGCCAAGCAGGGGCGCAACCGCAGGTTTCAGGCAATTCTGCCCCTGAAAGGCAAGATTCTCAATGTGGAGAAAGCCCGCTTTGACAAGATGCTGGCTTCCACTGAAGTCGGCACCCTGGTGACCGCCCTGGGCTGCGGCATCGGCGCCGACGAATTCGACCCGGACAAGCTGCGCTATCACAACATCATCATCATGACCGATGCCGATGTGGACGGTTCCCACATCCGCACCCTGTTGCTGACTTTCTTTTTCCGGCAAATGCGCAAGCTGCTGGAGCGCGGCCACGTCTATATTGCCCAACCGCCCCTGTACAAGGTCTCAAAGGGAAAAAACCACCAGTACCTCAAGGATTCCGACGATCTGGACGATTACCTGCTGCAGGGGGCATTGGAGGGCACGTCTGTTTTCGTCAACCCGGAGGCCCCGCCCATCACCGGCCCGGCGCTGGAGGCACTGGTGAATGAATATCGCGCGGTGCAGGCAACCATTGCGCGTCTGAGCCGCCGCTACTGGTCGGAAGTGCTGTGGCAGATGGTCGAACTTCCCACCCTCGACAGTACCCAGCTCGCCTCCGAGACCGCAGTGGCGGACTGGGCGGAGCGGCTGCGGCTGGGCCTGGCTGAAGGCACGGAAGAGGGCAGCGACTACCAGGTCCTGGTGCGCCGCAATGCCGAGCGCAACCTCCATTATCCGGTGGTTCAGCTGACCGCGCACGGCGCGCAATCGGAAGTGGTATACCACCACGAATTCTTCAGCTCTTCGGAATACCGCAGACTGCGCACCCTGGGAGAAAATCTGGACGACCTGTTCGAAGAAAACGGCTATTTTCAACGCGACGGCAAGCAATTTCCCACCACCCGTTTTGACACTGGTCTGGCCTGGCTGCTGGAAGAAGCCAAAAAGGGCTATTCGATCCAGCGTTACAAGGGCCTCGGGGAGATGAACCCTGAACAGCTCTGGGAAACCACCATGGACCCGGAAAACCGGCGGCTGTTGCAGGTAACGGTGGAGGACGGCTTTGCCGCTGAGCAGGTATTTACCATCCTGATGGGCGACCAGGTAGAGCCGCGGCGTGATTTCATTCAGGACAATGCATTGGCGGTGGCGAATCTGGACGTGTGAGCCGGGGCAAGCAGCAACGCCAAATGGCGCGCCCGGGCGGCAAATTGCCCTTTCAGGTCCTGTTCCGGGTTGCGCAGCCAGCCCAGCACGCCGGCGATAAAGCTCAGATAGACCAATTCGGTCGCCAGCCGCAGGTCCAGATCCCGGTCCACGTCCCCCTGCCGCTGTCCCTCCTGCAACAGGCTGCCCAGCGCCCCCATCAAATCGTTGTAATCCAACCCTGAACTGTCGTGTACAAACAGCGCCCGGTTCAGTTCCGCGGTCTTCTCCAGCACCCGGGCGCTGTGGGCAAACAGGCCCAGCAACCGTTGCGCGGTAGTCTGTGGCAGGTCGCGGTAGTGTTCCACCATCTGCACCAGGCGCGGCTCCATGGCGGCGGCCAGGGTATTGAGTAGCGCGGACTTGCCGGGATAGTAATTGAACAGGCTGGCGCGGGAAATTCCCGCCGCTGCGGCAATCTCCTCCATCCCGCATTCCGCCACGCCCCGCTCGACAAACAATTGCCGTGCCACGCGCAGGATGCGCTGGGCCCGGGCTCGTTTGGTCGCTTCATGCATTGCCATATTTAGATTATATTCCATTATTAGATATTAATCCATTAACCCTTGACCCTGCGTCCAGTTAGGGGGCGTCACGGGGTGCTGGTGTGGGAGCATGTGCTCCCGAAGACAAAAGCTGGCGTTTCAGCCCAGGATTATGGTCGGCTGTTGCGGTGGGCGAGGGCCTCGGACCCGGCCGATTTCGCTGGCGCTGTGATAACCCGCGGCACGCAACTCCTGCAGCAGCTCATCGCAGCGCTGCGGCGCCACCCCCAGCAGCAGCCCGCCACAGGTTTGCGGATCGAACCAGGGTTGCATTTCCGCCGCCCGCAGGTCCTCCGAAGCGGCTAACAGGGGCCGGGCATTGTCGATGTTGGCCGCCTGCAGGCTACTCAGGACTCCCAGTTGGTAGCAGTCCTCGACTCCCTGCAACAGGGGGATTGCGCCGGGTGTCAGCTGCGCCTGAAGGTCGGGGTCGAGCAGCATTTCACCCAGGTGGCCGAGCAGACCGAAACCAGTGATGTCAGTGGCCGCCCGCACCCCGTGACGCCGGGCAATGTCGGCCGCACCGGCGTTGCTGCACAGCATGCTGTCCAGCGCGGCGCCAATCCACTCACTTCGGGCCAGACCCTGCTGCTGGGCGGCAAACAACACACCCGTACCCAGCGGCTTGCACAGGACCAGGCAATCGTCGGCAACCAGCCCGTTTTTTTCCAAAGACTCGCCCGTAGACAAACCATTGACAGTAAAGCCCAGGATCAATTCCGAGCCCTCCAGGGTATGGCCGCCGAGCAGTTTGGCGTTCTCCCGGGACAGTTCCCGAAGCGCCCCGGCAAGGAGCTGGTAGAGGTCGCTGATCTGGATTTCCGGTCCCGCATAGGGCAGGGTCACGTGAGCCAGCGCCGAGTGCGGCCTGGCGCCCATGGCATGCAAGTCGCCCAGCGCATGGAGCATGGCCAGCCGACCCATCAGCCAGGGGTCATCCACCAGCAGCCGCAGCACGTCCACGCTCTGTAACAGGGTCACCTGTCGCGGCACCACCAGCGGGGCCGCGTCATCCGCCAGCAGTTGGGAATCGACCTGCCCGGGGAATTCGGAGGACAACTCGGCCAGCACCCGGCGCAGTGGGGTGGCCGGAAGTTTTGCACCACATCCGCCACAATGCATCGGCGGTTCCGCCTCGGGCGGCTCCGGCATCTGCCCGGGCAGGTCTACAAACTGCTGCATGAAGCGAGTGTCAATGCGGTCCTTCCAACGCCAGACCCAGGCACCGGAGGCCCGCAACAAACCGCGCTCGGCCACCGCGCAGCGCTCGCCCAGGGACAGCAGGGACAGGTAGCGGCGTTGCGGAACAAAATCCCGCAGCGGCGCGCGTTGCAGGTAGGCCGCCAGGTTGCGGGCCAGCACCGGGGCCTGTCGAACCGCATATACCCCGGCCTTCGGCCTGGGATGATGCAGTTGGCTGGCGACGTCCCCGGCTGCGAACAATTGTTCGTGATGCAACAGTTGCAGGGTGTTGCGCACCAGCGGGAACCCCCGGTCGTCGCAGGCCAGGCCAGTCTCCGCCAGCCACGGCTCAGCCTCGGCGCTGGTACACCAGAACAGGTCGTCGAAGGGGATCTCGCCGCCATCGGCGACGCTGAGCAGACCCTCCCCAACCCGGGTGACCTGACTGTGCTCGACCACCGCCACCCCCAGGCGCGAACACCAGGAGCGCACCGTTTTGCGGGTGGCCGCGGCGTACCCTTCCAGCATTCGCTGCCCGCACACCAGCAGCAGGTCCACGGCGGCGCCCAGCCGATGGCGCATGGCCAGTGCCAGTTCCACGCTGCCGGCGCCGCCACCGACCAGGACCAGGCGGCGGCGCGGGTGCGGCGGCGCGTCCTGCAGCGCCCGCTGCACCGCTTGCCAACGCCGGTAGAAGCCATGAATCGGTTTGACCGGTATGGCGTGGTCACCGGCCCCGGGGACGTCGCGCCCGCCAGGCTGCGCACCGATATCCATGGACAGCACGTCAAAGGCCAGTGCCGACCGCTGGTGCAGGTGCAGGCGCTGCCTATCCAGGTCCAGGCCCTCCGCCCGGGCGGCGATGAAGCGCACCCCCAGCCGGGCACAGTAGCGGCGCAGGTCGATATGAACGTCCCGGTACTGGTAGTGCCCGGCGATCAGGCCCGGCAACATGCCGGAATAGGGAGTGTACCCGTCCAGGCTCACCAGGGTGGTGCGGCAACCGGGGACCGGGTTCATGGCCAGCATCCGCAGCGCCAGCACGTGGCTGTGGCCGCCGCCCACCAGCACCAGTTCCCGCTGCCAATGCGGCGTCTTCACTGCGAACTACCGGAAATTACTCGCGCCTGTTCGATGATCGCGGTGCGGTTGCCGTGCCCCAGGCGGGGCCCCGCCCGCAGCTGCATCTGGTATTCGTACATGGGGTCATAGTATTGCACGAGCAGAGGCGTTATCCACTGACGGTGGGCGGACAAGTCCCCGCAACTGCGCTGCCGCTGAAACGCCTCGACCAGCTTCGCATCAACCTGCTGGTGGAGCAGCCCGCCCAGGCGTTTCCGGAGTTTGGCCAGATCGGCACGCAGCCGCTGTTCGTGCCGGGCCGGGCCGGTTGCCTGGCAGATCCGGGTATATTGCTGACCGAGTGCAACGATGTAGTCCTCGATCACCAGCTCCACCCGGCTCTGCAGGTCTTCTTCGACCACCAGCTGGGCAGCCTGCTGCATCCGCTGGCGCAGCACTTCGGGAACGGCGACCCGGCCGATAAGGCGACCCTCGTCCTCCAGGAACAGGGTCCGCCGGCCCGCGGCCAGGTGTTGCAAAAAGGCAATGCTCAGGCTGTTTTCAAAATTGATCTGGGTCGGTTGCGGTTGCGGCAGGCGGCCGAAGGCAGAACCCCGGTGCCGGGCCATACCCTCCAGGTCGATGGCGGCACGCAGGGCCTCGATCACGCGGGTCTTGCCGGTGCCGGTTTTGCCGGAAATCAGGATCAGGCGGCAGTCGGCAAGGCTCCCGGGCAGCGCTTCGAGGAGAAATCGACGCAGGGCCCGATAGCCACCGTGCACCCGAGGGTAGTCCACCCCGGCCTCGCCCAGCCAGGCCTGCACGATTTGTGAGCGCATGCCGCCACGGAAGCAGTACAGAAAGCCGTCGGGATGTGTTCCGGCGAAGGCCACCCAATCGGCCAAACGCTGCTGCCGCCGCTCACCCGCCACCAGGGCGTGTCCCAGGGCAATGGCGGCTTCCCGGCCCTCGCGCCGATAACAAATGCCCACCCGATGGCGTTCGTCATCCGTCATGAGGGGGATGTTGGTGGCGGAGGGAAAGGCGCCACGGGCAAATTCGGCGGGTGCGCGGGTATCGAGCAACGGCACCTCACCGAGCAGCAGGCTGCGATAGTCCGCCGTGTCGCCGCGGCCCCGGCCCGCGGTTTTCACGAATTTTCCGCTGCCTTCAGGTACCATGACAGTACTGACCCGGAGCAAAGGAGGATTTATGGAATACCTGCATACCATGGTGCGCGCCACCAATCTCGAAGCAACCCTGGCGTTTTACTGCGACCAGCTCGGGTTGATCGAAATCGATCGCCACGACAATGCGGCGGGCCGTTTCACCCTGGTGTTCCTGGCCGCACCCGGCGACCTCGAAGCGGCCCGCAGTGAGCGGCGCCCCTGTGTGGAAATCACCTGGAACTGGGACCCCGAGGAATACCATGGCGGGCGCAATTTTGGCCATCTGGCCTATCGAGTGGACGACATCCATGACACGTGCCGGCGCCTGCTGGAAGCCGGGGTGACCATCAACCGGCCGCCCCGGGACGGTCGCATGGCATTCCTGCGTTCTCCGGACGGCATCTCCATTGAGTTGCTGCAGCGCGGCGACGCCCTGACGCCGATAGAACCCTGGGTATCCATGGCCAACACCGGCGAGTGGTAAACGCTGCCTGAAGCGGGGCTCCGGCCAGTCGCACGATGGCCCGCGCCAGAGGTCCGGGCACCCTTTCAGGGGTCCTATACTTCTTCCCTGAGCCTGCGCTGGCGATCCAGCTCGTTGTCCATGTACTTCACCCATTGCTGGGCGTGCTTGCGGGAGCGCTTGTCCCTGGCGGCCTCGTTAAAGGCTTTGCGCGCCTTGCTGTATTGCCTGTTGTTGAACGCGGCCATTCCCAGCGCCAGGTTGGCAGAGTCGATGCGCCTGACGCCACCGCGCCTGATGCCGCGCTCAATCGCCTGGACGGCCTTTTCGTACTGATCGTTATTCAGGTAGATGTTGCCCAGGCGCACATATAACTCGCCCTTGTCACTCTTGGCCGCGGCCTGCTCCATCACCGGGATGGATTTTTCCAGTTCCTGGGCCTGACGCCAGGAATTGCCCAGGATCTCCAGCGTTTTGGAACTGGCTTCCACCGATTTGTCGGCGATGCCCCGGTCCAGAACCTTGGCGGCCTTGTAGGGCACATCGGCATTCAGGTAGAGGTAGGCCATGGTCACCTGCTCGCGGTCCTTGTCCAGCAGGTCCTGAACGTAGACCGCCTCCATGGCCGCCAACTGGTTTTTCTCCTGCCTGGCTTCGCTGTACATGTGGGAGAGTTGCACCCAATACTGCTTTTTCGGGTAGTGGACGATCATCTCCTCCAGGATGGCGATGGTGTTGGGCAGGTCATTCTTCTCGAAGTAGAGAAAACGCAGCAGGCTGTACCAGGGCTCTTTGGGAACCTTGCCCTTCTCCTTGTACATGTTCACCGCCTTGAGGACGTTGGTCAGGGACCGATTGTAATCCTTGATCTGGTAGTAACCCTGCCCAAGCAGGATGTAGGCCTGGGCGCTGGGGTTGTCGGCCACCTTGAACCATTGCCGCAGCGCGTCTATCCCCTTGCGCCATAGTTCCTGCACGAAGTACAACTGGGCAACGGTAAAGCGGGTATTGATCTCCATGGCCAGCGGGATGTCCGGTTGGGCGATGACCTTTTCGTAGGAACGCAGGGCCGCGGCGTAGTTTTCCTGGGTATAGTTGATGAACGCCTGCAGGTTGTAGAGATTGGCCAGTTCGTAGGAATTCAGGGCGCGCTTGCCGGAATCATTTTCCAGATCGCGCAGAATTCTCAGTGCCTGGGGGTACTCCTTGGCTTCGGCGTGAACCTGGGCCTGTGCCAGGCGCTCGTATACCTTGTTGCGCAGTGCCGGGGTGCGTCGGGTTTCCTGCGGCTTCCTGCCGGCCTCCTCCTGCTGCTGTGCCACCGCACTGTCCCAGGGGGTCATATCGAGCGCTGCCTGCAGACGCGGAAGGCCCAATTGCAACGCCAGCAGGGACGAGGCGAGGGCCAGGGTACGGAACCGGATTGCGTTGTCTGTCCTGATTGCGTTCATGGCGTTTCAACCCATCAGTCTTCCAACTCGTAGGTGAATTTATTCTGTACCCCGGCCACTTCGATGGGCTCGCCATCGACCACCCGGGGCTTGTACTTGAACTTCAGTGAGGCCCGCAGCGACGCCCGGTCGAAAACCCCGGCGGGCTGGCAGTCGATGGCATGCGGGTCGCGAATGGAGCCGGTCCTGGTTACCGTGTATTCGACGATGCAGTAACCCTCGATGCCCCGGGTCTGGGCCCGCCGGGGGTAGATCGGCGCCACCTTGACGATGGGCAGGTACTCCCCGTCAGAGGCACTCAGGCCACCGGTGCCGCCGATGGCCACTTCCACTCTGTTCCCCGGTGCCATGTTGACGACCTCCAGGTTCATTTCCATATCGAGTTCCGGTGTGCTCAGGTCCGGCGGCGGCTGTTCCGGATCTTCCGGCTTGTCCGGCTTGGGTTCGTTGTAACGGGTAGCCAGCTCGGTTTCCGGCATGAAGATGTCCGGCAATCGAGTGCTCTTTTTCTCATCGATCTGGGGGTCGGCCGATGCGATCAGATATTGCATGACGAGGAACAACCCACCCGCGACCGGCACTGCCAGGGCCGCTCCGATCAGGGTTCGCAGCCAATTTCGATTGCGCTGTCCTTCCTGCTTCATGATCTGTCAGTCGTTCTCGGTTGCCAGTGACACGTCCATGACGCCGGCCTCGCGGGAGGCGTCGAGCACCTTCACCACGGTTTCGGTGGTGGAGAGATTGTCCGCCTGAATCACAACGGCCCCCTTCGGGTTTTCAGCATGCAGCCGCTCCACGTTGGCCCTCACCGCGCGCACGTCAATGCGGCGGCCATCCATCCAGATTTCGTCATTGGCAGTAACCGCAATCAGGATGTTGACGTTTTCCTTGGGGTTAGACGTCGAGGCTTCGGGTCGGTTCACTTCGACACCGGCCTCCTTGATGAAGGAAGCGGTTACGATGAAGAAAATCAACATGATGAACACCACGTCGAGCATGGGTGTCAGGTCGATGGCGGCCCCTTCATCGGCAGCTTTCTGAACTTGTCCTCGCATGATGCCCCCTAGTGGTCAGTAGTCAGATTGTCTTTCAGGAACGCGGCTTCCCGACTCGCGGTACGGGTAAGGTAGGTATTGGCGAAGACCCCGGACAGGGCCGCGACCATGCCCGCCATGGTGGGGATGGTGGCGCGGGAGACGCCTCCCGCCATCGACTTGGCGTCGCCGCCACCGGTAACCGCCATGACGTTGAAGACTTCGATCATCCCGGTCACGGTACCCAGCAGACCCAGCAACGGGCACAGCGCAACCATGGTCTTGATCAGCGGCAGGTATTGCTCGATCTGGAACTTGGCCTCGGCCAGCAACCTGCGCCGCACCTGCCTTGCGGACCAGGATTTCCGCTCGCTGCGGGACTCCCAATGGTGAATCGCCGCGGCGGCGTCCCTTTTCCATCCCGTAGAAAAATACCAGACCCGTTCGAAGATCAGGGTCCACATGCAGAACAGCAGAATGGCGATGAGCCACAGCACGTTGCCGCCCATGTCCATGAAACGGGCAACGGCCTCATAGGCATTGTCGAACCAGTACATGCGCTACTGTCCCAGGTTGGTTTCCGTGTGTTCCGCAATGATGCCGGTGGATTGCTCGTTGAGTATGTGCAGGATGCGCTGGGCACGGCCATTCACAATCGTGTGCAGCAATACCGTGGGGATGGCGACCAGCAGACCGAGAACGGTGGTTACCAGGGCCGAGGAAATACCTCCGGCCATTGCCTTCGGATCGCCGGCACCGAATATGGTGATGGCCTGGAAGGTAATGATCATTCCGGTCACCGTGCCCAGCAGCCCCATCAGCGGCGCAACTGCCGCAATGATTTTCAACAGCGACAGCGAGTTCTCGATACTCGGCGTTTCCTTGAGGATGGCCTCGGACAACTTCAGTTCCAGGGTCTCGGTGTCCATGTCCGGGTTTTCCTCGTGTACCTTGAGCACCCGCCCCAGGGGGTTGTTGCTGTTGGCCCGGTCACTCTTGAGCTGGTTTTTGACCCTGGTACTCATCGTCGACAACACCACCAGGCGCCAGATGGCAATCAGGAAGGCGATCACCCCCACCGTGGTAATTGCATAGCCCACGTAACCACCCTGGTGCCAACGCTCCTCGAGGTTGGGGCTGTTGATCAGTGCAGCCAGGTAGGAGCCACCCGTGGGCCCGGTCGGGTCCACCCCGAACCTGCTGAAGCCGCTGGAGGCTTCCGCCAGATCCTCGGCCCAGTCGAGATAGGGGCCGCTGGGCTGGCGCGCCAATTCTTCCAGGGTGCCTTTACCAGGCACGTACTGCAGGTAGCGGCCCTCTTCGGAGATGATGTTGAAGCTGCCGACCCGCACCACGTTGGTCTGCACCTTGTCGCCGTCGGGTTTGGCGATTTCCGCCGGAAACGCGACCACCTTGCCCGATTCCGTCATTTCCCGCTGTAGCTCGTACCAGACCCGCTCGATTTCCTCAACGCTGGGCAGCCGGTCGCTGCCGCTCATCTTGGCGATCAACTCTTCGAGAAAGCCCTCGCGGCCAGGGTACTGGGCGCTGATCAGGGAGTGTTCAAAGTTGGTAATGGCGTCGCCCGAGGCGGAGGTCAGGTGCCCGAACAGTTCCGCCAGGGTACCCAGACGCTCTTTCAACTGCTTCTGCTTCTCCGCGATCAGCAGTTCGTTGTCCTCGAACCTTTGCTCCAACTGGGAGCCGATCCGCTCCTGGCGCGTACGCTCGTTTCTGGCCCCGGCCAGCAGGCGCGCCTGATCCGCCTTGGAATCGATGAAGCGCTGCTCCCGGGCCCGGTTTTCCCGCGCTTCGTCCACCTGGCCCTGCCTGACAAAGTCCAGCAACTCATCCAGTGGTTTGGATTCCTGCGCCTGCCCGGTGCCGGCCAGCAGACCCATCATGGCACCGACAACTGCGGTTTTGCATATGAACGTTCTCATTGGATAACGGCCTCCGGAGCGGAAATGGGCAGGTTGAGTACATCGATCGCCGCCTCTTTGCGGGCGATGCGCAACCCTTTCATGATGGCATTGCGATACTCGCCACGGTCCAGGTTAACCCAGCTTCGAGAATCCTGATCCCAGGCGCCGGACACTTCCGTATCCGTGGTTTGATACAGCAGGGCAATGCGGCCAACCCGAAAGAAGTTGACATCGCGCTCGACCCCGGCAATCTCTACGCTGCCCTTGTAGGCGTCGATCTTGCGGCCGTATTCGTTTTCGATCTTGTAGGCTTCCAGCACCTGCCGGAATTTCTCCGCGACGCTGACGTCGGAACGATCCACGTTGCCGCGCAGGAAGGCAATGCGCTTGCTGCGCTCGTCCATGTGGAACGGCACGTCCAGTTCGACAAAGCGCTCCAGGCCGTCAATCATGCGAATCACCAGTGGCAGCATCTGCCGCTGGATAACCGTCACCTGGGAAATGGACTGCTCGATGTCGGCAACGCGCGCCATCTGGTTGTCGATCTGCCGCTGCAACCGCGCGTTGTAGACCCTGAGGCCATCGACCTGCTTCATGACCGTCTTGTAGTCCGAGAGCAAGCTGCGGGTCTCCTCGGCCAACTTGTCGATTCTCACCTGGGATTGGGCCGATGCCTGGTTCCTCTGCGCGCCAACCTCCAGGATGGCCTGCAAGGTGGCATCGGCAAAGGCGGCCGGGGCGGTAGCGAAAACAGCCGATGCCGCCACCCCGAGCAATACCGATTTCAATTGCTGCATATTCATTAACCTGCGTTTCCTGATACCCAACGGAATGTTACTTGAGAGCCTTCTGGCTGGAGGTCTGCCCGTGAGAGATTGCGGGAGATCCAGCATCAGCAAACAAGGCGGAGCATTCTAATAACAATGTGAATAATTTAGCAACGATATGGCAGAGTGCCGGCAACCGCCCAAACGAAGTGGGTATTTTAGTAACACGCCTTGGGTAGGCAGCGCCCATAGGTAACAGGGCCTGGTAACACAAATGACGCTTTTCTATCCGTTCCCGGGCAGGTCCGGCCCGACCCGCTCATAGACCACGAAACTGTAATCGCAGGGTTCCGGGGCCACGGCCCGCTGCCGCCGGCGCGAGACTTCCCGCCAAGCGGCCCGGCGCCACGGGGGAAAGTAGATGTCACCGGGGAAATTCGCGTGCACTTCGGTCAGGTACATGCGCTGCGCATGCGGCAGCGCGGCCCGATAAATCCCGCTACCACCGATCACCATGATCTCTCCGCCGTCGTCCTCTCCCTGCAGGGATTCACCCAGCGCCAGCGCCTGCGCCAGATCGGGCACCACGTGCACGGAGTCGTGCTCGTACGCCAGCTTGCTGCTGACCACGATGTTGGGGCGCTCCGGCAGCGGTTGCTCCAGGGTTTCCCAGGTCAGACGACCCATGATGACCGGTTTGCCCCGCGTCATCCGCACAAAGTACCTGAGATCCTCGGGCAAATGCCAGGGCAGGCGATTGTTGCATCCAATCACGCCATTTGCCGCTACTGCGGCGATCAGGGCAACGGACACCGGCTAGACCGCTACCGGTGCCGGGATATGCGGCTGGGCCACATAGTCGAGCAACTCGAAATCGGCGTAGCGGAAGGAGAAAATATCCTTGACCCGGGGGTTGATCCGCATGGTCGGCAGGGGCCCCGGGGTGCGCTGCAACTGTTCCCGCGCCTGCTTGAAATGATTGCTGTACAGATGCACGTCGCCGAAGGTGTGGACCAGGTCCCCCGGTTCCAGCTCGCACACCTGCGCCACCATCATGGTCAGCAGGGCGTACGAGGCAATATTGAACGGCACGCCGAGAAAGACATCGCCGCTGCGCTGGTACAGGTGGCACGACAACTGCCCGCGTGCCACGTAAAACTGGAACAGGCAATGGCAGGGTGGCAGGGCCATGCGCTCCACCTCGGCGACATTCCAGGCGCTGACGATGAGGCGGCGCGAGTCGGGTTGGCTTTTTATCTGCTCGATCAGTTTGCTGATCTGGTCCAGCTCTTCGCCGCCGGGGGCGGGCCAGGAGCGCCATTGATGACCGTACACCGGCCCCAGTTCACCTTCTTCATCCGCCCACTCATCCCAGATGCGAACGCCGTGCCGCTGCAGGTAGCCGACGTTGGTGTCGCCGGCAAGGAACCACAGCAATTCATGCACGATGGATTTCAGGTGCAGTTTCTTGGTGGTGAGCAGGGGGAACCCGCTCGCCAGGGGGACGCGGAACTGATAGCCGAACACACTGCGGGTCCCGGTTCCGGTGCGGTCCGGTTTGTCCTGACCCTTCTCCAGGATGTGTTGCAGCAGTTGCAGATATTGTTGCATCTCACCACCTCTGAGGCAGCCGGGGACCGTGTCGGCTGTGGGCATACAGCAACAGGCAAAAGCCGATGACAATCATCGGCAGGCACAGCAACTGGCCGCGGGTCATCCAGTCGAAGGCCACAAAGCCCAGGTGGCTGTCGGGTTCGCGAAAGAATTCGACCAGGTAGCGCAGGCTGCCGTAACCCAACAGGAACAACGCGCTTACGGCCAGGCGGGGCCGTGCCTTGCCGGAGTACCAGAGGAGCAGGGCAAACAGCAGCACCCCCTCCAACGCGAACTGGTACAACTGGCTGGGATGCCGCGATAGCTGCAGGGGGTCCTTCGGGAACACCATGGCCCAGGGCACATCGCTGGGGCGCCCCCACAATTCCTGGCCGATGAAATTGCCCAGGCGCCCCAGGGCCAGGCCCATGGGCGCCAGGGGCGCCACAAAATCCAGCAGGTCCGCGTAGTTCAGGCCACGGGCGCGTGCCAGCAGCCAGTTGGCCAGCAGCACTCCGAGCAGGCCACCGTGGAAGGACATGCCCCCTTCCCAGATTCGCAACACCCACCACCAGTCGTCCGCCAGACGCCCGCTACCATAGAACAGCACATATCCCAGCCGGCCACCGAGAACCACGCCCAGTGCCGAGTAGAAGATCAAGTCATCCACCTGCTCGCGGCGGATCACCGCGCCTGGGCGACAACAGCGAACCCGCGCCAGCCACCAGGCGAAAAGCAGTCCCGCCAGATAGGTGAGACCATACCAGTGCACGGCAACGGGCCCCAGGTTGATCGCGACGGGGTCGATCTGCGGATACGACAACATCGAGCCTGGATACTCAATCCAGGGGGGCGTGGACAAAGCCCCCCAGACCCTTGTCCAGCATGAACCCCTCCAGGAACTGGTGCACCTCCTGGGCACTGTCCAGGCCCATCACCTGTTCCAGAACAGTTTCGGCTTCGCTGAGGCAGATCGAGCGCACCGTCTTTTTGACCATGCCCAGGCTGGTGGCATTCATGGAAAGGGCATGGTAACCCATCCCCAACAGCAAAACCGTGGCCGAGGGGTCCCCGGCCAACTCCCCGCAGATGCTCACCTGTCGGCTCTCGGCATGGGCAGCCTCCGCGACCTGCTGCAAGGCCCGCAACACGGCGGGGTGAAAGGAGTGATACAGCTCCGCCACCCGGGCGTTGTTGCGGTCCACTGCCAACAGGTACTGGGTCAGGTCGTTGCTGCCCACCGACAGGAAGTCCGCTCGCTGGGCCAGGCGCCGGGCCTGGTACACCGCGGCGGGAATTTCCACCATCACGCCGATCGGAGGCATCCTCGCCGCACTGCCTTCATCCACCACTTCGCGGTGCGCGCGCTGAATGAACTCGATGGCCTCCTCCAGCTCGGTCAGACTGCTGATCATGGGCAGCATGATGCGCAGATTGTCCAGCCCGGTGCTGGCCTTGATCATGGCGCGGGTCTGCACCAGCAGGATTTCCGGGTGGTCCAGGGTCACGCGAATCCCCCGCCAGCCGAGAGACGGGTTTTCCTCTTCTATGGGAAAGTAGGGCAGAGCCTTGTCGCCACCGATATCCAGGGTGCGCATGGTCACCGGCCGCGGCGCGAAGGCAGCCAACTGGCTGCGGTAAATCTGCCGCTGCTCTTCCTCGCTGGGAAAGCGCTCGAGCTGCTGAAAAGTGATTTCGCTGCGGTACAGGCCCACCCCTTCCGCAGTCTGTTCCTCCCGCTGCCCCACATCCTCCACCAGACCCGTGTTTACCCACAGTGGCAGCCGATGCCCATCGCTGGTTTCACAGACCTTGTCGCGCAGGGAATCCAGATCCCGGGACAGGGCCTCGCTCTTGGCCAGCTCGGCGGCAAATCGCGTCCGCAACGCCGCATTGGGATTGAGATAGACCTCCCCGTGATAGCCGTCAATGATGACTTCCCTGCCCTCCAGGCGGGTAAAGGGCAAGTCCGCCGCACCCATCACCGTCGGCACCCCCATGGCCCGGGCCAGGATCGCCACATGAGAGTTGCCGGAGCCGGTCAGTGAAATGATGCCCGCCAGTTTTTGCCGCGGAATCTCACCCAGCATGGAGGCAGTCAGTTCCTCCCCCACCAGGATGGCCGCAGCGGGATAGTCCTGTCGTTTGGGATCGTCCTCCTGCAAATAGGACAACACCCGCGTCCCCAGATCCTTGACATCCACCGCCCGCTCCCTCAGGTAACTCTGCTCCATGCGTTCAAAGTGCTGGATATGTTCGATCATTACCTGGCTCAGGGCGCCCTGGGCCCACTGGCCCGCCTTGATGTGCGAGGCCACTTCAGCGCCGATGGTGGAGTCGTCGAGAATTTTCAGGTACACGTCGAACAGCGCGTGTTCTTCGGGGTTGAGCTGTTCCCCCAGTGTCTCCGCCACCTGTTCGATGTCGGCACGCACCGCCGTCAATGCCTTTCTGAAGGCCCGCAATTCGCTGCGGCGGTCGCTGACTTTGCGGTCGGGGACAGCGTAGAGGTCCGCCACCGGGGAAACCACCACCGTCTGACCAATGGCAATTCCGGGGGCCCCGACAATGCCGCGGACCTTGCTGCTCTCCGGGATCAGGTCGTCCGGGGCATCAAGGTCCAGGGCGCCGGTGACCCGGGCGTGGGCGATCACCCCGGCCAGTAGCGCCGAGATGGTAACCAGGAAGGATTCTTCGCTCTCGTCGAAGCGCCGCTGCTGTTGCTGCTGAACGACCAGCACGCCCAGCACTTTCCGGTGGTGGATAATGGGGACCCCGAGAAACGCGTTGAAGGGCTCCTCGCCAATGCCCTCGATGAGATGGAAATTGGGGTGGGCCGTGGCCGACTCCAGGTTGAGCGGCTCCTCCCGTTCCGCCACCAGCCCCACCAGTCCTTCGCCAGGGGCGAGGCTGGCCTGACCGACCTGCTCGCTGTTGAGCCCCTCGGTGGCCTGAAACACGTAGCGGCCACTGCGCTGGTCCAGCATGTAGACACTGCACACTTCGGTATCGATGGCTTCGCGGATGCAGCGTACGGTGATTTTCAGCGCCGCAGCCAGATCCTCGGCAGTGTTCACAGCCTGGACAATATTGCGCAGGGTTTCCAGCATGGCTCAGTCGCTGCGGCTGGCCCGTGCCAGGGGGGTTACCAGTTCCCCCAGGGCCTTGCGATACACCTCGCGCTTGAAAAAGATGATCTGGCTGAGGGGGTACCAGTAACTTACCCAGCGCCACTGGTCGAACTCCGGCTGGTGTCCCCGATCGACACTGACCGCGCCATCCTCATCCAGCAGCCGCAGCAGGAACCACTTTTGCTTCTGCCCGACAAAGGATGGGGCCTGCTCCGTGCGCCGGAGATTGCCGGGCAGGCGGTAGCGCAGCCAGCCGTGGGTGCAGGCGAGCAGCTTCACCTGTTCCGGGAGCAGGCCCACCTCTTCGTGCAACTCCCGGTACATGGCCTGCTGCGGGGTTTCCCCGGAGTCGACCCCGCCCTGGGGAAACTGCCAGCCGTCTCTGCGGACCCGGCGAGCCCACAACAATTGTCCCTCGTCATTGGCCAGCACGATGCCGACATTCGGGCGAAAGCCCTGTGCGTCTATCACGACAAGCACCAACTTCCTTCAATGGCGATCCACCCGCTATTGTTCCACACTTTACACCTGCTGAACAATTTACCTCGGCTTCCGGGCTGGCTATGCTGTGCCCCCCGGCCGGGAGGAACGCAGCGCATGGCGGTTGCCCTTTTTGACCTCGACAACACTCTGTTGGGCGGTGACAGCGACTTCGCCTGGGGTGAGTTTGCGTGCGAGCAGGGGCTGGTGGACGCCGAGCGCCATGCGCCGCGCAACGAAGCGTTCTTTCAGGACTACCGGGCCGGGCGACTGGATATCCTGTCCTACCTGCGCCACGCGCTGTCCGCGCTGGCCGGACAGGACCTGGAAACCACCGGGCGCTGGCACGAGCACTTCATGCGCACCAAGATCGAGCCCATGCTGCAGCCCGCGGCCCGGACGCTGCTGGAGCGACACCGGCGGCAGGGAGATCTCTTGCTGATCATCACCGCCACCAACCGCTTCATTGCGGCGCCCATTGCCCAACGCCTGGGTGTCGACGAGCTGCTTGCCAGCGACTGCGAAATTCGCGCCGGGCGCTACACCGGGGAACCCGCCGGCGACCCCTGTTACGGCGAGGGCAAGGTACGCCGCCTGCGCCAGTGGCTGGCCCCCAGGGGGCTGGACCTGAGCGGCAGCCACTTTTACAGCGATTCCCACAACGACCTGCCGCTGCTGACCCTGGTCGAGCATCCGGTAGCGGTAGACCCCGACCCCACCCTGCGGCGCCACGCCCGGCAACGGGGCTGGCCCATCATCAGCCTGAAGAGCGGCCCGCCATAGACAGACCCGTCAGGCGTTGTCCTCGCAGAATGCAGCGTATTCTTCGGCCGACATCAGCTGGTCCAGTTCACTGGGGTCGTCCGGCTCCAGCGTAAAAAACCAGCCGCCGTCATAGGGTTCGCGGTTTACGGTTTCGGGCTTTTCCACCAGCTCTTCATTGATCTCGACCACCTCGCCACCCAGTGGAGCATAGAGTTCCACTGCCGCCTTGACCGACTCCACCACGGCCGCTTCATCGCCCTGGGCCAGGAGCGCCCCGGGCTCGAGAAGTTCCACAAAAACCACATCCCCGAGGGCTTCCTGGGCGTGGTCGCTGATGCCCACCGTAACCAGGCCATCCGCTTCCAGCCGCACCCATTCATGGCTGCTGGTGTAAACCAGGTTTTCCGGATGCTCGCTCATGACCAATTCCCCCCAAGCTCCAACAATTACACAGTGTACTGCTACCGCGAGCCAGCGCAATACGGCCCGCGCCTCCGTGGCCGGGGCCGCTGTGCCGCGTTCGCGACAGGATTGTTTTCTACGGCGCAGACTCCTCAGCTCAAACCCATGGCATGGCGCATCAACCTGCGTTTCAGCGGACCCGAGCGGCCCACCAGGCGCATGCCGGTGCCGCGCAGCACCCGCAGGGAAGGGGCCCGTTGTGCAAACAGATGCTTGAAGCCCTCCATCGCCGCCATCATCAGCAGGTTATCGCCCTTGCGCTGCCGCTGATATCGTTTCAACACCGCCAGCTCTCCCGGATTCTGTCCGCGCTCCACAGCGCGCAGGATCGTCGTCGACAGCACCCGGGCGTCCGCCAGGCCGAGGTTGACTCCCTGCCCGGCCAGCGGGTGAATGGTATGGGCGGCGTCTCCCAGCAGGGCCAGGCCGGGGCGTACGTAGTCCAGCGCATGTCGCTGGCGCAGCGGGAACATCAGCCGCGGAGAGCAGGTCAGCATTCTGCCCAGCCGGCTTTCAAAGGCGCGCTGCAACTCCCGCAGAAATTCAGTATCGCCCATTTCGCCAAGGCCGGGAGCCAGTTCGCTGTCCACCGACCAGACCAGGGAACAGAAATGCCGCGGGCCGATGTCCGGCAGGGGCAACAGGGCCAACGGCCCCGAACTTCTGAAGATCTGGTAGGCGGTGTGCCGGTGGGGCAATTCCGTCTCCACCGTGCACACCAGGGCGTGTTGGTGGTAATCCCATTCCCGGGTTGGCATCTCGGCCAACTGTCGCAGCCGCGACCGCGCACCATCGGCGGCGACCACCAGCGCAGCGCCGGGTTCGCGGCCATCATCCAGGCCCAGGCGCAGCGTACCCCCAGGGTCACTGTGCAAAGACTCCAGCCGGGCGGGACGATACATCACCACATCGGGCGCTGCCAGCAGGGCCGCCAGCAAGGCCCCGTTCAGTAACCTGTTTTCGACGATAGCGCCGAGGCTTGCCGCCGCCAGCTCACTGGCCCGAAACTCGATGGCGCCGCTGCCCTCGCCATCCCAGACCCGCATGCGGTCATAGGCACAGGCGCGCCCCTGCAGCTCCGCATTCCAGACGCCCAATTCCTGCAGGAAAGTCTTTGAAGCGGGGGTGATGGCGCTGACCCGGGCATCGAATCCAGCCACCCCTTCGACCTCCCCCCCCGCGGCCGTGCCGGTCGTTGCCGCTGCCGGTCCGGGAAGGGGCTCCGCTTCCACCAGTGCAATGCGCAGCCCGCTGCCGCGCAGAGCGCAGCACAGCGCAGACCCGGCGAGGCCGGCGCCGACCACGAGCACATCGAACTCAGCTTCGTTCACCGGCCGACTCCCGCCGGGCGGCCATCCCAGCCGCCCGTTGCACCAACTGGTGTTTCAGAACCGGGCTCAGATCCAGCAAAACCAGCCCCAGGTCCCGCAGTCCCCGCGGCGCCGCGCCCCGCAGGCCGAACAGTTGCGGCAATTGGTCGGTAAAGGCCAGCGTGCGCGACAGGTCCCGCTGTTGGCGGCGAACGTAGTCCTGCAACAGCCCCAGGTCGGCCAGGGGCTCCCCCCTGCGCTGCCCGCCCGCCAGCACCTCGGCCAATACTTCCGCACTGCGCAGCGCCAGGTTGAAGCCCTGTCCCGCCACCGGATGCAGGGAATGGGCGGCGTTGCCCAGCAGCACCAGCCCCTGGCGAACCGGTTCCTCTGCCTGGACCAGGGCCAGCGGGTAGCAAACGCGCTCGCCGACCCGGTGCAGGCGGCCCAGGCGGTAGCCAAAGCTGTCCTGCAGTTGCTGCAGGAATTCCGCTTGCAGGCACTCCTGCCGCGCCTTGGCCAGCGCTTCCGGAAGCGTCCATACCAGGGCGCTGCGCGGGCAACCGGCCTCGTCGTCCAGCAGTGGCAACATGGCCAGGACCCCCTCGGCGGTAAAACGCTCGTAGGCGCAGCCATCGTGCCCGCCGGCGTGCGCCACATTGCCGATGAGCGCATATTGGTGATACGAGCGGCGCTGCGCCTGAATCCCAAGCGCCTCCCGCAACCGGGATTGCGCACCATCGGCAACCACCAGCAGACGGGTATGCAGCGGTGCGCCGCGTTCCAGGTGCAACCGGTATCCGCCCCGCTGCGCCCGAACCGCGGTGACCCGGGCCGGGCTGCGCAGCACCAGTCGCCGCCCCTGGTGCAAATGCTGCAGCAGCGTGGACCCCAGCCAGGCGTTTTCCACAACCTGGCCCAGGGCATCCCAGTCGTAGTCCCGGGCTTGCAGCAGGGTGCTGCCGAAGCGACCGCGCTCAGAGACGTGAATGCTGTGAATGGGGCTGCTGCGCCGCGCCAGCGTCGGCCACAGGCCCAACTCCCGGTAGATCTGGCAACTGCTTTCGGACAGCGCCGTACTGCGCGAGTCAAACGAGGGAGAATAGCGCTTTGCGGCGTCTTCCTCCGGGGACGCCAGGGAAAACTCCTCCAACAGCAGTATCCGCGTCTCCGGGGCCAGCCGGGCCGCCAGCAAGAGGCCCACGCTGATTCCCACCATGCCGGCGCCGACGATGGCGATATCCCAGTCCCGGTCTGCGGCCCGGCTGCTCACCATGCACGCCCCCGACACCTGCCGAAACTTGTTGAAATCTTTTGCAGGCTATTGAAATACAAATAATTTTCCACATTGACCTGCTGTTGTCCTCACATTATAGTAGCAGTATTGAAGTCTATGCATGGAATCCGGCCTATGCCGCAATCTTCGTTCGATGAGCTCGAGCAGAAAATTGACGCCCTGATCTCCCTGTGTTCCGACCTCGTTCGAGAGAACACGGCGTTGCGCAGCGTCGCCGCCCGCCTGCGCAAGGAGCGACAACATCTGGAGCAGCGCAATACCGAGGCCAGTTCCAAGGTCGAGGCAATCATTGGCCACCTCAAGGCCGCGGAATCGGACTCGTGAGCGAGGCCAACACCGTCAGCATCAGCATCCTGGGCCGGGAATACCTGGTGGCCTGCCCCAAAGAGGAAGAGGCCAGTTTGCTCGCCGCGGGCGCCTATCTGGACGAGCAGATGACGGCGATACGCGAGCAGGGCAAAGTCGTCGGGCTGGAACGCATTGCCGTTATGGCGGCTCTCAATGCCTGTCATGAACTGATGCAAAGTTCCGCCGAGGAGCGGCTGCAAGCGCAGCAGGAGACTGCCTCCAGGGCCCTGGACGGGCTGATCAGCAAGGTCGATGACGCCCTCGATTCCCTGCGCTCTTCGCCCGGTTAGCCGTTGCCGCCAATTCCGGCTATACTGTCCCCGGATACCTGGTGCATTTGCCAGATGATCGGTTCTCTACCCGATACGTGTAACTGAGGGGGTCATTGTTCGTTGCTGTTGTGCACGACCGCTTCGCGGGAAGCCTGATGCAACGCCTGGATCCCCGCCCTGAACCATCGGGTTCAAGGGCAAGATCGTCAGCGGTGCTCCGGGAATCCCCCGTTTTTCCCAGGGAGGCTCTGGCATTTCCCCCTTGAGCGACCCTGCCGTCAGCACCCTGAAAACCCGCTTGCGCCACGAATTGCGCAAACAGCGCCGCAGCCTCTCGCCGCGGGATCAGGCACGGGCTGGCGCAGCACTGTGCCGGCACCTGCTGCTCTCGGCGCGCTACCGACGCAGCCGTCATATCGCCCTCTACCACGCCATCGACGGAGAGATATCACTGCGGTCTCTTGCGGTGGCCGCCCGGCGGGCAGGGAAAACACTCTATTTGCCCGCCATCGACCGCTGGCGCGGCATGCAGTTTCATTGCTGGCCGGCCGCCGCGCCACTGCGGCGCAGTTCCCTGGGCTACCTGCAGCCCGCCGCCCGCGGCCGCCCTCGCAGCGGCCAGCGGCTGGACCTGGTGCTGGTTCCGGTGGTGGGGTTCGATCACCGGGGCCACCGGCTGGGGATGGGCGGCGGCCACTACGATCGATACTTCGCCAGGCTCGGCAGCCGCGGCCAGCGGCCCTGGCTGGTGGGAGTGGCGCACAGTTTCCAGTTGCGCCGGCGCCTTCCGCTGCAGCGCCACGACCGCCGCCTGCGCCAGGTGGTTACGGAACGGGGCCCGCTGCGGTTCCGGCCCGGGCAGACTCCTGGCCGGGCTGCGCCCTGAGGTACAGTTGGTACGCCGGGTTGCCGGTTTCGTCCCAGTAGCGGTAGTGTATTTTCTCCAGAGCCTGCGCCAGTTCCCGCCGCTGGCTCGCAGCGACCTGCAGGCCCACCAGGCAGCGGCCAAAGGCGGCGCCGTGACTGCGATAGTGGAACATCGAGATATTCCAGTCCTGTCCCAGGTGGGACAGAAAATTCAGCAGCGCCCCCGGGCGTTCCGGGAACTCGAAGCGATAGACCCGTTCGTCCTCCACCTCGGCCGGCGCCGGCCCTCCCACCATGTGGCGGACGTGGAGCTTGGCCATCTCGTTGTCGGTCAGGTCCACCGCCTCGTAGCCCTGCCGCGCCAGTCCCTCGATTACCGAGGCAGCGCTTTCGGCGCCTTCCGCAACCTGCAGGCCGACAAAGACATGGGCCTGCTCGGCCCCGGCGTAACGGTAGTTGAACTCGGTGATGTTGCGCTTGCCCAGGGCCCCGCAAAAGGCCTTGAAGCTGCCAGGCCGCTCGGGGATGGTTACGCTGATCACGACCTCCCGCTTCTCGCCGATCTCGGTGCGCTCGGAGATGTAGCGCAAGCGGTCGAAGTTGGCATTGGCGCCGCTGTCGATCGCCAGCAGGGTCTTGTCCCGGGGCCGATGCTGGGCCACGTATTTCTTCAGGCCGGCGGTCGCCAAAGCGCCAGCGGGCTCGGCGATGGAACGGGTATCTTCATAAATGTCCTTGATGGCGGCACAGATTTCGTCGATGCTGGCGGTGATCACCTGGTCCACGGTGTCGCGCAGCACCCGGAAGGGTTCCCTGCCGATCTGGGCCACCGCCACCCCGTCGGCAAAGATGCCCACTTCCGGCAGGGTTACCCGTCGACCCGCCGCCATGGCCGCCGCCAGGCAGGCGGCATCTTCGGGTTCCACGCCGATGATTTTGACCTCCGGTCGCGCCCATTTCAGGTAGGCGGCAATCCCGGCCAACAGGCCGCCGCCGCCCACCGGGACAAACACCGCCTCCAGCGGGTCGGGATGCTGGCGGGCGATTTCCATGCCGATGGTGCCCTGTCCGGCGATCACCAGCTCGTCGTCGTAGGGGTGTATCAGGGTCATTTGCTGCTGCGCCAGCAGTTGTTGGGCGTGGTCTGCTGCCTCGTCGAAGGTATCGCCCACCAGCACCAGATTGGCGTCGTGGTAGGCCACCCCGTCTACCTTGATCCTGGGCGTGGTGCGGGGCATGACGATGGTGGCCTCGACCCCCAGGTTGCGGGCCGCCAGCGCCACTCCCTGGGCATGGTTGCCGGCCGAGGCGGCGATGACGCCCCGCTGGCGCTGCTCCGCGCTGAGGTGGCGCAACTTGTTGTAGGCTCCGCGCAGCTTGAAGGAAAACACCGGTTGCAGGTCTTCCCGTTTCAGCAGGATACGGTTGCCGAGCCGGGCCGAGAGCTGCCGGGCTTCGTCAATGGGCGTTTCCCGAGCCACATCGTAGACCCGGGCATCGTGGATTTTTTTGATATAGGGATGGGGCATAGCCGCCATTTGCCCCGTTTCGCAACCAGCGCGCATGATACTGGAGAAACGGGCGGATTTCAGCAGGGGTATTCCGGGGATCGAAAGTTCATTTTGTCTGCCGCTCGCCGCGAACCCCGCCGCAGATATGCGGGTATAATGGCGCCAGGGTACGGCACGTTTGTTGGGAGGCCCCGTGACCAGCGACCAACGCAAGCGGGCGGCAGCACAGGCGGCACTGGATCAGGTCAGGCCGAAGCTGGAGCGGCACTCGGTGCTGGGCATCGGCACCGGCTCCACTGCCAACCATTTCATCGACCTGCTGGCGACCGTCCGCGGTGAGTTCGAATCCACCGTGTCCAGTTCAGCGGCTTCGACCCGGCGCCTGCGCGGTCACGGCATTGCGGTGGACGAACTGAACTCGGTGGACGGGATACAGTTCTATGTGGATGGCGCCGACGAGTGCAATCCGCGGCTGGAATTGATCAAGGGCGGCGGCGCAGCGTTGACCAGGGAAAAAATCGTCGCGGCGGTGGCCGAGCAATTCATCTGCATTTGTGACGACAGCAAACTGGTGGACGAACTGGGCAATTTCCCCCTGCCCGTGGAAGTCATCCCCATGGCCCGCAGCCACGTTGCCCGGGAGCTGGTAAAGCTGGGAGGCGACCCGGTCTATCGGCAGGGGGTGGTCACCGACAACGGCAATGAGATCCTGGATGTATACCACTTCCCCATCGCCGATCCACGCCACACCGAACTCGCCATCAACCGCATTACCGGAGTGGTGGACAACGGTTTGTTTGCCCATCGCCCCGCCGATCTGCTGCTGCTGGGCACCGCCGGCGGCGTTCGCAATCTGACCGCCAGCGACTGAACTGCCGCCGCGGCCGGTACCGAAACCAGCGACCCGCCGGCATGGACCAGGAAAAAGACCGCTTCATGGTCGCCCTCGTCGAGAAACATCGCCAGGGCCTGGAACGCTTCCTGACCCGCAAGCTGGATGATCCCGACGAGGCGGCGGACGTGGCCCAGGAAGCCCTGTTGCGCCTGCAGCGCCTGCAGCGCCCCCAGGAACTGGACAATCCCCGCGCCTTTCTGTTCCAGGTGGCTTCCAATCTGGCCGTCGACCAGTTGCGGCGCCGGGCCTTGCACCAGCGCTTTGTCAACCAGGAAAAGGACAGCGCGCCGGTGGGGGACCCGCAGGAAGCCAACGTGGCCGCGACCGCGCCGGAACAGATTCTCGATGCCCGGCAAAAACTGCAACACATCTACCGGGCCATCGAAGCCCTGCCCGCGAAGCAGCGGCAGGCATTTCTCCTGCACCGCAACAACAATATGTCCTACGCGGAAATCGCTCGTGAATTGGGGGTGTCGGTTTCCAGCGTCGAAAAATACATCCTGCAGGCCCTGAAACACTGCCGAAGGGCCCTGGCGAGATATTACGGCGAGGCCGGGGAGGAAAGTGAAAAATGAGGGGTTTCCGTCATTCTTCGTCTACTATACCGGGAAGGAAGGGAGTTCTGATGGCCATTTTGCGCGGTGCATCCACGCCAGCGGCGCGGTTGGAGGAGCAAATCCACGAACGTGCTGCGTTCTGGGTGGCCCGGCTGCGCTCGGATTCCTGTACGGACGCCGAGCGTGGCGAATTCGCCCTGTGGTTGTCGGCCCGCCCCCAGCACCGCGCCGCCATGGACGCCATGCTGGACCTCTGGGAAGACCTGGCGGTGCTCGAATTCATGCCGGAGCCCGGGGCGGCTCCGGTTACCCCCAAACGGCGCTGGCCGTCGCTCCCGCTGCGCCGCAGGGACTGGATGCGCATGGGGCTGGGGCTGGCGGCCGCAGCCGCTACCCTGTATGTGGCCGTACTGCTGCCCAACGGGTCCCTGAATACGCCGCAACCCACTGTCTACCAGACCGCTGTCGGCGAGCGGCAGCAGGTGCCGCTGGCAGACGGCAGCACGATCACCCTCAACACCGATAGCAAAATCAGTGTCACCCTGGACCACCGCCAGCGACGGGTGGTGCTCGGCCGGGGCGAGGCCTATTTCGAGGTTGCACGGCGGGAACCACCCTTTGTGGTGGACCTGGGCAGTGCCGAGGTGTGGGTCATGGGAACCGCCTTCAACATACTGTTGCAGGGGGGCCACGGTCAGATCACGGTCACCGAAGGCGTGGTCCGGGTCACCGAGAAAGGCCAACCCGCCAATCGCGTGGCGGTCAGCAGGCTGCTCTATGCCAACCAGAGCATCGGCAGCGACCAGCGGGGGCTGACTCCGGTCGCGCTCACTGATGGCACGGCCGAGATGGCATGGACCAGCGGCAAGCTCGTTGCCGAGGCCATGCCGCTGGCGGAACTGGTGCTGGAACTCGGCCGCTACCATGCGCTGGAAATTCTCATCGGTGAGCCGGATCTGGCCCAGACCACGGTTTCCGGTGTGTTTGAGCTGCACGACCCGGACACCATCCTGCGAGCGCTGGAGCAGAGCTTTGGCATCCACGCCATGACCCTGGAAGACGACAGCATCCTGTTGCTCCGGGCCGCCCGATAAGCTATAACCCTCCGGGTAAGCTGTAGGGCGATAAAGACGAGGGGCTCACCAGCCCTGTGTTGCCGCAACAGGCAATCGGTCGGCGAACCCGCGTTGCGCAGCGGCTTTTCGTACTCGCTGAGCGGCAACGTAGCAACGCAATAACCTGGCATGTTCTTTCTGCGAATTGTTCGATCCCCGGGCCACCGCCGGCGAGCCGCGGCCCGCCACGGGTGCCGGTGGTGGCTGGCCCTGGCGTTTTCCCTGTTCGCTCCTGCCCACCCGGTGTTCGCCCAGGAAGACCACAATTTCGCCATCTTCAACAATCAGGACCTGTCGCAGGCGCTGATTCAGTTCAGTCACCAGAGCGGCCTGGCCATCGTCTTTCCCGACCACCTCGCCCGCGACCTTCCCGCCCGGGAGCTGCGCGGCCCGATGTCCCCCGAGGCGGCCCTGTACGCCCTGCTGGCGGACACCGGTCTGGCCTGGCGACTGGTGGATGGGCGCATCATCGCCGTCTACGACGCCCGCTGTGAATTGACGGACAGTTGCCCGGAACCGGAACAACTGCTCCTGCAAAACCCGCTATACACTCCGGGCCTGGAAGAACTGTACGTGTACGGCAGCCAGGTCACCGGCTCCCGAATCCGCCGCAACTACCTGCAGGGCTCCGCTCCGGTGGACATAATCACGGCGCCTGACATCGAACTCAGCGGGGCTCAGACCATCGGCGAACTGCTGCGCCGCATGCCGGCGGTGTCCGGCAATTCCATGAGTACCGCCATCAGCCGGGGCGGCGACGGGACGGCCACCGTGACCCTGCGCGGTCTGCCCGCTGCCAGCACCCTGGTGCTGGTCAACGGCCGCCGCATCGCCAACGACGGTCTGGCCGGCGAATCGCTGGACCTCAACACCATCGCCCCCGCGGCGGTGGAACGCATTGAAATATTCAAGGACGGGGCCTCCGCCATCTACGGTTCCGAGGCCATCGCCGGGGTCATCAACATCATCATGAAGCAGGACTTCTACGGCTTCCTGGCGGAGCATTACTACGGCATCGCGGAACTCGGCGACGGGGCGACCTCCGCCACCACGCTGCAATACGGCACCGGGTTTCCCCACGGCTCGTTCTTTATCTCCGCCTCGCACTTCGACCAGGGCGAAATTCACGCCCGCGACCGCCCCGTTTCCGCCAGCGCCGACGGGCGCGACCGCGGTGGCGCGGACTTGCGCTCCAGTGCCACACCAACGGCGCGGATCAGCCTGCCCGACGGGCGCGTGGTGATCCGCGACCAGGCCAGCGGCGAATTCCGCGCTGTCGGCGGCGATGACCTGTTCAATTTCCCCGACTTCAAGAGTGCCCTGGTGCCCTCCGAACGGGACTTTGTCTATGCCCATGCCAGCTACGATTTCAGTGAACAACTGACCGGGGCCATCGAATTGAGTTACACGGAGACCCGTTCCCAGGCCAACTTTGCCTACACCCCGGTGTTTACCGCCTTTGAACAGCTGCCCCTGACCGTCTCCGCCGACAACCGCTACAACCCGTTTGGGGTTGACATCACCGACCTGCGCCGCAGCTTCTCGGAATTGCCACCCCGCCGCCAGGACAACAATTCCGAGGTGGAGCGTCTCGCGCTCATCGTCCAGGGGCTGCACGGCGGCTGGGACTGGGAGTTCAGCCACAGTTGGAGCCGCAACAAGGCCCGCGAACTGTTTCGGGGAGCCATTGACGCGGAACACTTGCAACGCGGCATCGGTCCCGCCGCGGACTGCCGGGGTCTGGAGGTGGACGGCTGCGTGCCCATCAACCTGTTCGGCCCGGCGGGCAGCATCGACCGCCAGCAACTGGATTTTCTCGCCACGACCACCAAGGTGGTGGGTGAAACCAAGCTCTCCAGCTACAGTCTTACCGGTGCCCGCAACCTGTTCCACCTGCCCTACGGCATCGTCGATTTTGCCGCCGGCATGGAGTACCGGGACGAATCCGCCAGCAAGAAACCGGACCGGCTGCTCAGCCGCGGCCGCACCATCGGCGGCAACAACGCCGAACCCACCCACGGCGGACGCGATATCTTTGAACTCTACTTCGAGAGCATCGCTCCGCTCTGGCACTCCGTGGACCAGGGCCAGCAACTGGACCTGGAAATTGCGCTGCGCTTCTCCCGCTACAGTGACTTTGGCGACATCAGCAATCCCAAGTACGGCGTGCGCTGGCAGCTCAACGACTCATGGATGATTCGCGGCACCCACAGTCAGGGTTTTCGGGCGCCTACCCTGAACGAGCTCTACCAGGGCCGCAGCGCCGCCCAGGCCCTGCTCACCGACCCCTGCGCACTGCCGGAAAACGTCGGCCGCCTGCCCGGCTGCCGGCAGCCCGCGGATGCCTCCCGCAACCAGTTCCTGACCATCTCCGGCGGCAATCCCCGATTGAACCCGGAAAAATCCCGCAGCTACACCGTGGGCCTGGTGTGGACCCCGAAGAAATTTGCCGGGCTCAACGCGATGGTGGATTTTTACGACACCGAAAGTTCCCAGGTGGTGGACTCCAGCGCCCAGTTCATCCTCAACCAGAACGCCGCCTCCGGGGTATTTTCAGAACGGGTGATGCGCAACGAAAATGGCGACCTGCAGCGCCTGGAGGCAACCTACCTGAATATTGGCGAGCGCCGGGTGCAGGGCCTGGACCTGCACCTGGGCTATACCTTGCCGACCCGCGACTGGGGACAGTTTTCCCTGGGTTTGAATGCGGCCCACATCAGCGAGTACACCCTGCAACTGGACAACAGCGCGCCCACCGAGAACCTGGCCGGAAGTTTCCAGGACCCGGCCGCCGAAGGGGTCGGGGGGATTCCCCGCTGGAAGGGAAACCTGGGCCTGCAATGGGCGCGGCAGCGCTGGCGCGGCAACTACGACCTGCACGTGGTGGGCAGCATGAGCGAAGTGGTGCCGAACTCCACCCGCGTGCGCCATATCGACAGTTGGGTCGTGCACGACCTGCAGTTCAGCTACCTGTTCAACCTGCTGCAGGGACTGCGCCTGTCACTGGGGGTAGACAACCTGCTGGACAAGGCGCCACCCTTCGTCGCCTCGGCCTTTAACGACAACATCGATGGCCGCACCCACGCCCTGCGCGGCCGCTACTGGTACGCCAAGCTCAGTCAGCGGATTTGAGTGATGCGCCGATGAACAGCATGGAGCACGGTCGCAAATGACAAGGGAGCCGCATCGACTCTACGGCGCAATTGAAGCCGGCGGCACGAAATTTGTGTGCGCTGTCGGCCAGGGCGGCATCCGGCCCGTTTCGTGAAAGCTCAGGGGCAGGGCGACAGGCTCGCATAGAACGCCGCGAGGTCCGCGATGTCCTGATCCGTCAGGTTCCGCACGAAGGGCTGCATCGTCGCCTCGACCCGCACGCCGTCCCGGAAAGCCCGGATCTGCGCCGCCAGGTAGACCTCCTGCTGACCGGCCAGATTCGGCCACAGCGGGTTCACCGAAATGCCCTTGGGACCGTGGCAGGCCGCGCAGAGCCCTGCCTTGGCCTTGCCGGCCGCCACGTCACCGCCTCCGGCCGCCATCGCGGTGGCTGCGGATAACCCGGCGAGAAGCCCTCCGGCAAAAACCAGTGTGGCGCACCATGCGCCCACAGAGGCATTGCGGCGGCGCCCGATCATGGCGACTGACGGGCCAGTTCGGCCGCGGCTGGCACGTCTGTGGCTTCCCCGGCGTCCGCCGACGCCAGTCCGACCACCCGCATGGGCCGCGTCTCGCCGACACCGATCCGGAACAGGTCCCACAGCAGCAAAAAGACTCCCAGCGTCATGACGACGCCGAACAGCATGCGCCACCACATCGCCTCGATGAACCAGGGCTGCATCTGTCCCTCGAAATAGGCCTGCCACGTGGAGCCACCCACGGCCCGTTCCACGAACGCCTGCTCGTAACCCGCGATCAGGAGGGCGACCGTCATCCCGACCATGCCGACATGCGTCAGCCCCAGCGCCCACTTCCAGCGCCAGCTGCCCGCCAGCCCGCCCGACATCCAGACGTTCCCGCGCAGCCGCTGCACAGCAAGGTAGACAAAGGCCACGATGATTGTCACGTACGCCCCGAAGAAGGCGAGATGGCCGTGGGAGGACGACCACTGGGTGCCGTGGGTGTAGAGGTTGATCTGCGGCAGCGTCTGCATGAAACCCCACACGCCGGCACCGAAAAAGTTGCCAAACGCGTGCGCAATCAGCCATGCGAGCGCGGGGTGATTGCTCGCCCGGAACGAATGCCGTCCGGCGTCGTAGACCGCGTGCACGACCATGGCCACCAGCGGTATCGGCTCGAGCGCCGAGAAAAACCCGCCAAGGCCGAGCCAGTACTCCGGCGTGCCGATCCAGAAGTAGTGGTGGCCGAGCCCGAGAATGCCGGAACCGAACATCAG
>CAZUGZ010000017.1:0-8836 GCA_964620555.1 uncultured Alteromonadaceae bacterium
TCGTCCGACCCACGCGGGCGGCGGCTGTTCTTGTCCCTGGGTCTGACGCTGTAAGCCTAGACAAATACCACCAACAGCGCGAACAGAAACACCCAGGCCATTGCGCTGCGGCTCATCAGGCTGTGCAACTGCCCCAGTTCGAGGTCCCAGGTCTCTCCCTCAGTGCCGGATTCCCGCTCCCACCGGGTGCCGAGGGCCGCGCAGGCCACCTCGTCCAGTACCACCTCGGCGGGGCTGTCCAAGTCCTGCACTGCCGACAGTGCCCGTTCCCGGCCACCAAGGTAATCCCCGGTGAGAGTAAAGGAAAAGGCCAGCAAACGGGTGGGTACCCAGTCGAGTATATGCAGCAACCGCGCTGCCAGGTCGGTCTGCTCCTTCCCTTCCGCACCATTCTCCTCCTCTCCGCCATCGTTACGCGCCGCCTCCGTTCTTTCCACGCCGAGTTGACACAGACGGTAGGCCAAAGCTCCCGCCGCCCCGAACAGACCGAAATAAAAAACCACGGCGAACCAGCGCTCGAAGCCCATATAGAGCAAGCGCTTTCTCATCCATCGATGCAGTTGCAGTGCATCCTCCGGATCGACATCACCGTGCTGACGCGGGAAGCGCTCGCCGGCCAGCAGATACGCAGCCTCGAAATCACCACTCTGACAGTGCCGGCGATATTCACTCACCGTCTCCTGATAATTGCCTCTGCCAAAGCTGTAGAGCAGGACCACGATGGTCAGCACCAGTCCCGGCAGCCCAAACCACAACTCCTGCAGCGGCATCAGCAACCAGAACAGCAACAGGGCAGGCACCAGCACCAGCAGCGCCAGCACCAGCGCCGGCGGCAGTGACAGGCCGAGCAATTTGGCCAGAACCACGTCAAACCATTGGTCCCGGTGCAGCAACCGGGCCGAATCCCAGTACTGGATGACCAGCAGCGCGGCGAGCAAGGCAATAAACATCACGAGACTAAGCCCTCCAGTAGTGAAAAGTATTGGCCCCAGTCGAATGCTGGTCCGGGGTCGGTCTTGCGTCCCGGCGCAATGTCGCTGTGGCCGGTGATGCGCTGCCTGGTAATGGCTGGATAGGCGTGCATGATGGTTTTGCTGACCCGGACCAGGCTATCGTACTGAGGAGCAGTATACGGCCGATCGTCTGTCCCCTCCAGTTCTATGCCGATGCTGAAATCATTGCAGTTGTCCCGCCCCATGAAATTGGAGACTCCCGCATGCCAGGCCCGCTGGGTGAAGGGTACGAACTGGGTCACCTGCCCGTCCCGGTCCAGCAGGAGATGAGCCGAAACCCGCAGTTCACGAAGCGACTCGAAATCGGGGTGGGTAGAGCAGTCCAGACGATTGCAGAACAGCTCCCGTATCTGCCCACCGCCGAATTCGCCCGCCGGCAGGCTGATGTTGTGCAGGACCAGCAGGCTGACGTCCTGCGGGTCGGGCCGGGCGTCGCAATTCGGCGAGGGGCAGGCCAGCGCTGTGGACAGCCAGCCTTCGACAATTTGTTGCGCCATCCATTTTCCTCGATGATGCGGTCGCCGCCCGGGGCCGTGCAGTGTACTCCAACCTCGTCGATGGGGGGTTGCACTGGCCGGAAATTCCCGCTGCCCGGATGGCATCAACCCGGCAGAAACGCATCCCCCAGCCGGGTTTTGCCGTCCAGACTCATCACTGCGCGCCCCACCGAGTGCAGCCAGCGGCGGCTGTAGGCGACCTGTCCCAGGTAGGGACCGGTGCACAGGGACAAGGCTGCTTCGGCCATCGTTTCCAAGGGTTCCACCAGGTCCGGCCGGCGGGCGGCAATGGCTTCGACCTCGGCCCCCACGTTGGTCAGCACAATGGCCTCGGGCGCCAGCACGTTGATGCGAACGCCGCTGTCACTGTACTCGTGGGCCAGTGCTTCGGTGTAGCGGTTCAAGGCTGCCTTGGTGGCGCCATAGCCACCTATCACCTGAGCCGCCACCCTGCTGTCGGCATACGGGGGTTGTGGCTGGATAACACTGACAGTGGAGATGTTCAAAATCCAGCCGCAACCGCGTTCGCACATGCCCGGCAACACCTGCTGAGCCAGGTCCACCGGTGCATTGAGATTGATTTCGTACATCCAGTTGCGATCCGTATTGGAGAGGCGGCTGGGGAGGGCCATTCTGGCACCGGCGGCGTTGTTGACCAGGATGTCCAGCGGACCGAAGTGGGCCTCGGCCCGAGCCACCAGGTCGGCACGGGCGGAGGGGTCGGCGAGGTCCGCCACCTCCGCGGCGGCGCGACCACCAGCCACCATAATGTCCGAAACCGTGTTTTCGAGGGTACCCTCCAGCTTTCCGTGCGCGCCGAGCCGCGAAGCGCACAGCACCACTGCGGCACCCTCCGCCGCAAAGCGTGTCGCAATCGCCCTGCCAATTCCACGGCTAGCACCGGTAATCAGGGCGGTCCTGCCTTTCAGTTGTTTCACGCTGTCTGCTCCGATGGTTGTGACCATCCATACTCCTCATACAATTCCGGCAGTTCCGCTCGCAGTTGCCCAGGGGATAAGGCGTATTCGCCGAGACTGTATTCGTGACGGGAGTGATGGGTTTTTTCGCGCTCCGCCCTGGCCTGCAGCCGTCGCTGGTACGCCGGGGACAGTTCCATGCCGAAGCGCTCATAGATCCGCTGCACCACAGCGGCGGGCGAACGGGTGAGTTGCCGGTAGTCCACCACCAGGCGGGGAGTGTGGGAATTGCGCCGCAGGGCCGCCCGAGGGTAGCGGAAGTGGTCCAGGCAAACCTCGGTGAGGACTTCCAGTGACTGCGCATACTGCTCGGGCGACCAACCTTTCGCTTTCCAGGCTTTTTCCATCAGTTTCAACAAGCTTGGCAGACACTCGACGGGGTCTCGCATCATTACGATCACCCGGGCATCGGGAAAGGTTTCAATCAGCGAATCCAGCCAACCGCTCATCAACGGATTCTTGGCCAGGTGGACGCGGTCGCCACCGTTGAACAGCAATTGACGTTTGACCAATTCCCGGTAGTGGTGCAGCCAGCGCTTGCGTTTTCGGGGCATGTCGTCGACGTGAAACAGGTCGATGATTTCCATCAGCGGGATTTCCGTCGACCATTGCTGGGTCACGAAAGCCGCCTGCATGGCAAAGCAATCCTCTTCCGCATGCCACAGACTCATGTCGTGCACCTGGCGAGAGGGACCAAAGGTCCGCTCATCCCAGGCCAGCAGTCGCCGCTTGACGGGGCCGCCAAAGCAGTGCTGGTCCAGCCAGCCCAGGCCCCGAATCAGTTTTTTCTCGAGCAGTGAAGGGAAGAACGTTTCCCAGTACCGAAAGTAACTGAACCGGTCTTCATCACCGGACAACAGCCGGTGCATCAAGGTGGTGCCACTGCGAGCGTGACCCACGATGAATATCGGTTTGTGCACAGCCTGGGTCCACAGTTTCGGAAATACCAGGTAATCGAGCAGGAAGAACAGCGCATGAACGGCACTGCACAATGGCACCTGCAACAGCAACTTGCACAACATCCGCGGTTTGCCGGGGTAGCCCGGCAGTCCCCAGACATGGCGCAGCACGCGCCAGTAATAGTCAAAGTCAAAATACATGATACCTCCCGGCATTCGCCGACACGCTGAGCAGGGCGCATTCCATCAGCCTGCTCCGGGAGCACCACTCATACTGTTTTCGTCCACCGGCGGTGCCAATTGGCGGCCCAGGGTGACATCGCCGGCGATGGTGGTACGGTTGATCAGGCGGCGAACGCCGGGCCGGGTGCCGGTGGTGCAGTGCATGGCGCGCCAGTTGTCCCACAGCACCATGTCCCCCCGTTGCCACTGGTGAAAATAGTGGAATTCCGGTTTGCGGATGTGGGCGACCAGTTCACACAGCAGTTCATCTGCCTGTCGATCGCTCAAACCGGCCTTTTCCGGTGCGATCACCCGGTCCAGAAACTGCTCGACAATCTCCAGTATCCTGCGCCCGGTCACCGGATGTCGCACCACGGCGGGGTACACCGAGTCGGGAAAATCGGGGAACCCCATATCGGAAGGTTGCTTCGGACTATGGGGACCAGGTTCGTACCCCTCGGTATCGACAAAGCGCATCTGCCGGCGCTGCATGTTGAACCGGTAGGCCACCTCGATCTTTTCCAACAGCACAAGCCGCTCCGCCGGCAGGGCGGCACAGGCCTTTTCGAGATCGCCAAATCCGGTCTGGCCGTCCTCATCCGGCACGATCACGGCCCGAATCAGGGCTCCGTGATTGGGCTTGCCGGTATAGTGCAAGTCCATGTGCCAATCCAGCTTGCCGACTATTTCCCGGCCCTGGTAAAAGGCGGTCTGGAATTTGTCCTGGTCGCCGCCGTTTTCGAGAACAAACAATTCCGGGTACTCCCTGGAAGTTGTGGCAGCCAACGGGTGTAATTCCAGGCGGCCAAAAATCCGGCTGAAGGCAATTTGTTGTTCCGGGCTGATCTCCTGACCTCGGAACAGAAGAATGCCGTACTCGTACCAGAGGGCTTTCAGTTCCGCCACGACCGCATCGGTGAGCGGCCGGGCGATGTCGAAGCCCAGCACCTCGGCGCCGACATTTGCCAACGGACGTGTCTGCAGGTTCATTCTCCGTACTCCCGCGCAGCGCTCAATCGAGGATGGAAGGGTCGGCACGCAATTCACGGCGGGCCATGGCTTCAAACTGGAAGGGAAAACCATTGGCGTCGGTAATCCCCACCTGCTGCACTATGTGGTCCGGCAGGGGCACACCACCGCCAATGGCTTCGGCATACCAGGCGCGCTGCGAGCGCCACTCCAGGGTCAACACCCGCAGGTGCGCCTGCCGCAGATCCCTGCCCACCACCAGGGAACCGTGATTGGCCAGCAGGGCCCAGCCCGCATCCCCCAGGGCATTGGCCGTGGCATCGGTGATCTCACCATCGTCGAAGGTACCATCGTATTCATCGAACAGGGGCAGTTCGCCGGGCACGTGAGCGGCAGTCTGATCGACGATGGGAGGAACCCGGCGGGCATTGGCCCAGATACCACTCCAGTGAGCGTGGTTGTGAACCACCACCTGCACGTCCGGACGGAGGGCGTGAATGCGCAGATGCAGGCCGATGGCGGGGGTAACGTTCCAGTCGCCGTCAATGATTTCCCCCTGCGAATCGAGGGTCAGGATATCGCTGGCGGTGAGTTCATCCCAGGCCAGTTCCCAGGGATTGACCAAAAAATTGTCGTCCTGGTCGCGATAGGTGATGTGGCCGGCAATGTGCTCGTTCCAGCCTTCGTTGAAGATCACTCGGCAGAACAGGGCGACTTGCGCCTTTTCGCTCATATCCGGCAACAGTTCGCGACGGCCGGGTCTGGGCGCATATTGTTGCAACATCTTGCTGTTGAGACCCTGGTATTTTTTCATCGGTCCCTCCGCCACACGATATCGATCCAGCCAGAGTATAGTGCAGTCGCGACGGCGATGGGGTTCACCAATCTGCACCGGTCGAGCCAGGGAGGTCTTGATGGATGATGATGACCGTTTTGATCCGGCCGCTGGTCCAGTCCTGCAAGGCTTCCGGAATGGTTTCGCCAGTGCGGCAGACAGGCACCAGATCGATTTTGCGGCAGGAACCGGGTGAGACTGTTCCCCGGGCATTTGTGGGGTACCATGTGCGCTGCACAGGGTATCCGGTTGCCTGGTGGCACCCGGTGGGGTTACAGGAAATGAATGGGGCGGGAGTGGTTGCCAGATGAACATTTTAGCGCGACCATTCACCGAGCCGGGTTTCTCCGGATTACAGGACTCGCGGTGGAGGTAATGACCCGTGGATGAATCGCTCAACGTATTTGGCGAAGAGCTGCAACTTTGCAGCACGCAGCCCACAACCGGTTTTTTTCGGGACGGCTGCTGCAACACCAGCTCCGAAGATGTGGGCTCCCACACCGTTTGTGTGGAAGTCAGCCAGGAGTTCCTTGAATTTTCCCGCTTCCGTGGCAATGATCTGAGCACCCCCATGCCGGATTATGGTTTCCCCGGCCTGCAACCCGGCAACCGCTGGTGCCTGTGCGCAGCCCGATGGCTGGAGGCACATCAGCAGCAGATGGCGCCCCGGGTATTTCTGCGCCGCACCCATCTCAAGGCACTGGACATCGTACCCCTGGAACTGTTGCGCCAGTACGCGCTGGATTTGAACTGAAACCCCGCCGTCCGCTCGACTTGTCCGGGCTAACTGACCAACAGCGCGGTGCCGATACCACCCAACAGGCCCCAGAAATGGCAGGCCCAGGAGATGCCGGCGCCCAGTTGCAGCAAACTGTTCCACAAACCCGCGTAGAGCAATAGCGTGACCACGGCAGCGGCCGTCCAGAACAGATCATCATTCAATACGGCAGCGGCAAGAATGAAGCCCCAGTAGCCAAATACCAGGGCCGAGGCACCCGCCACCCGCTCTGCAGTGCTGAACATCCAGGTGCCCCAGCCACTGACCAGCAATACCACCCCGGTCAACAACCAGAAGATAGCGACCTGTCCGAGCGCCACCAGCAGCCCCAATAACAGCAGCGGCACGACATTGAGTGCGAGATGCGCGAGGCTGATATGGACCAGCGGAAAGGTCGCGATCTGCCAGAGGTGCCGGCTGCGACGGGGCTGCAGGGCCAGGGCGGCGTAACCTTCCCGATGCAGTTGACCCAGCAGATGACTGAGCAGTGGCAGTGTAGCCACCACCATCGGGCTCAACAGTTCAATCCGGTTCACGTCGGTCCCGCAGCTCCCGCCAATAACAGGCCAACACTCCATTGACCGATTTCGTGAATTACTTTACCGTAGGCCATGGTGTCGGTACTATACCGGGGCAAAGTGCATGCGCACGGCAGAACAGGCAGGGCCCAGAGCCAGTATTTGCTCTTGGCGGCTTTTTTGTATTCAGGCAACCTTGCTCTCTATCGTGGCGAAACAAACTTGAGACCGTTAGTCGGGACATTTTATCAATAATCGAAGGACATTATCGTGACAAACTTCAAAACTCTGTTTTTCCTTGGCCTCGCGGCTTCTGCGTTAACCCTTGCTGGCTGTGACAACAGTGCAGAGGCTCCAGAAGCTGCACCGGTAGTCGAAGAGGCTGCCGTAGAAGAGGCGGCCGTCGTGGAGGAAGCAGCCGCCATGGATGAGGAAGCCGCCATGGATGAGGAAGCTGCCGTAGAAGAAGAAGCCGCAGCGGAGGAAGACGCCGCCGCTGAGGAAGACGCCGCAGTGGAGGAAGAAGCCGCCGCTGAGGAAGACGCCGCCGCGGAAGAAGAGGCAGCCGCCGAAACCGAATAAACGGCAACCACCGAGAGGAGGTAGCCACCCATACGACACCGGTAGCGGCTTCGGCCCTACCGGCGTTCGCTCCGTAGCCTTTACCGTCCCCATGCGGTGCGTCGTCGTGTCCGTTCGAGAATGTCGGCACGCCGGAAGGCTCACGAATTCGAAGACTATCGCCCCTGTCAATCGATCGCTCAATTCAACCGTGAGATGGGCAAATATTTCAGCGCCGAGACGGCCAACCCGATTTCAGCAGTCACTGATAAATTCCCCCAGGGCACGGAAATCCGCCACTCTCGGTGTCTTCCTGCGCCACATCAGGCCGATGGAACGGGCCACGTCCGCCTCCCGGAATGGTCGGGTCTGGACCCTCGTACCCGTCAGTATCCTGGCGTCCACCGCCATTTGCGGTAACAGGGTCACACCGATATTGTTGGCCACCATCTGCACGATGGTGTTGAGACTGGTCGCCTGGTAGGGAATATTCACTTCCGAGTCGTGCAGCTGGCAGGCTTCCAGCGCATGATCGCGCAGGCAGTGACCATCCTCCAGCAACAGCATATCCTGCGCCCGCAAGTCCCGGGTGCTGAGTTCGGCGTTCACCGCCATGGGGTGGGCATGGGAACAGGCGAACAGGAATTTGTCCGCAAACAGGTGCATGGTGGCGACCCGCTCGGCCGGGTAGGGCAGCGCCAGCAGCAGCACATCGAGATGGCCTCTCTGGAGCGCGTCCACCAGGGGTTGGCTGAGGTCCTCGCGAATAAAGAGCTGGAATTGCGGGTACTGACGACGCAGCTTTTTCAGCAAACCCGGCAGTACGAATGGCGCGATGGTAGGTATCACCCCCAACCGCATCTTGCCGCTGAAGCGTTCGGAGGAGGCAGCGCACAGCCCCTGCAAATCATCAATTTCCAGCAATACCCGGCGCGCCCGCTGCACTACGTCCTCACCAAGGGCGGTAAAAATCACTCGGCGGTTGCTGCGTTCCACCAGTACTGCGCCCAGCAGTTCTTCCAATTCGATCACGGCCGCGCTGAGGGTGGACTGGGACACATGGCAGGCCCTGGCGGCATTGCCGAAGTGCCGATGTTCGGCCACCGACAACAAATAATTGAGTTGCTTGAGTGTGGGACGCCTATCCATCGGAAAAAGCGATTGTTTATGACTAAATTATTAACTATGCAGATTCTACAGACCAGAGTATGCTTGCACAAGTAGCGCAATACCCATCGGTACTGCGTGCTTTGATTATCTGATTATTACTGTACCGAGGAGAGATACGATGCCCGCTTTGAAAGGCAGTCAAACTGAAGAAAACCTGAAGGCGGCCTTTGCCGGGGAATCCCAGGCCAATCGCCGTTACCTGTATTTTGCCGCCAAGGCCGACGTCGAGGGTTACAACGATGTGGCCGCCGTGTTCCGTTCCACTGCAGAGGGTGAGACCGGCCACGCCCACGGTCACCTGGAGTACCTCGAAGAAGTCGGTGACCCAGCCACCGGCCTGCCCATCGGCGCCACCTCTGAAAACCTGAAAGCGGCGATTGCCGGCGAAACCTACGAG
>CAZUGZ010000017.1:8867-39054 GCA_964620555.1 uncultured Alteromonadaceae bacterium
CACCGACATGTACCCGGGTATGGCCAAGACTGCCCGCGATGAGAGTTTCGACGAGGTTGCCGATTGGCTGGAGACCCTGGCCAAGGCGGAACGCAGCCACGCCAACCGTTTCCAAAAGGCCCTGGACAACCTGGACGACTGAGTGCCGAGGAGCGTCGCAAAAGCCGCAGGACATCGCGGCTTTTGCAGTGCGATCCAATCCCATCCGGCAGGCACCCGCAGACTCCTGGCGAAACTCTGAACGGCTATGGCCTGTGGGCTGAACTGAGCTGGTCGGAGGATGCCCTGCGGCCCTCCCGTCGCGGCGGGAGGGGTTCGTTGCGAACAGGGTAACGGCAAAGAGCATTCGAGCATGGCAGTCAGAGAAGGCAGTCTGGAGAAACCCACCCGCCACCCGCTGGCTTGGCGCAGTGAATCGTTCTGGGACCGGGACGACCTCAACCGGGAAATGGGGCGGGTTTTCGATATCTGCCACGGCTGCCGTCGCTGCGTCAGTCTGTGCGACTCCTTTCCCACGCTGTTCGACCTGGTGGACGAGTCCGAGACCATGGAAGTCGATGGCGTGGCGACGGCGGATTACAGCAAGGTAGTGGACCAGTGCTACCTGTGCGACCTCTGCTACATGACCAAATGCCCCTACGTACCACCCCACGAGTGGAACGTGGACTTTCCCCATCTGATGCTGCGAGCCAAGGCGGTCAACTACCGGGAGCACGGGGCAAGGTTGCGGGACCGGGCGCTGACCAGCACCGATACCGTGTTCGCCGCCGCCAGCATTCCCCTGCTGGACGTGACGGTCAATGCCCTGAACCGGAACCGCGGCTTCCGCAAGGTTTTTGAAGCGATCCTGGGGGTGCATCATCTGGCTCCCCTGCCGAAATTTCACCACAACACCCTGCGCAAGCGGCTGAAAAAAATGCCGACAGTGGCCGAGCCCGGACCAGAACCCAGGGCAGTAGGCGCCACCACCGGTAAAGTGGCGTTGTACGCCACCTGTTACGGCAATTACAACAGTCCACAAATCGGCGAGGACTTTGTGAAGGTATTCCGGCACAACGACATCTCCATCGAACTGGTACCACGAGAGAAGTGCTGTGGCATGCCGAGACTGGAATTGGGGGACCTGCACGGCGTTGAAAAACTCAAGGATGCCAACATCCCGTTACTGGCCGGGCTGGTGGATGCCGGCTATGACCTGACCGCGGCCATTCCCTCCTGCGTACTGATGTACAAGCAGGAGCTCCCCCTGATGTTCCCCGATGACGCGCAGGTCATGAAGGTGAAAAACGCCTTTTACGATCCCTTCGAATACCTGTGGCTGCGACACCGGGGGGGACAACTGAAAACGGAATTTCCACGGGCCCTGGGCTCCATCGCCTACCAGGTGGCCTGTCACCAGCGGGTGCAGAATATCGGTCTGAAGACCCGCGATGTCCTCCAACTGATCCCGGGTACCGAGGTCAACGCACAGGAACGCTGCTCCGGACACGACGGGACCTATGCGGTAAAGAGGGAAACCCGCGATACATCAGTGAAGATTGCCCGCCCGGTGGTGCGCAAGGTGGATGAGCAACAACCCGACCATTTCACCAGCGATTGTCCCATGGCGGCCAAACAGATAGCCAACCTGTCGGAGCAGGTCGAGGAGTCCGAGCACCCGATGACGCTGTTGCGCATGGCCTACGGCTTGTAGCCGGACCGACTGACTGGAGAGGGCAAGAAGATGAAACCCCTGCGCCGCAGCGACCTTTGGTCCCTGGAAGAATACGCCGAGCGGCGCCCCCGGTTCCGGGCGCAGGTGATGGCGCACAAGAAAGGACGGCAACTGGGCCTGGGCGAACACGCGCGGCTGTACTTTGAGGATGCCCTGACCATCAAATACCAGGTTCAGGAGATGCTGCGCATCGAAAGAATATTCGAGGCAGCGGGCATCGAGGAGGAACTGCAGGCGTACAACCCCCTCATTCCCGACGGCCACAACTGGAAGGCCACTTTCATGCTCGAGTATGACGACCCGCGCCAGCGCGCGGAGCGCCTGGCGGAGTTGATCGGCATTGAAGAGAAGGTGTGGCTGCAGGTGCACGGCTGCGAAAAAATCTACCCCATTGCCGATGAAGACCTGGAGCGGGACAACGAGGAAAAAACCTCCTCGGTACACTTTTTACGCTTTGAACTGAGCGCTACTGCGATAGCGGCGGCGCAGGCCGGCGCCGGTCTGTACGCCGGCATTGAACACCCGGCCTATTTCATAGCGCCCAGCAGCGTACCCGACCGGGTTCGGGATTCACTGCGCAATGACCTGCGGGCCGGGTGAAATTCGAAAATCAAACGGCCCCCAATTCACTGAACTTCACCACCCTGGCGTCGATGGGGGGGTGTACCTGCGCGCCAATCCAGCGCCAGCACATGGTGCCGATGTTGTGCCCCGCCGTTTCCACCCAGTTGGGGTGCTCCGGGCGCCGGTGGGCGACCACGATTCTCACGCTGCCATCGGGTTCGTAGTGGGCCGAGGACTTGTTGAAATGAATGTTGTGGTAGCGGTAGTCGAGTGACTCCATCCACCAGTTCTGCAACACGAAATTCCAGGTTTGGCACTGCGGAATCTCCCTGGCCTCGAGCACCAGCGCCTCGTCGTCGGCCAATTGCCAGGCACTGTGGAAATAGTAGATATTGGGGTCGCCACCGATGGATTGACAAAATTCCTGATCGGCTGGCGCCATCTGATTGACGGTCGGCAGAAAACTCTCAGCCCAGCTTTCGAACAGGGCGGTGGAGTTCTCGAGAAACTCCACCGCTCGCCGCAAGGTGTAGTCCACGCGTTCGGCGCTGAGAGGCGCCGGTTTTTCCTCCCCGACACCGATGCGTTCAATCTTCAGGTCCGCCGCCACTTCGGTTTTGCGATCCTGAAATGTCTGGCGCACATTGATGGAATTGGTCTCCGCCCCCATCTTCAACCAGTTGCCGCTCTGCGGCCGCTGACTGACGATGATCTCCAGGCTGCCGTCGTCGGCGATATCCATTTCCCGCGCATCGATGAAGCCATCCGTTGCCATTCCGCCGCCGGTGCTGTACTGATTGTTGACCGCGGCGATACCCAGGTAATCCACCGAGTTGCGCTTGCCGTGGATGCGGTAATCATGGCGAGCGTCTACCGGGGTATTCTCGTAGCGGTTATCGGGGTTGTCTGCGCCCATTTTGACGGTCTCGTGCACCAGGCAGCTCAGATTGGGAAAGGCCGGGTCGCCGAACTCCATGAAACTGTCGAGTCCGGCTCTCAACATGCGCACCAGGTAGCGATAGCCCTGGGCCCGGTCGAAGGGGTTCTGGGGAGCCAACTCCCGGTCCAACAGCGCCCCGGCGCGTTTCAGACCATCACAAAAATCCGCCCACGTGCTGCCGTCCATCACTCGCTGTTCGGCTTGGCTATATTCACTACCCATCTGTACTCTCCTCTGAAATGAATGTCCGGGTACCGCGTCATCGTTGCACCGCATCGGGAACCAGCCCCCCGGCATCGCCCCTGCCCTGGCGCAGTAACCTGGGTACGGGCTCCGACAGGTCGACGACCGTGGTGGGTTCACTGCCACGGTAGCCGCCGTCGATCACCAGGTCCACCTGCCGTTCCAGCTTGTGGCGGACTTCCTGCGGGTCCAGCAGTATGTCTTCCTCATTGGGCAGCGTCATGGTCACACTCATCAGCGGCTCATTCAGTTCGTGCAGCAGGGCCAGGGCAATGACATCGTCCGGCACCCGCAGTCCAACGGTCTTGCGGCGCGGATGCTTGAGCCGGCGCGGCACCTCGGAGGTGGCCTTGAGTATGAAAGTGTAGGGGCCGGGCGTGTGGTGCCGCAACAGGCGGTAAATGGCATTGTCGACCCGGGCATAACTGGCCAGTTCCGAAAGGTCGCGACAGACCAGGGTGAAATTGTGCTTTTCATCCAGCTGGCGGATGCGGCGAATGCGGTCCAGGGCCGCGCGGTCACCGATCTGGCATCCCAGGGCATAGCCGGAGTCGGTAGGATACACCAGCACGCCGCCGGCGCGCACAATGGCCGCCGCCTGCCCGATCAGGTGCCGCTGGGGATTATCCGGGTGGATCTGGAAGAACTGGCTCATTGAAAGAGCGAAAAGACTCTCCTCGCTATAGCACGAACTCGCGACGGCTTTTTCAACTGCGCAGACTCTCGGGGGCGTTGCCGGCATTATACCGGCAGGACATTACCTTGCACCAGAAAATCAATTATCATGCCCTGCCACTATCCTGTTCCGACCGGTACCCTGCCAGTGCAGCATTCCCGCCCATGAGACAACTGACAGATTTCATTCCGCTGTTGCTGTTCTTCATCACCTACCAGATGCGGGGCACCACCATTGAAGTCGCCGGCTGGAGCTATACGCTCGACGGGATATTCAGCGCGACCGCGGTACTCATGATCGCCACCAGCATCCAGGTGCTGTTCACCTGGTTGTTGACCAGGGAGGTGAGCAAGAACCTGCTCTGGCTGCTGGCGCTGGTCCTGCTGTTCGGCGGCGCTACCCTGCTGTTCCGGGACCAGACCTTCATCTTCTGGAAACCTACCGTGTTCAACTGGGGGCTGGCGCTGGCGCTCGCCGGCAGCCAGTTTGTCGGTCGGCGCAACCTGTTGGAGCGCCTCCTGGGAAGCCAGCTCCAACTGCCCGCCGAGGTCTGGTCCCGCCTGCTCTGGGTATGGGTCGGCAACTGCACGATAGTGGGGAGCCTCAACCTGGTCGTGGCCTACCAGTTCTCCGAGCCCACCTGGGTGAGCTACAAGCTGTATTCCGCCATTGGTTTCACGGTGCTGCTGACCCTGATCAGCGCCCTGCTGATCGCTCCTCACCTCCGCGAAAAACCCGGCTGATCATTCCCGGAGAACCCCAATGAAACGAATTTACTGTTTCTGTCTGGCACTGCTGTTTGCGGCCCCGGTGATGGCCGAAGATCCGCGGGTTCTGATCAGGACCAGCCACGGAGATATCACCGTACGCCTCTTTGCCGGCCAGGCGCCGGTTACCGTAGCCAACTTTCTGAACTACGTGGATAGCGGGTTTTTCCGGGGTACCATTTTTCACCGGGTCATCCCCAACTTCATGATTCAGGGCGGGGGCTTCGACGAAAGCATGCAGGAAAAACCCGCTGGCGCACCGATAGTCAATGAGGCGAAGAATCGTCTGTACAACGAACGTGGCACCCTGGCCATGGCCCGCACCAATGACCCGGACAGCGCCACCAGCCAGTTCTTCATCAATGTGCGCAATAACTTCCAATTGGACTGGAGCCCCGGCAATGCGGGCTACGCGGTGTTTGGCGACGTCATCGACGGCATGTACACAGTGGACTCCATTGCCCTGGTGCCGACCGGGTCCAGGCAGGGACATGGGGATGTACCGCTCACTCCCGTCAAAATTCTCGAGGTAGTCCGCGTAACCGGGCAATGATTGCACTCAGCGTCAATCTCAACAAAATTGCGCTGCTACGCAATTCACGGGACATCGACAACCCCAAACCAGCGGACTACGCGCGATTGGCTCTGGCCGCGGGGGCCGATGGCATCACCGTTCACCCGCGCCCCGACCAGCGCCACATTCGCGCCGAAGACTGCGTCGAACTGGCGGCCTTGCTCGCCGCCGAGTATCCCGGGGTCGAATTCAACATCGAGGGCAACCCCTTCGCCGGCGCCCGTGGCAGCAACCGCGAGGGAGTGGCGGACTATCCCGGTTTCATGGAACTGGTCACGGCGCTGCAACCAGCCCAGTGCACCCTGGTACCGGATGGCGATGCCCAACTCACCTCGGACCACGGGTTTGACCTGCACCGGGACGGCGAGCGGCTCAGACCCCTGATTGCCGGCCTGCAGGCCAGCAACATTCGCGTCAGCCTGTTTATGGACCCGGTGGCCGAACAGATCGAACTGGCAGCCGAGAGCGGCGCCGACCGCATCGAGCTGTACACCCAGGCGTACGCCGAGGCCTGTCGGCGCGGGCACGATGCGGCGCCGGTATGGCAGCAATACCGGGATGCCGCCGCCCTGGCGACCGCACTGGGGCTGGGGGTCAATGCCGGGCACGACCTGGACCGGGACAATCTGCCCCGCTTTGCCGAGATACCCGGCCTGCTGGAAGTTTCCATTGGCCACGCCCTCACCGTGGACGCCCTCGAACTGGGTTTTAGCGAGGCGGTACGGGCATATCAGCGGGCGCTGGGGAAATGATCCGGCTCCTGCGCCGCTTCAACTCCCGGCCGCGGTCACCCCGCCGCCGCTCCTGTCGGAGGCGGTGATCAGCCAGAGCAACAGCAACAGCGATATCGTTTCGAAGGCCATGGCAACACTGGTATAGCTGGAGAAATCTCCGTGCATCAGGCCCAGTGTGACCCGCACCACGGCCCACCCGGAAAACACGAACAGCATCGCGAACAGGCATGGGAAGCGCAGCCGCTCCCGCACCACCCCCAGGACACACATCACTCCCAGGGCAGTTTGCAACCCGCCGTACATGGCCTGCAATTCGATGGTGCCGGTGGTCCCGACGGCAACCACTCCCGCACTGTCCTGCAAAGCGTGCGGATTCACCAGGCAGTACAACCCATAGGGGATGAACAGCAGCGCCTGAACGCCCAGAAACAGTTTTACTTTCATCATCGCCAACTCCTTTCAGTTTCCCTTTTCCGGATTGAGCTCGAGCGCTAATAATCGGCCGGGGTCAGGCGCCGCATTTCTCCTTCTACCCACTGTTCCACGACGCCGATCAATTCCTCGGCCTCCCTCCCGGTACTGGCAATGGGGGGGCCTATCGAAATATCGATGGTGCCCGGCCGCAAGCGGAAACTGCGTCGTGGCCAACACTGACCGGAAGTCACGGCGACGGGGACCAGCGTGGCGCCGGTGGCCAGGGCCAGCCGCGCGGGTCCGGTCTTGTAGCGCCTCTGGCTGCCCCGCTCAGAGCGGGTACCCTCCGGAAACATGATGATCCATACCCCCTTGGCGGCCAGTTCGCGGCCCCGTGTAACGACCTTGTTCCACGCCTCTACGGGCTTGCCGCGGTCGATGTGCACCATGTCCATACGCCCGATGGCCCAACCGAAAAAAGGGATCCACAGCAACTCCCGCTTGAACACATAGGCGATGGGATGGGGCATGATGCACGGCAATGCGAAGGTTTCCCAGGTGGACTGATGCTTGGGACAGAGCACCACCGGGCCGTCCAGACCTTCCAGGTTCTCCAGACCCTGTACGCGCCACTGCACACCGACGATGTAGCGGGCCGACCGCACCATATGGTCGAGCCATGCCACCCCAAATCGATACAGCGGCCTGCCCCGCACCAGCACCGAAATCAGCACCAGCAGCGAGGCGTAGGGCACCACGCTGAGCGCCATCCACGACACAAAGATCGCCGAACGCAGGGTGGACGAACCACTGTGCCGTGATTCCAACTCAGGCTCCGCTAGCCGAGCCGGCGCCGCAGGCTATTGCCATCGCGGTGCTGATAGTCCGCTTTGCCGTAGATGTCCAGTACCGTGGTCTGTTCATAGACCAGGCCGTCGCCGTCGATCTCGAGGCGGTGGCGATAGCCGGTGGTTCGCGCGTGCCCGGCCATGAACGGCGACTCGAGGATGCCCCACTGACCCCCGGCAGTGGCCTCCACTTCGATGCGAACGATGGTCCCATCGACGCTGGCACTACCCGCCGCCAACAGCGACACGGCTCGCGGAATACTCAGGGTTTGCACTACCAGCCCGCTGGCGGGCTCCCACAACCAGTAACCCACCTGGTCGTGAAACACCTTGTCATTGGACTTGCGCCGAACCTCCTGGTGATAGCGCAACATGGAGAGAACCTGCTGTTCGGCATTGGTGACGTCACCGACTGCGGCAAAGCTTATGGTTTCATAGTAGGGATTGTGTTCGTCGGCATCGGGCTCGGGGGCAATGTCCAAGCCGCTGTCGCCCACCCAAACGCCGACCAGACCCACCAGTGGGCCGTAATCGATGCCGTCGATACTGCTGTCATTCATGGCTCGCTCCCGTAACCGCTGATTTGCGACCGCCGAGGAGCCGGGAAGGCCCGCTCACCAACTGAAGTTCTCCGGCGCAAAGGCATCCATGGTGGCCCGATAGATCTCCGGGTCGGGGTGCGCGCAGGAGACAATATTGGTCTTGATCCCGCCCCGGGCATTTGCCCGCATCAATTGTTGGCACTCACTGGCGGAACCGATGATGCCGATTTCATCCACCAGTTCATCCGCGAGCGCCGCAGCCGTTCGCTCGCGGTCACCGCTGGCCCAGCCCTCGCGGATTTCGCGGGCTGCCTCCTCAAAACCCGCCCAGGCCAGAAACCGATTGTACACCGGGGTCGCATAGTAGCTGGCAAAATGAGCCCGAAAGGCTTGGCGCCCCATCGCCTTGTCGGCTGTAACCAGGGTCATGTTGCGGGTGACAATTTCGACATCTTCTGGGTTTTTACCAGCACGTTCGGCACCAATAGCAATATGTTCCATGATTTTAGGCAACACTGAGCGGGGGAACAGATTGATGATCACGCCGTCCGCCATTTCGGCCGCCAGTTCCAGCATGCGTGGGCGCAGGGCCGCCAGGTAGATCGGCAGGTCGGCCACCGGGGCCTGCCGATAGCCGCGGCTGTGCAGGGTCTGTCCGCTGAAAGCAGTTTTCTCACCGTCCAGAATGCTGCGCAGCAGGGCCAAGGTCTCGCGCATGCGGGTGAGCGGCAGCTCCAGCTTGAGTCCGTGCCAGTTTTCGATGATGGTGTGGCTGGAAGTGCCGAGCCCGGGAATGAAGCGACCGGGCCAGGCCTGCCCCAGCACCGCAAAGGTCGAGGCCAGTACCGCCGGAGTGCGAGTGTAGACCGGCACCACGGCGATGCCCAGGCGCACCCGCCGGGTCTTCTCCAGCAGCATGGGTGACAGGGTCAAGGCATCCAGCCCCCCGGCATCGGCCAGCCACAAATCGTCATAGCCCATGGCCTCGGCCCGCTGGGCCATTTCAATGGTGTCACTGACCAGGCCGGAGGGTGCCGGCAGGGACAGGGCAATTCGATTGGGTACGCTCATGTCGTCGTCTCTATCCTCTGGTTTCCTGCCTGTGGAGCAGCTCGCCAACGCCACCTGCCAGGCATTTATCTGCCGCGGAAAACCGCTGGACGCTTCTCCAGGAAAGCCTGCGCGCCTTCCCTGGCGTCTTCACTGTTCGAACACAGGTCCTGCAGCTCGGCTTCCCTGTCGATGACTTCGGCCAGGCCCTGTTCCATGGCCACGTTGAGGGTTTGTTTGGCGTAGCGCAGCGACAGCGGGGCCGCCTTGTCCATCAACTGCCGAGCCAGTGCGAGACTCTCGTCCAGCAATTGCTCGGCGGCCACCACCCGGTTGCAAAGCCCAAGCTGCAGGCACTTGTCGGCGCTGAGCTTCTCGCCCAGGGTCATCAGCTCGTAGGCTTTCTTGCGCCCGACCGTGCGCGCCAGCTGCCAGGTGGCACCGCCATCGGGAATCAGACCGATGGCGGCAAAGGCCTGGTAAAGATAGGAGTTTGCCGCCATGACCATCAGGTCACAGGCCATGGCGAAGGCCGAACCGATGCCGGCCGCCGCGCCGTTGACGGCACTGATCCAGGGCTTGGGCGCCTCGCTGATGGCCAACAGGGTGGGTTTGAAACCCTCCGTCAGCAGTTCCCTGGTACTGTGCCCCGCAGGCCGCGGCTCGGACAGATCGATACCGGCACAGAAGGAGCGGCCATTGCCGGTGAGGATCACCACCCGCACCGAATCGTCTCCATTGACCTGCTGCACAGAGTCCCGCAGGTCTTCTCGCAGCGCTGTGCTGATGGCATTCAGCGTATCGGGTCGGTTGAGGCGAATGATGGCCACCCCATCCTCGTATTCCACCGGTGCATTCTGTCCCATGGAGAGGGTGCTCTACTTGGGCTGCATGCGAATGCCGGCATCCACCCGCACGCACTCGCCGTTCATGTAATCGTTCTCGATCAGCATCTGGGCAACGTGGGCGATTTCATCCGGGTCACCCAGGCGGCGAGGGTACAGTACCTGCTCCCCCAATGGACGCAGCGCTTCCCAGACCTCGGGAGTCAGCTCCTCCGCACCACCCATCATGAGGGGGGTGGCAATCAGGCCCGGCACGATGGTGTTGACGCGAATACCCAACACCGACAAATCGCGGGCGATGGGCAGGGTCATGCCGACCACGCCGCCCTTGGAAGCCGAATAGGCAGCCTGACCGGTCTGGCCTTCGTAGGCGGCGATGGAAGCGGTATTGACGATGCAGCCACGGCCGCCATCCCTGTCGAAGGTCTCGTTTTTTTGCATTTGCTCAGCGCACAGGCGCAGCACGTTGAAAGTACCGATCAGGTTCACGTCGATAACGTGTTTAAAATCAGCCAGTGGAAACGGCCCTTTTCTGCCCATGGTGCGCGCGGCATTGCCGATCCCGGCGTAGTTGCAGTTGATGTGAATCGCGCCGAACTTTTCCATGGTGGCGGCGATACCGGCCTGCACCGAGGCTTCATCGGCCACGTTGACCGGATGGAACAGCACCCGGTCTTCACCGCATTCCGCGGCCAGTGAACTGCCCTTTTCTTCGTTCATGTCAAAAATGGCGCAGTTCCCTCCCGCCTCGAGCAGGCGCTTGACGGTGGCCCGGCCGAGACCGGAAGCTCCACCGGTAATGACTGCAATTTTGTCCGTGATCTGCATGGAAATCTCCTTTGTGAGTAAGTTAAAAGTTACGTGTGTTGAATGGCTGATAGCTGTCTGCCAGACAGTCCCGGCTGATGATGATTTTCATGACTTCCGAACTGCCCGCGTAAATGGGGGAAATTCTGGCATCGGCATACTGCCTGGAAATGGGGTATTCGTCCATATAACCGGCACCGCCGTGAAGTTGCAGGCCGATATCCGCGGCCTTCACCTGCAATTCGGAAGCCACCAATTTGGCCTTGGCGGCATCCACTGCGCTGAGCACCCCGGCATTGAAGGCGACCACACACTGATCGACATACGTCTGGGCGACATCGAGCTCGGTGCGCAATTCCGCCAGTTTGAACTGGGTATTCTGGTAGCTGGACAGCGGTTTGCCGAAGACCTTGCGGCCACTGACAAAATCGGCGGTCAGATCATAGGAAAGCTGTGCCGCGGCCACGTAGCCGCAGGCCCCGATCAGACGCTCCTCGGCCAGCCCTTCCATCAGGTAGTAGAATCCCCGGCCCGGCTCGCCGAGTACGTTTTCCTTGCCCACCTTCACTTCGTTGAAAAACAGTTCAGCCGTGTCCTGTGCCTTGAGACCCAGCTTGCGCAGGTTGCGGCCGCGCTCGAATCCGGGCATACCGCGCTCCACCAGGAACAGGGTCATGGAGTGGGAACCGGCGCCGGTTTTTGCCGCCACCACTACCAGGTCGGCATTGATACCATTGGATATGTACAACTTGGAACCGTTCAGAACCCAGTGCCCTTCTTTTTCCTCGGCGCGGGTACGCATGCCGGCCAGGTCGGATCCAGCGTCCGGTTCGGTCATGGCGATAGCCAGGATGCACTCGCCACTGACGCAACGCGGTAACAGGCGTTGACATTGCTCCTCGTTGCCGAATCGGGTCAGGTAGGGGCCCACCAGTCGGCTGTGCAGCGTATTGAACCAATCCGCGGCCCGGGCGTAGGCGGTCTCTTCGATGATGATCTGCTCAAAACGGAAATCCGGGTCGCCCATGCCGCCGTACTTCTCATCCGGCCAGACCATCAGGAAGCCCTGGTCGCCGGCCTTGCGAAAGGCCTCGCGGTCGACGATGCCGGCCTGCCGCCAGGCCTCCATGTGCGGCGTAATTTCCGCCGCCAGGAATTTTCTGTAGGCGTCCCGAAAAAACTGTTGTTCTTCGCTAAAATCTCTCGGCAGCATCTCTCTTTCTCCTCATCTGCCCGTGGCGGCGGGACTCAGGCGGCATCGGCCACCGCCAGGGTCTGCTGCAACTCGCGCTTGAGAAACTTGCCGCTGGCATTGCGCGGCAGCGGCTGCGGCACGAGCCAGAGATAGCGCGGGATTTTGTAGGCCGCCAGATACGGCTTGCAGAATTCGCGGAGTTGGGCGGCGCTCACGACACTGCCGGGGCGCAGGTAAACGGCGGCTCCCACCTCCTCGCCCAGGCGCTGGTCGGGCACCGCAAACACGGCTGCCTCAGCCACCTCCGGGTGATGGTAGATGGCGGCTTCCACCTCGCTGCTGTAGACATTCTCGCCGCCGAGCAGCACCATGTCCTTGCTGCGGTCGACCAGGTACAGGAAGCCGTCTTCATCCAGGTAGCCGATGTCACCGGTGTGCAGCCAACCATCGACAATGCTTTCGGCGGTTTCCTCGGGCCGGTTGAGGTAGCCCTTGATCACCTGGCTCCCCCTGACACAGATTTCACCGGTTTCCCCGGCCGGCAGTTCGCTGCCGTTTTCGTCGACACAGCGAATCTCGAAGTTGGGCATGACCCTGCCCGCGCTGGTCGGCCTGTCCAGGTAAAAGGCACCCGAGATGGTGCTGATCACACCGCAGGTCTCGGTCAACCCATAGCCCTGGGCAGGCATGATGACGCCGCCGCTGGTCTGCTCGATGCTGGCTACCAGGTCCGGTTGCGCCGGTGCCCCACCACTGTTCAGGCCCTTCAGACTGGAGGTGTCGCGCCGGGCAAAGTCGGGATGGTTGATGATTTCCCGCGACATGATCGGCACCCCGGTGAGCACGGTGATCTGCTCCTGCTCAACCAGACGCAGCGCCTCTCCCGCGTCCCACTTGTACATGTGTACCAGCTTGCCCCCCGTGGCTGTAACCACCTGGGCCAGGCAATTGTTGGCGGTGACGTGAAACAGTGGCGTCATGAAGATGGTTGCGGGAGCCTGTTCGGGCTGCCCGGAGCCATTCAGCCTGGCCATGGCCTCTGCCTGCACCAGGTTGGCAAAGACCACGCTCATCACGTTGTTGACGCAGCCGCGGTGAGTCAACTGAGCGCCCTTGGGCTTTCCGGTGGTGCCGGAGGTGTAGAATATGCAGGCATCGTCATCGGGCTCGATGGTGGCTTCGGGCAGTGTCGGCGGCATCTCGAGCAACTCCGCCCAATCGACCACCGCCTCGGGCGCTTGCCCGGACAGGCGCACACCAACCAGCTTCAGATCGGGAAACCGGTCGCGCACCGGTTGCAAACGCTGCAGGCGCTCCGCATCGCCAATCAGCACCCGGGGAGCGGAATCGTGCAGGGCGTATTGCAATTCGTCGGTGACCCACCACGAGTTGATCCCCACCGCACTGGCGCCTATCGATACGATGGCCCAGTAGCTCAGCATCCACTCGGGATAATTGCGCATGGCGACGGCCACCCGGTCGCCCGCACCCACGCCATTGGCCACCAGCCAGTTGGCGATCGAACCGACCTCCCGATGGGCCTCAAGGTAACTCCAGCGCTGGTCCTGGTAGACCAGGTAATCTGCGCTGTCGTACTGCGCCGACATCAACCACAGGTCACGCAGTGAGCCCGGCGCCAGGGCATAGCTCCTGAGCATTTGCCCACCCACTTCCACTTCGGTAATCTCGAACATTTGCCCCGGCGCAGTGAGTTCTGCCCAGGCCTGTTTCAGTTCGTCGTACATTCGTTACCCTTCTCCATTCAGGGAGCGATGTTCGGGGTGGCAGAATTGGAAACTGCCATGATAGCACTGCCTGACTTGAATCGTCTCCGGCAAGTCGCCGCCGAAGTTTAGCAAACTATGCCCGCCGGTCCGCAAAATCTGCCGTTGGGCGGCAATATTGACCGCCACCTGTTACAGTCGGCCCTGGCGAACCGATGGAAATCCCGGTCGCCGGCAGAGTACAATCGCCCTCCGCTCTCACTACCACCCAACCAGGAGTATACCCATGTCCGATGAAGTACTGACCGAGGCCGAAGACGGCGTATTGCTGATTACCCTCAACCGTCCCAAGGCCAGGAACGCCGTCAACTCGGCCCTGTCACGGGGGATGGTCGCGGCAATCGATGAACTGGAAGGCAATGCCGAGTTGCAGGTGGGCATTTTGACCGGCGCCGGCGGTACCTTTTGCGCAGGTATGGATCTCAAGGCGTTCGTGCAAGGTGAGACTCCACATATTTCAGGTCGCGGCTTTGCCGGAATCACCGAGTACACGCCCTCAAAACCCCTGATTGGTGCGGTCGAGGGCTACGCCCTTGCCGGTGGCCTGGAATTGGCCATCTCCTGCGATTTGCTGATCGCCGCCGAAGACGCCCAGTTCGGTATCCCCGAGGTGAAGCGCGGCCTGGCCGCTGCCGCCGGTGGTTTGCTCAAGCTGCCGCGGCAAATCCCACCGCGCATCGCCATGGAACTGGCCCTGACCGGTGACTTCATCTCCGCCACGCGCGCTGCCGAGCTGGGCCTGATCAACGAGGTGGTCGCCTCGGGCGGAGCCCTGGACGCGGCCCGGCAGATGGCGGCAAAAATTGTCGCCAACGGACCTCTGGCGGTGGCCGCCAGCAAGCTGGTCGTCGCCAGCCAGAGCGATTGGAGTACGACGGAAATGTTCAAGCGACAGAGCGAGATCGTCGCTCCGGTGTTCGCCAGCGAAGACGCCATCGAAGGCTCTGTGGCCTTTGCCGAAAAACGCGCCCCAAACTGGAAGGGGCGCTGATCCGGAGGCCTCCGGGATTGTGCGCCGGGGAAAGGAATCCTGCCGTTGTCGCGCCACAGTGGGTCAGTAACTGCCGGCGATCTGGTACAGGCGCGTGACTTCCCCCAGACCTTCGACTTCCAGGGTAACGACCAGCGCCTGGGGAGCGGGCGTGACACCCGTCTCCCGATAGTCTGTTCCCCAATTGACCGGCCAGCGCTGCGGGTCCCATTGCTGCGGTTCCAGCACCGCGCCGGCGGCCAGAAAGCCGATTTCAAAACGGGACACCGATTCCAGCAACGCCACCCGCTGCGGCTCGTTGACTCCGGTGCGGTCCAGCACCCCGTAGTGCTCCCGAAACAGCGTCTGGTCCTCCAGCAGATAGCGTACCCGCTGCAGGGTACTACGCGGAAACTGCTGCGGGTTGTGCCAGCCGGTGCGAGTGAAATTGAGGCTGCCGGCCGCCGATTCACCGCCCCACAGGGCGGGCTCCAACTCATCGAACTCATTGCGGACCGGCCGGTCGACAAACTGCCGCAGGTCTCGGGACAGGAACATCCACAGGCGATTGAGGGAATGAATCTCCGCCGTCGAACGGCGCAGTACCTCGATACCGGACACCAGGTTGCTGAAGGTCAAAAAAGCCGCAGTCAGGATCAACACCGTGATCACCATGGCGATCAGCACCTCCACCAGGGTGAAGCCCCGATTTCGCCCCCCCACGAGGCGCTTCATCGGGCAGTACCCGCGGCAAAACCGGTCAGGGTATGGAGCGGTTGTTCGTACCCGCTTTCGGTCAGCGCCACCCGCACCTCGATGCGGTAGAATTCCTCGATTTCGGTTTCGCTGCTGCTGACCCACCAGAACCATTGTCGCCCCGCCATGCTGCTCTCCCCCTGCCGCTCACCCTGAAACAGCAGGTTGCCGGCGGAGGCCTCTATGCGGCTGCGTGCCAGTTGATTGCTCGCCACCCACTGGGCCACCGATTTATCGCGCAAATAGCCCACCCCATCCGACTGATTGGCGAAACTCATCAACAGGGCCGGCAGCAACAGTCCGGCGATGAGCAACGCCACCATTACCTCGATCAGGGTGAAGCCCCGCTCAGTGCCGCCGTTCATCTTCCTCCTCACCCCAACGGCGCAGTTGCATTTGACCCAGCAGGTCCCAGTCCAGTTGCCACAGCAATTCATCGCTGCCGGCGCCGCGCCAGCGCAACACTCCGGGAGTGGCCTCACCGCTGCTGTAGTAGATCACCTGGGGCGGGTCCGAGACCTTTCGCTGTCTATCCAGCGGCAGCGGCGCGTCCTCGACTTCCAGTTCCAGCGCCAGACCCGACGGAAATTCCCGTTGCGGGAGCAGCAGTTCATCGTTGGCAAAGTGGACCCATTGCTGACCCTGGCGACGCAACCACTGGTAACGGTAGTGCGGCAGGCCGCCGTCCCCGGTCGGTTCAAGCAGCAGTCCAATGTCGAAACCACCCAGTTGTGCCTGGTCCATGGCGTATTCCGCCAGGCGCCTGAAATCGCCGACCGCGCCCTCTATCCGGTGGGTGCGACTGCCGGAGCTGACCGACAACCCGGCTATCGACACCAGCAAACCGACCACCACCAGTACCAGCAACAGTTCCAGCAGGCTGAACCCGGAACGGGGCTGTGCCCTCGCTGCCCACCTCGACGCGATATGAGGGCTACCTTTCATCCCAGTTGGCCAGGTCGGCGTTCTGCTCCTCCCCACCGGTCAAACCGTCGGCGCCCAGGGAAAAGAGGTCGAACTCACGCTGATCGCCGGGGCTGAGGTACAGATAGACGCGCCCCCATGGATCCCGTGGCAACCGTTCCAGGTAGCCGCCGCGCTTGAAGTTGCGCGGTTGGGGGTCCAGCGCCGAGGCCGTCACCAGCGCTTCCAGTCCCTGTTCGGTACTGGGATAGACATGATTGTCCAGCCGATACAACTTCAGGGCGCTCTCGATGCTGGCAAAGTCCGCGTAGACCTTCTGCACGCGGGCGGCGTCGGCCTGATTCAGTACCGTGGGGGCCACCACGCTGACCAGCAAACCGAGAATTACCAGCACCACCAGTATTTCCACCAGGCTGAAACCCGCCAGTCGTTTCATTCAATTCACCATCGTATTCAGTTCAAAAACCGGCAACAGTACCGCCATTACCACCAGTAGCACCATGGCACCCATGAACACCACCATGGCTGGTTCAAAAACCGCCATGGTGGTACCCAGTGCCACCTCCAGCTCCCGTTCCTGATTGGCAGCGGAACGGGACAACATGGCTTCCAGTTCGCCACTGGCCTCGCCGCTGGCAGTCATGTGTACCATCATCGGGGGGAAGTGTCCGTTCTGGCGCAGCGCCCGGCTCAGGCTTGCACCCTCCTGCACCCGCTGCGCCACCTGGGCGCTGCCGTCGCGCAGAACCAGGTTGGACAACACCGCACCGGCAATCCGCAGTGACTCCAGCAGCGGCACCCCGCTGGCCATCAAAATGCTGAGTGTGGAGGCGAAGCGCGCCGTGTCCACCGCAATGATGAAGTTGCCGGCCAGCGGCAGCCGCAGCAACAGGCGGTGCCAGCGCCGCCGCAGCCCGGTATTCTTCAGCAACTGCCGGCAACCCAGACCCACCGCCGCCAACGCCACCAGCAACCAGAGGCCGGACTCCCTCAGAAAATCGCTGGCGCCGATCATGCCCCGAGTCAACAGCGGCAATTCCCGGTTGCTATGGGCAAAAATGCCGACCAGTTCCGGCACCACGTAGACCATCAACGCGACGATGACACTGAGCGCGACCAGCAGCAGTATCAGTGGGTAGATCATGGCCACCTGTATTTTTTGCCGGGTGTACTGCCGCTCCTCACCGTAGTCGGCCAGCCGCTCCAGCACCGGCCCCAGGAAACCGGCGTGTTCGCCAGCGGTCACCATGGCCCGATACATGTCATTGAAAACCTCGGGATATTCAGCCAGGCCATAGGCCAGACTGTGGCCCTCCGCTACCCGCGAGCGCACCTGTAACAACATGCCCTGGTGGCGGCTGTTGCGGCTCTGCTCGGCCACCGCCGACAGGCAATCGTCCAGGGGCAGGTTGGACTGTACCAGGGTTGCCAATTGGCGGGTCATCAGGGCCAGGTCGGCGGCGCGCACCCGCGGGCGAAAAAGCGCCCACATGCGCCGTTCCCCGCTTTGCTGCCGGGCAGCCTGGTCCACCGCCACCGGACGCAGCAGCCGAATGCGCAGGTTGCTGCGAATCTGGCGCTCGGAATCCCCCTCCATGACCCCTTTGACCAGCCTGCCGGTAGTGTCCAGCGCGCGATATCGATAGGCAGGCATGGCAATCTCAAGCTGCGGAGATAACCCGCATGACCTCCTCGAGGCTGGTTTCACCATCGAGAATCCGCCGCTGGCCATGGGCAGAAATGTCCTCGGCCCGGAGCCGGGCCTGGCTCAGCAGTTCCCGCTCGCCGGCGCCGGCGTGCAACAATTCCCGCAGGGCATCGTCCAGTTCGATCAATTCGTAGATACCGGTGCGACCGCGATAACCGGTTTGATTGCAACTGTCACAGCCGCCGGCACGGTACACCGCTTCGCTCTGCCCCTCGCCCAGCCCCAGCCACTGGGCCTCAGCGAGACTCAGCTGGTGAACCTGCCGACACTCCCGGCACAACAGGCGCACCAGGCGCTGCGCCATCACCGCAATCAGGCTGGAGGAGAGCAGAAACGGCTCGATACCCATGTCCTGCAGGCGAACCACCGCGCCGATCGCAGTGTTGGTATGCAGGGTGGACAATACCAGGTGCCCGGTGAGGGAGGCCTGCACCGCGATTTCGGCGGTTTCCAGGTCGCGGATTTCACCCACCATCACCACATCCGGATCCTGGCGCAAAATGGCGCGCAGACCGCGGGCAAAGGTCATATCAACCTTGCTGTTGACCTGGATCTGCCCCACTCCGGGCAACGTGTACTCGATGGGGTCCTCGATGGTGAGGATATTGCGGCTGCTCTCGTTGAGATGACTGAGGCCAGCGTAGAGCGTCGTGGTTTTGCCGGAACCCGTGGGCCCCGTCACCAGGATGATACCGTGGGGCTTTTGCAGACTGCGCAGATAGCCCGCGCGCACTGGCGGGTTCATGCGCAATTGGTCGAGCTGGAGGCGACCGGTAGCCTGATCCAGCAGCCGCAACACCACCCGCTCCCCGTGGGCCGAGGGAATGGTGGCGACGCGAATGTCCACTCCGCGACCGGCAATTTTCACCGAGATGCGGCCATCCTGGGGCACTCTCTTCTCGGCGATATCCAGTCTTGCCATCACTTTCAGGCGCGACACCAGCAACGGCGCCAACATGCGTTTGGGAGACAATACCTCGCTCAACACGCCATCCACCCGAAAGCGCACCGACAGATGCTCCTCGAAGGTCTCAAGGTGGATGTCCGAGGCCTTTTCGCGCACCGCCTGAGACAACAGGGCATTGATCAGGCGAATGACGGGTGCATCGTCCGCAGCGTCCAGCAGATCACTGGTCGCGGGAATCTCATCGGCCAGGCGGGACAGGTCGATATCGGCACTGAGGTCGTCGGCAACCTGGGCGGCCTCGGTGTTGTCGCGCTGATAGGCCAGCGTCAGACGCCGCGAGAAATCGGACTCCGGCACCGACTGCAGGTGAAACGGGCGACCCAGGTAGCGCCGCAATTCAGTCAGTATGCCCAGCGGCAGGGGGTGGTGATGCAATATCACCAGGGGCTCCGAATTGTGCAGCAGGACCCCGTTTTCCTGCGCATAACCAAACGGAAGCTGGCGAATCTCGTCCATCAGGGTGCCGGGTCGGTGGTCTGTTGCAGTTGTTCCAATTGCTGAATCTGCTCCTCCCACTCCGGTAACACGGGAATCTCCTCCGGCCCCAGGAAACTCACACCCGCATCCCGCTGCCGTTGCTGTTGGGCCTGGATGTAGCGGTACTTGCGGGCGGTGGCGCCATCCATCGCCGCTTCATCGCGGATGATGGTCGGCTTGATGAAAATCAGCAGATTGTTGCGCGTCACGGTGACCGAGTCGCTGCGAAACAGGCGCCCCAGCCAGGGAATATCTCCCAGCAGGGGCACCTTGCGCTGTACGTCCTGCAAGTCATCCTTGATCAGGCCGCCCAACACCAGGGTGCGCCGGTCCGCGGCCAATACCCGGGTCTGAATTTTGCGTTCGTTGGTGATGATGTCCGAGGCCAACGCGTTCAGACCGGTGAGGCTGGAGACTTCCTGTTGAATATCCAGTACCACCGAGTCGCCTTCGTTCACGTGGGGGGTCACGGTCAGGGTAATCCCCACATTCTCGCGCTGTATGGTCTGAAACGGGCTGTCGGGGGTGGTGGTGCCGCCGGTTCCGGTGTAGGAGCCGGTGACGAAGGGCACCTGCTGGCCCACGGTGATATAGGCTTCCTGGTTGTCCAGGGTCAACAGACTGGGGGTGGAGAGGATGTTGGCGTTGGTTTGTGAGCGCAGCGCATCGAGCACCACCACGATATCCAGGCTCTCATCCAGTTGCCCCCATCCCAGGGTGGTTCCGGGTGTGCCGGCCAGAGAGGCCAGCAGGTCGCTGCGGTCAAAATCCTCAAAACTGTCGCCGTTGCCATCCGCGTCATCGGGCAGTATCGCCCCGGCCAGACCCGCTCCGCGATCCGAGCGACCGGAAATGTTGGAGCCAAAACTGCCGTTGTTGTTGCGGAACAGCCACTGTATGCCCAGATCCTGGCCGTCAATGAGGTCCAGTTCGGTGATGATCGCCTCCACCAGTACCTGGGCGCGGCGAATGTCCAGGCGCTGAATCACCGCCTCCAGCGACTTCATCTCAGCGGCCTCTGCAGTAATGACCAGGGAATTGGTGCCCTCGTCGGCCTCGATGGTCGCAGTGGAACCGCCGACCTGTTTGCCGGAGGCATCGGCCCGCAGTTTGTCGAGGTTCTGCATGACCTTGCTCAATACTCTGGCGATGTCGACGGCGGAGGCGTATTCCAGGTATATCACCTTGACGTTGCCGCTCTGTTCCAGGGGGGTATCGAGATGCCGGATCAGACTGCGCATGCGCCCCCGTTCCAGTTCGTCGCCATTGACCAGCACACTGTTGCTGCGCTGATCGGCCACCACCAGCACCTCGGGCTGGACTGCGCCGGACTGCTGGGCTTCCACCTTGTTGAGTTCGTTGAGCAGGCGCACCACATCATCGGCCGAGGCAAACTTCAGGCTGATGATATCGGTCTCCTGCACCGCCTGCTGGTCCATGCGATCGATGATTTTTCGAATGCGCTCAATATTGGCGGCGACATCGGAAATGATCATGGCATTGGCGGGGGCGTAGACCGCCATGTGGGCCTGTTGCGGCGCCAGGGGGCGCAACACCGGCAACAGTTTTGTCGCCGAGATATTTTCCAGGTGAATGACCTGGGTAATGTACTCGTCAGTGGGGTCGAGTTCGCCGTCCTGAACCCGCACCGAGGATGAGCGGGCATCCTTCGAGGGAATCACCCGCACCACATTGCCACTGCGCACCGCGGTGTAGCCGTGCACATCGAGAATCGACAGGAACAGATCGTACAGTTCATCATTGGTCACTGGCCGGTTCGACACCACCTTGACCTGGCCCTTTACCTTGGGGTCCACCACGATGGTGGTATCGGTGGCCTCGGCCACAAACTGGATCAGTTCCTGGATGTCGGTTTCCCTGAGATTGACAGTCCAGTCCTGGCTCACAGCGAGTGCCGTCCACAGCGACAGCGCCAGGCCCAGGATTCGCCGCAAGCTCTTTACCCGCATAGCGCACCAACCTTCTGCTGCGAACGCCGATACGCTCGCTACGAACCTGGGTGAGATATGCGAGTTTACCTTGTGCAAAATGCAACTCCTGTCAACCGGATCAATGCAATCACCTGCCTACCCGGTCAGTCCGCTGCAAAGCTGACTTCGATGTTGAACCGTTCTCCGTCCCGCTGCAACTCGATACTGGCCTCGGTGGCCTCGCGCATGACCCGATACAACTCCATGGCCTTGCCGGGTCCGGTCAGTTCTATGCCGTTGACGCCGGTAACCAGATCTCCGGTCCTGAAGCCCAGTTGCTCCAACTGGGCCCGGTCCCGGCCGGGGCTGACCCGGTAACCCAGCAACTGATCGTCCTGCCAGACCGCGGCGACGTTCACCACGTCCGCCAGCGATTGCGGATCCCGGTAGAGTCGCCGCCGCAGGTTCCCGGCCAGGCGGCTGAGCTCCGGATTATTCCGCTGGTCAGTGGTGGTCGGGGACCGCGGCTGGGGTGGCGCTTTGGGGACGGCGCCGTTCGCCTCGTACAGCGGCAACAACTCATAGTTGCCGTTGTGGTTCAGTATCACCCCCGTGGACCGGATTCCGGCCACCGTCACCGCACCGCTCAGCGGCAACCTGTCTCCCGTGGAATACTGTTGCTGTTGCTCCCGGATTTCGATGATTGCCACCGCGGCCGGTGCCTGGCTGGAGGCGACCACTCCCCGCAACCTGAGTGGCAGCCGGGTCGGTCTGGCGCGTTCCCCAATGACATCATCGGTGTGGCTGGATTGCACCGTCGTCTGTTCCGCACCGGCCGGTACCTCAGCCAGCGCACCGAACAGGTTCCAGGCCAGCAGCCGGTCGAGGTCCACCGCAACCGCGGTCGCGGCGCCGGTATCGGCCTGCAGGGGATTGACCAGGTCAGTCACCGGATCGGCCTGCGTCGCCGGTGGCAGCAGCCGCCAAAGCAGACCAGCCAGGATGAAAATCGACCAAAGCGCTGCCAGCCCCAGTGACAGCGTGCGCAGACGCGCGACCCGGCGCGGCTGAGCCAGGGCATAGAGGCGGGCATGGAGGTCGTCCCAGTTGCGCTCCAGTTTGTCACCAACGGTAGCCAGCCATTCGCTTTGCAATGGGTTCGCCACCCCTTTCCAACCCCCAACGGCCTGTGAATTATAGGGGCGCGGCGATCAATAGTGAAATCAGTTGGGGGACAACGCCGGTAGAGGACACCTCGCTGGTTTCAGCCTACCCGATGGCGCACGATCAGCACTGCACCACCCAAGGTACCCAGGCTGATCACCAGCATGGGCCACAGATTGGCAAGGATTTCCATCGCGGACATGGACTTGAGAAAACTGCCCAGGACGATCACCAGGATGTGCTTCAGGGGATTCATCTGCGCCAGGTAACGCATGTAGTCCGGCATGTTGTCCACCGGAGTCAGAAACCCGCTGGTCAGCATCATCGGTACCACCAGGGCAAACATTCCCAACAGCGCCTGCTGCTGGGTGGAGCAGCAGGCAGATACCGCCAGCCCGATACCGGCAACGGCAAATACAAAGACCACCAGGGAGGTGAACAGCAGCAACAGGTTACCCGTCATCGGCACCTGGAAGGCGAATACCACCAGCGTCAATATCAGCAGCGAGGAAAACAAACCGGAAAACACCGCCGGCAGCAATTTGCCGAAGATGATCTGCAGGGAGGTGAGCGGGGATACCAGCAACTGCTCGAAGGTTCCCAGTTCCCGGTCGCGGGCGATACTGAGTGAAGAGATCAGCATGGTGGGCAACATGGCCAGGGTCGCCACCATTGCCGGCAGGATAAACATGCGGTACTGCAGGTTGGGATTGAAGCGGTGCCGCACCACGACCTGGGGCGGCGGCCTGATGTCGGTCCGGGTCTCAGCCAACTCCATTTGCAAATCGGCGGCGATAGTGCGGATATAGGAAAAGGCGACCTGTCCGGCATTGGCCCGGCGGCCATCGACTATCATTTGCAGCCGGCCCGGCTGACCAGCCTCGATACGGCGGGAAAAATCGGCGGGAAAATGCACCGCGAGCAGAATCTGCCGCCGTTCAATCAACTCATCGAGTTGCGCCGTGGAAGCGACCGGAACCAGGCTTTCCACAAAGCTGGCTGCCTCCAGGCGCTGCAGCAGTTCCCGGGACCAACGACCACCATCGGCGTTGATCACCCCCAAATCCGCATTGTGGATCTCCATGGTGGCCGCGTACGAAAATACCACCAACTGAAACACCGGTGCGGCCAGTAAAATCCGCCGCGATCCGGGGTCGCGCATCAGGGCGATGAACTCCCTGGCCATGGCGTGGCCAAGAGACCCGAGCATCAGTCCAGCCGGCCGCGCGAAAAGGCGAAGGTGAGGGCAAACAGCAGACCGCCCAACAGCAGCATCGCCAACAGGTTTGGCCACAGGTCGGCCCACACATCCCCGACCAGGTAAACGGTTTGCAGGGAGGACACCAGGTAGCGGGCGGGAACCAGCTGCGTCAACCACTGCACCGGTTCCGGCATACTCTGAATTTCGAAGACGAAACCCGACAAAATCAGGGCGGGCAGAAAGCCGGTCATCACGGCTAATTCCGCCGCATGGAACTGATTTCGGGACAGCGTGGAAATCAGCAGACCCTGCCCCAGTGCCGCCGCCAGGAAGGCGGTGCTGATCAATAGCAACACGGCCAGGGAACCTCGCAGGGGAGTGCCGTATACGACCTCCGCCATAAAGGTACAGCCCAGCACCGCCAGGATGGCCAGGCAGAAATACGGCAGCAACTTGCTGAGCAATATTTCGGCAGTGCTGGTGGAGGTGGCCAACAGCGCCTCCATGGTGCCGCGCTCCCACTCCCTGGCGATCACCATGGCCGTGAGCAGGGTACCAATGATGGTCATGACCAGGGCGATGCTGCCGGATACCAGCACCCTGCGACTTTCCAGCTCGGGGTTGAACCAGAAACGGGGTTGCAGTTCAAACATCGGCAGCACGTGGTTGCCGGGCTGCTGGGCCAACCAGTTATTGAACACTCCCCGGGCATAGGAAGTACCGAAGTTGGCCGAATTCGGTTCACTGCCATCGCTGACAATCTGCACCCGGGCACCACCCTGTGGAGAGTTCAGCCGGGCATCGAAATCCGCTGGTATCACCACCAGTACCATGAGCCTGCCGTTGACCAGGTCGCGCTCCAGTTCCCAGCGGTGACGCGCCGCAGTGACCTCCAGCCAGGGGCTGGCGCGATAGGCTGCCGCCAGACTGCGGGTGTGGGCACCGTCACCTTCCTGCACCAGGCCCATGGGGACTTCCTCGACATCGAGAGACACGGCGCGAGCCAGCAGCAGCAGCAATATCGGGGGCAGGACGAAGGCGATGATCAGGGTGGAGGGATCGCGCAGGACCTGCCACATTTCCTTGGTCAGCAGGGCGCGCAATCGCCGCCGGTTCACGCCGCCGCCTCCCGCGCCATGCTGCTGTTGTGGATTTCCACCAGGTGAATGAACGCGTCCTCCATGGTTGGATCGGGCCGCTCGGCAGTGACGACCCGGGCCTTGAGAGCATCCGGGGTATCCAGCGCAATCAGTTGGGCGCGATGCAACAGGGCCACCCGATCACAGTACTCGGCTTCTTCCATGAAGTGGGTTGTCACCATGATGGTCACGCCCCGCTCCACCAGGCCGGTGATATGCGTCCAGAACTCCCGCCGGGTCAACGGGTCCACCCCGGAAGTGGGTTCATCGAGGAACAATACCCGCGGCCGGTGCATCAGGGCACAGGCCAGCGCCAGGCGCTGTTTGAATCCATGGGATAACAGTTCCGGCGATTGCCCCAGGAATGGTGCGAGCCCGAACGTCTCGATCATCTCCTCGATGCGCGAGCGACGCAGGGCGCCGTGCAGACCGTACACGCCGGAGAAAAATTCCAGGTTCTGGCGCACGCTCAGGAGACCGAACAGGGAAAATTTCTGCGCCATGTACCCCAGTTGCAACTTGGCCGCGGGGCCGGCGCTGCGAAGGTCCAGGCCGACTACCTCGGCACTGCCGGCACTGGGTTTGAGCAGGCCGCAGAGCATTTTGAAAGTAGTGGACTTGCCAGCTCCATTGGGTCCCAGCAAACCGAAGATCTCGGCCTTTTTGACACTGAAGCTGACTGATTCGGTAGCGCTGAAATCACCAAAACGCCTGCTCAGTCGACGACATTGAACGACGATTTCCTCGGGCTGGGTGACCACCGGCATTTTCTCGGCAAACTCGGAACGTCCTCCGGGGCCACCACCCAGCAGGTCGACAAAGGCATCTTCGAAGCGGGGTGGCACCGGTTCCAGGCGCGCCTGGTAGTGCGTCAGCAGTGCATCCAGGGCAACCCGGGGGGTGTCCTGGACCAGGATCAATCGCACTGCCTCACCCTGGATCACCCCGTCCCGGATTCCATCCAGGTCCAGCGCCTGGGTCAACAGGCGGCGGCGATCACCCTGAATACCCCTCACCAGGTAGCAACGCCCCGCCAGCTTCGCAGTCAATTGCCGGGGAGGCCCGGCATAGATGATCCGGCCCCGGTCCAGCAACAACAGGTCTTCACAGCGTTCCGCCTCATCCATGTAGGCGCTGGACCAGACGATGGTCATGCCGGAGCCGGTCAGTTCGCCGAGCATTTGCCAAAGTTCCCGGCGCGATATCGGATCGACACCGACGCTGGGCTCGTCCAGCAGCAGGATTCGGGGCGTGGTCATCAGGGCACAGGCCAGTCCCAGTTTCTGTTTCATGCCACCGGACAGGCTGCCCGCCAGGCGCCGGGTAAAGGGAGCCAGATTGGTAAAAGCCAGCAATCGCTCCATGGTTTGGCGGCGCTGTTGCCGTCGCAGGCCGCGCAGGTCGGCGTAGAGATCCAGATTTTGCTGAACCGAAAGATCCTGGTACAGGCCAAATTGCTGCGGCATGTAACCGATCGCGGCGTGCACTCCAGCGGCGTCTTCCCGCACGTCGGCACCGGCGACGAGAGCACGACCACTGCTGGGCACCATCAGGGCCGCCATGATGCGCATGAGAGTGGTCTTGCCGGCGCCATCGGGACCCACCAGACCGGTCAGCTGGCCGGCCTGGATTTGCGTACTGACCTCAGCCAGCGCCCGATTTTCGCCAAAGTCCTTGCAGACGCGGTCCAGGGCAATTTCCACGGCCATGTTCAGGCACCGGGAAACTGCACGGTAACCGGCATACCCTGGCGCAGATGTTGGTCGGCGTCGGTCACCAGGATGCGCAGGCGATAGACCAGGTCGGTGCGCAGCGAAGGGGTCTCGACGTTCTTGGGTGTAAATTCCGCCCGCGGGGAGACAAAGCCGACCTGACCCCGGTAACTTTTGCCCCCGCTGTCGGTAAACACCCGGACCCGGGTACCGGGGACCACGTGTCCCAGACGGGGTTCATCTACATAGGCCCGCACATAGATGGTTCCGAGCAGCGATAAACTGTATACCGGGTTGCCCTGCTTGAGCATGGTCCCCGGCTCCACCACCCGGGTCATGATCTGACCGGCCGCGGGAGCGAACAGCCGGGTGTCCTCGAACTGCAACCGGGCCTGTTCCAATTGAGCCCTGGCGGCGGCCAGGGTGGCCTCCGCGGCGCTGATTTCTTCCTTGCGAAAGCCCTCATCAGCCAGCTTCAGCGCCTCGACGGCGGCGTCCAGCCGGGCCGACCACTGATCACGGCCGGCGCGGGCCTGATCCAGCAAGTTTTGACTGCCGAGCTCCTTGTCGACCAGTTCCCGCTGCCGGCTGAACTCTAGTTGCGCGTGTTGCAGGCCCGCCCTGGCCTCCTCCACGCTGGAGCGGGCGCGCCGGATTTCCTGTGGCCGGGAACCCTGGCGCAACAGTTCCAGGCGGGCTTCGGCGGCCTCGGCCCGGGCCTCGGCAACGGCCAACCGGTGACCCAGCGGTTGGTCATCGAGCACCGCCAGCAGCGCTCCGGCCGGCACTGTGTCACCTTCTTCGAAGTTCATGGTCTGCAGGCGGCCGTCGACCCGAAAACTCAACTGCACTTCACGGATATCGACATTGCCGTACAGGGTCAGCGTTTCGTCGCCCTGGCCTCGCTGCCAACGGGTGTAACCAAAATAGCCCACGCCGACCATTACCAGGATCAGCCCCAGAGCTATCAACGGTTTTTTCACCCGGTTCCCTCCTCAATCCGTGTCAAATGCAGCCCTTCCCAACCTGCGGTCAGTGATCAACCTATCAGGGAAATCATGACACCGGCGGCAACCACGGAGCCGACCACCCCGGCGACATTCGGCCCCATGGCGTGCATCAGCAGGAAATTGTGCGGATTTGCCTCCAGCCCCAACTTGTTGGATACCCGCGCCGCCATGGGTACCGCGGAGACCCCCGCGGAACCGATCAAGGGGTTGATCGGGGTGGAACTGAACCGGTTCATCAGCCTGGCCATGAGAACGCCGGACGCCGTGCCGATGGCAAAGGCCACTAGCCCCAGCAGCAGAATGGCGAGGGTGCTGAGGTCCAGAAACTGTTCGGCACTGAGCTTGGAACCTACCGACAGGCCGAGGAAAATGGTGGTGATGTTGATCAGGGCATTGCGGGCGGTGTCGCTGAGGCGATCCACCACCCCGCATTCGTGCATCAGGTTGCCAAAACAGAACATGCCCAGCAAGGGGGCAGCGGCGGGCAACAGCAGGGCGACCAACAACAGCAGCAACAACGGGAACAGGATCTTTTCGCGACGTGACACCGGGTGCAATTGCAGCATTTCGATGCGGCGTTCCCGCTCCGTGGTCAGGGCGCGCATGATCGGGGGCTGAATCAACGGTACCAGGGCCATGTAGGAGTATGCCGCTACCGCAATGGCGCCCAGCAGGTGGGGAGCGAGGATGCTGGACACGTAAATGGCCGTGGGACCATCCGCCCCGCCAATGATGCCGATAGCCGCGGCATCGGCGAGGGAAAAATTCATCCAGCCCAACTCGGTCATGGCCACCGCCCCCAGCAGCGTGGCGAAGATGCCGAACTGGGCCGCCGCCCCCAGCATCAGGGTTTTGGGATTCGCCAGCATGGGGCCGAAATCGGTCATCGCCCCGACCCCCATGAAGATCACCAGCGGCGCCGCACCACTGGCTATCGCCACCCGATAGAACTGGTACAACATGCCGTGCTCAAAGCCGGCGTCTTCGGCCAATTGTGTGACCAGCATGCGGGTAGGGGCATCCGCCTCGCGGTAGGCATGCTGCAGGGCTTGTACCGATTCCGTGGCAACCATCCCCAGCGACTCCGCCAGATGCCTGAACAGTTCCGGGTCCGCCCCCCGCAAGGCACTTTCCGCCGCCGACAGGGCCAGGCCGGCGCCGGGAAGATTGGCGAGAATGGCGCCAAACCCGATGGGCACCAGCAGCAGGGGCTCGTAATTCTTCACCACCGCCAGATACAGCAACAGCAGGCCGATGCCAATCATCACCAGTTGCCCGAAGGCAAGTTGCGAGAGGCCGGAAGCAGCCGCCAGACTGGAGAGAATTTCCACAGCTCAGTCCAGGGTCAAGAGGGTTTCGCCCAGCGCCACCGAGTCCCCCTCACGCACCTGAATCGAAGCCACTTTGCCGGTGCGGTGAACGCGTACTTCGGTCTCCATCTTCATGGCCTCCAGCACCACGATGACATCTCCTTCCTGCACTGTCATGCCGGGCTGGACGTAGACCTTGAAAATATTGCCGGCCAGGGGTGCCGGGACCGGCTCGCCGGGAGTAGCCGGAACCGGAGCCAGGGCCGTGATATCGCCACCTTCCGCCACTTGCACCACGTGCGCCCGGCCGTCGACGGTTACCGTGTACACCGCGCTGCCCGCCGCCCCGGTCGGGGTTTCCACGGCCGGCGGCTGTCCATCGGGGGGCGGCTCAAAGGCGCTGGCGTCGCCCCGGTTTTGCAGAAATTTCAGGCCGACCTGGGGAAACAGCGCATAGGTCAACACGTCGTCAGCCAACTGTTCGCCGCTGCGCAGTACGATGTTTTTCTCCGCGGCCAGGGTCTGTAACTCCGCGGTCAATTCCGACAGTTCCGACGGCAGCAGATCGGCGGGACGACAGGTGACCGGATCGCCACCCTGCAGCACCCGGGCCTGCAATTCGGCATCCACCGGGGCCGGGGTGCTGCCGTACTCCCCGCTCAATACGGCGGCGGTTTCACGGGCGATCGACTGATAGCGTTCGCCGGTCAGCACGTTGAGCACCGCCTGGGTGCCGACGATCTGCGAGGTGGGGGTAACCAGGGGAATAAAGCCCAGGTCCTGGCGCACCCGGGGGATTTCTTCCAGCACTTCGTCGAGTCGGTCCTGTGCCCCCTGTTCTTTCAGCTGGTTCTCCATATTGGTGAGCATACCGCCGGGTACCTGTGCCACCAGGATGCGGGAATCGACCCCCCGCAGAGTGCCTTCGAATTTGGCATATTTTTTGCGCACGTCACGAAAGTAGGTGGAGATTTCCCCGAGCAGGGCGAGGTCCAGCCCGGTGTCGCGTTCGCTGTCCTGCAACATGGCCACCACCGACTCGGTTGCGGAGTGGCCGTAGGTCATGGACATGGAGGAGATCGAGGTATCGACGTTGTCGATACCCGCTTCCACACACTTGAGGATGGTGGCAGTGGACAGACCGGTGGTGGCGTGGCTCTGCATGTGAATGGGAATCGCACAGGCGGCCTTGAGGCGTTTCACCAGCTCGTAACCCACGTA
>CAZUGZ010000018.1:0-21070 GCA_964620555.1 uncultured Alteromonadaceae bacterium
TTTACCGCCTTGTCGATACCGCGCTTGAGGTCCATCGGGTTCATCCCCGCAGCCACCGACTTCAAGCCTTCGTTGACGATGGATTGCGCCAGCACGGTGGCCGTGGTGGTGCCGTCGCCGGCGGTATCGGAAGCCTGGGAAGCCACTTCCTTGATCATCTGTGCGCCCATGTTTTCCAGCTTGTCGGATAATTCGATTTCCTTGGCCACGGAAACTCCGTCCTTGGTCACTGTCGGGGCACCGAATGATTTATCCAGTATCACATTGCGGCCCTTGGGGCCCAGGGTTGCCCGCACGGCATCGGCGAGCAGGTTCACACCTGTCAGCATGCGCTGGCGGGCTGAATCTCCAAAGATCACTTGTTTTGCAGACATGTCAGAAATCCTTTAATTGATTGAATACTTGAATTGCTTGAATCGAGAGTTGCGGGACGGCTTCTATTCGACCACGCCGTAAATTTCACTCTCACCCATGATGATCAGCTCTTCGCCGTCGACTTCGATTGTGTTGCTTCCGGCGTACTGGCCAAACACCACGTGATCACCAACTTTCACGGCCAACGCGCGCAGTTCACCACTATCCAGTAGTTTGCCGTCACCCACGGCGACGACTTCACCCTGGTTGGGCTTTTCCTTGGCGGAACCGGGCAGCACAATGCCACCGGCGCTGGTTTCTTCCTCTTCCTTGCGACGAACGACCACGCGGTCGTACAACGGACGGATGTTCATGTGTAAAGGTCTCCACTAAACGTTAGTTTTCCTGCGCCGATATGGGCACCATATCGGCCGCGTGTAGTTATGGGGGTGCCAGTCAGTATTTCAAGGGAAAAAATGACTTTTTTTGGCACTCTCCCACAGAGAGTGCCAATCATAGTCAGGAATTTGCCGAGGTCAAGGGTTGAGACTTGCAGCGGAGCTTGCCGAGGTGAGTGGATGATTTCCGCGAGGATTCACGATTATGGCGGGCCCGAGGCGTTTGTGCTTGATGAAACGCAAAAGCCGAAATCCGGTGGATTGGAAGCTATGCAGCGGGGCAAATCACGTTGAATCGGCCCGATACGCTTACGCCGAAAGCGCCGCAGAGACATGTTCGGCGACCCGTAGCGCAAGTGCGGCGATCGTCAGCGTCGGATTGGCCGTCGATGCGGTCGGGAAAACTCCGGCGCCGACGAGGAAGAGATTGTCATGTGCATGGCTGCGCAAGTTGCTGTCGACAACGGATTCCCGCGGATCGTTGCCCATTCGCGTCGTGCCGATGACGTGGCCCGAGCCCTGGAATTCGTCCGCATGCCGGATTTCGCTGGCGTTCAGGCGCGCGAAGATTTCATCGTGGACGTCTCTGGCGTAATCGAGCCCGGCCCGGGAGTATTCCCCCACGCGATAGTGCATTCGGGGCAGCGGAACGCCGTAGGAATCGGCGTCCCGCGGGTCAAGCGTTATCCGGTTTTCAGGATCGGGCAGTTGCTCGGTCAGCGCGGCGAGTTGCACTTCGCGCGATGCGTGGTCGGCAATTGCGCGCCGCAAGTCGGTGCCGAGTAAACCCCTGCTCGTCAGTGAGCTGGCGAGGGTGACCGGTCCTCCTGTCGGCCAGTTCCAGCCGTCGTTGCTGATCTGGATGCGCAGGGCCGATCTCTGCGAGCGAACCGGGCCGTCGCGCAGATTCTCGATGCCCGAGGTCGACAGGGGACCCCTGTAAGGCCATACGGCCTCGCCGGCCAGCGCCCAACTCAACTGAACCGGATGATCCATCAGGTTGCGGCCGACCTGATCAGACGCATTGGCGATGCCGCCGGGCGACGCTTCCGAGCGCGAATGCAACAGCAGGCGCGGCGTCTCGACAGCGTTGCCCGCGAGAATGAAGACGCGCCCGCGGGCGAGGTCGCCGGTTCCGTCGGGCCGGCGGAAACGGATCGCCGAGACGCGGCCGTCCACGCCGGCCTCGATGAAAGTCGCCGTCGTGCGCTCGTGAATCACGGCACCGGCGGCTTCAGCCCGGTCGAGGTGGACCGTGGCGTCGTATTTCGCAGCCACCGGACAAATCGGAATGCAGGTGCTGCTGCCGCAACAGGCGGGCCGGCCCTCTCGGGCCACGGAATTGCGCGCCTGGGGCGTCAGCCGCACCTGGTATTGCGTACCTTCCAGAGCGCGCGCGATGACGCGGTCGAGCCATGTGCCCGGTATCGGCGGTTGCGGAAACGGGCCGGACCTTGGCGAGCCGAGGTCTTCCTTCGAATCTCCGGCTACGCCGAGTTGGCGTTCGGCTTCGACATACCAGGGCTCGAGTTCAGCATAATCGATCGGCCAGTCGATCGCGCGGCCGAAATCCGAGCGCATGCGGAAATCGCTCGGCAGGTAGCGCAAGCAGGTGCCGAGCCAATGCCAGGAGGTGCCGCCTACGGCTTTGAGGTAGGTGCTTTTGAAGACATCGGGGCCGGCTTGCCGGTACCAGTGGCCGCTGTCCAGGGTATCGGGAAATTCGGCTTCGGGCAGCCGTTCATAGGGACTTTCGGGCGTCTTCACCGCTGCATTGAGAAATGTCCGGAATGCCCTGCCGCGATTGACCCGGGGGCCGGCTTCGAGCACCGCCGCGCCGATTCCCCGCGCGGCGAGCCGGTCCGCCAGCAGCGCGCCGGCAAAACCCGCACCGACGATGATGACGTCGGCTTCGATCGCGGTCATTGCCCGGCGCTCATTGACTGACCCCGGCAGGCGGTTTGCTCCAGTCTCCCGGAGCCGCGCCGCACTGGCCCGGAGGTTTGGTGTATTCGAGAGCGCGCCAGACGAGGGCGTCGTAGTACGTGCGCAGGGACGTTCCCGCAGCATCCGGATGCAAGCCCGAATACCAGGCGACCACGATTCGCCGGGCCAGTTCGTTTTCCCATGGCGCCGCCGCGTTCAGCAGCAGGTCGCCAAGTTCAGCGCCTTGTCCCGCGGCTCTCAGGCCTTCCATCATGCCGAGCGCCAGTTCGGGATCGATCTCCTCTTCGGGAAATCCTGTAAGCCGCGCAGAAAGCGAAAGGAAAGATTGCAGTTCATCCTGGCCCGGGGCCGGATGCGCGACTCCAGCGGCAACCAGGGAAGCAAGGCATATCGCGAAATCGCGACGAGTGATGTTCATTTCGTATCGCTCGGACGGCGTTTCACTGTCAGCTCCATAAATCTGTTGCAAGCCCGCACAATCAGGCGGCGGCCTCCTCCAGTATCGCCAGCGTCTGTCGTGCCGCCCGCTCCCAGGAAAATCGTTGCGCCTGCCGGCTGGCGCTGGCACTCAGCCTGGTGCGCAAGCCATGGTCCACACACAGTCGCAGCATCTGTTGGTAAATGCTGTCCTCTGACAGCGGGTCCACCAGCAGTCCACCCTCCCCGACCACTTCCGGCAGGGCACCCGCCTCGCTGGCAATCACCGGGGTAGCGTGGTTCATGGCCTCCAGCACCGGCAACCCGAATCCTTCGTACAGGGAGGGCATAACCAGGGCTACCGCCGACTGATACAGCTCCTGCAATTCGACATCGCTCAGGCGGCCGCGCAGTTCGACCCGGGCTGCGATACCCAGCTCGGCGATCAAATGGGGCAGATTCTGCCCGGACCAGCCCTGCGCTCCAACCACCACCAACTGGTGCGGCAGGTCAGTTTCCCGGACCAGCCTGGCAAAGGAACGCAGCAGGCGGGGCAGGTTCTTGCGCGGTTCCAGTGTGCCGACAAACAACAGGAAGGGCCGCTCGGGAACCGGCACCGATCGTTCCTGAACGCCAGCCATGGATTCTGCCGCCGCATGCACCACACGACAGGCCGACGACAAACCGGGATATTCCCGCCCCAGTTCCCGGGAGGTGAATTCGGACACGCAAATCACCCGTCGCGCCCGCCGCAGAGAGGGCCCCATCAACAGCCGCTCCAACCACAGGTTGGTCTTCATCATGGTTGCCGGATACCGTTTCCACACCAGGTCGTGCACCGTCACCACGCCGGGCACCGCCCTGGGCAGACGCAGCGGCAGGTGGTGCCGGGGGGACCAGAACAGGTCCACGCAATCGCCCCGCGCCCAGCGCGGAAACACCAGTTGGCTGTAGAACAGGCTGAAAGGACTGCCCGGGTGGACGTTGGCGGTGCGCAGTTGCACGTGGTCGTCGTAGTCAAAGCGTGGCAGGATGCCCCGGTCAGAGTACAGAAACCACTGGTGCCCGGGGCTGCCTACCAGGCGCCGCAGCAGGGCCTCTGTGTAGCGGCCGATACCGGTAAAGGGATGTGCCAGCGGCCTGGCATCTACGGCGATGCGCACGGTTCTCTTCAGTGCTCGAGTGAGGCGGCGGTGGATTCCCACTCGGCCAGCACCTCGCGATAGGCCTGCACATAGCGTTTGCCCATCAGCCAGCCACCGAACAATTGCCGAAAGCGGCGGTGGGCCGCCAAACCCATTTCCCGCGCGCGCTGCGGGTTGTAATAGAGCCTGTCGAGCCCCTCACGCAGGGATTGGGGACATCCCGGCGACACCACATAGCCGGTTTCACCGTCCACATTGATATGGCTGGTACCGGTACCGGTTTCCGCCGACAGCAGGGGTTTTCCACACATGGCGCCTTCCAGCAGGGCCACGCCAAAGGCTTCGGAACGCAGGTGGGAGGGAAACACCACACCCAGGCAAAGATGGAACAGTGCCATCTTGGCAGCGTCGTCCACGTAACCACAAAACACCACATTATCCAGTTTCCACCGACGATCACCACCCGATAACTGGCATCCTTCACGGCTTCGAGCAAAATGTGCAGACCCTTGTAATAGCGCAGCACCCCCACGAACAGAAAAAAGTCTTCCCCCACTTCGGCGCGGATTTCCCGCAACTGCCGGGCTTCCGGAGGGTGGGGATAGCGGGACTCGTCGATACCGATGGGGATCACCTCCACGCGGTCGGCGAAGCGGTCCAGCACTTTGCTGGAGGCGGAGTAATTTGGCGAGGTGGCGACAATTCGCGATACCGAACCCAGAAAGCGCGACCTCAACGGGCGGTAGAGGACCTGTAGAATGCGTTGCCGCACGATATCGGAATGATAGGTAACGATGCTCGGCTTGGCCCTGCCGTACAACAGGTACATGACATCGGCAAACGGCCAGGGGTAGTGGTAATGCACGACATCGGCCCAGGCAACCTGTTTGCGAAACTCGGACAGACCGTGAACGCAAAATCCACAGGAGGCGATTTCAAAGCTGCGTCGGGCGCGCACCACGGTCACCCCATTTACCTCGACGGGCCCGGGTCCGGGCTCCGGGCTGAGGGCAAACACGCGGCTTTCCAGCCCGTGTGCCTCGCCATTCAGGCAAATTTGCCGAATCACCTCCTCCAGCCCGCCGTGGGTATCGGGGAAGAAGGTCTTGTAGACGTGCAGAACTTTCATCGTCGGGCGGCAGCCGGTTATCGGGACTCAGTGCAACCGATGGAACCGGAATGCACCCCGCGTAAATTGGTCGGTGTGAGAGGATTTGAACCTCCGACCCCTTCCTCCCGAAGGAAGTGCGCTACCAAGCTGCGCCACACACCGATGTTTGACGTGGTGCGCCACTATAGCAAAGCATCAGGCCCGGTTCACGCCCGGGGCCGGCCCCAGCAATGGAGACCAGTCGAGGTATGCCGCCGCTCGCCGGGGAACGGCGGTCTCGAGGTCGGGAATCTCGCCCAGCAGCGGCGCGTGCAGGCGGCTGCGCAGGGCCTGCAGGTTTTCCCGGTAGCAGGGCATGGTGGCGCCACAACTGTTGGCGACCCAGCCGGCCAGGGGCAGACCATCATGGGCGATGGCCTCTGCGGTCAGCAACGCGTGGTTGATACAACCCAGCCGCATTGCCACCACCAGGATTACCGGAGTCCGCAGTTCCACCGCCAGGTTGGCAAGTGTCTGCCGCTCATTCAACGGCACCCGCCAGCCCCCGGCGCCTTCCACCAGCAACACATCCGCCCCCGCCGACATGGTGCCGCGACAATAGCCCGCCAACCGCGCCACCTCGAGAGATCTACCCGCCTGGGCAGCGGCGATGTGCGGCGCGATAGCCGGGCTCAGGGCCACCGGATTGACCTGCTGGTAGTCGAGTTGCAGGGTCATGGCCGCTTGCAGTAACAGGGCATCCTCATTGTGGCCCTGCGCATCACATCCGGCCGCCACCGGTTTCATCGCCGCGGTACTCAGGCCGCGTTGTTCGGCGGCCAGCAGCAGGCCGGCCGCCACCAGGGTTTTGCCCACCCCGGTATCGGTGCCGGCGATGAAAAAGGTGTGGCTCACGAGCGTTGCGGCCGGCTCAGGTGCAGGTAGTACACTTCATAACTGGCGGGCAGTTTGCCGTGCTCGCGGAAGCTTTCATAGGCGCGGGACACGGCTTCCAGACTGCGGCGACCAGTCAGACCCGGGGGCCGGGCCAAATTGACGTTGTGCGCCCCCAGACACTTGAGTTCCCGAAACAGTTGCATGGGATGCTGGTAGCGCATTTGCAGTTGCCGTCTGGCCACGGATTGCAGGTGCAGCCCGGCGGCGCGAAAAGCTGCTTCCAGCGTAGCCAGTGGTGCGAACCGATTGACGTGTTCGTGCTCATCCACCTGGGACCAGGCACGGCGCAACTCGTGCAGGGTCGCGGGCCCGAGTGTTGCGATGAGGGCCTGCCCTCCCGGCGCCAGAACCCGCATCAGCTCCGTGGCCAGGCGTCGTGGCTGCTCGCACCATTGCAACGCGAGATTGCTGAAAACCAGTGCCACACTGTGGCTGGCCAGCGGCAAATCCTCGGCATCTCCCACTACCCAGTCGGCCACCTCGCTGCCCGCCACCCGCCCGGCAGCGAATTGCACCATGCCCCGCGATAAATCGAGGCCGGTATAGCGCGAGTGAGGGTACTTCTGCTGCAGCGGATGCCGAAAATGTCCGGTCCCGCAACCCAGGTCCAGCACCCGGCCCGAACACTGCTCCGGCAAGCGCGCCAGCAGCGCATGGCCGGTCCGGCGCTGCAGGGTGGCGGCGCGGTCGTAGCGCCCGGCCGCCCGGTCGAAAGAGCGTGCAACGGCTGATTTCTCCCTCCGCGGCGCCGGCACCGGCCGGGCGGCGGGCAGGCAGCCATCCACCGCTGCCAGCAGCCTTCGGCCCGCGCTCAGCGGCAACAGGTGGCCAAGCCCGGCCAGCACCTGTACGGACTGTCGGGGAGCAATTGCTTCCAGCACCCCTCCCAGGCGGGCCGGTACCAGGCGGTCGCGTTCTCCCAGCAGATGGACCACCGGCATTCGCAGTCGGGGCAGGGATTCGCGCAAATCGAGCTGGCTCAACAAATCCAGGGCCGCACCCAGGCCACGGGGAGTCGGCGCCCCCCGCCGATAGCGCCGGCACCAGTCGCGCAAAACCGGATCATCTCCGGCCTGCAAATGATCAAACCCGACCAATGCCCTGCTGCCCAGGCTCGCCACCCGCTGCCGGAAAGCCCGAAATTCCGCAGCCGGCATGGCCGCTGTCCAACCGTCTTCGGCTACCAGGCGCGGGCTGCTGCCCAGGGTAATGATCGCCCGCACCCGCTCCGGTACCCGGCGGGCGAGTTCCCAGGCCAGCATGCCTCCCAGCGACCAGCCCAGATACAGTGCCGGCGCCGGGGCAACGGCCAGCAACGCCTGCATCAGCGCTTCGCGATCCCAGTCGGCACTCTCGCTGCGCCCGGTACCGGGCAGGTCCAGCAGGGTTACATTGGCCCGTTGCCGCAGTTCCGGCAGCAGACCTCGCCACACGGAGCTATCCATGCTCCAACCGGACAACAGCACCAGCTCCGCCGCGCCGGGACGAAGGGCACTCAGGCGTTCGCTGTAGAGCCGGGTGGCGCCCGCCGCAGTGTCCGGCGCGAGCATTGGCTGGGGTCCGGCAGTCACGCGCAGGCTCCCCGGCCGGGCAACGCATGCTGCCCGCCACGACTGGTCTGATCGAGGGCATCGAGCAGGCGGTCGACCTGGGACTCGGTATGGGCGGCGGACAGCGTAATGCGCAGGCGGGCACTGCCCTGGGGAACCGTCGGCGGGCGGATGGCGCTTACCAGCAGGCCCTGCCGGCGCAGGTCTGCGCTGAGTTGCGTGGCGGCCTCGGCGCTGCCGACCAGCAGCGGTTGTATGGGGCTGCGAGAATCCGCCAGGCTCAGTTGCAACGACTGCGCGCCGCGACGAAAACGTTCTATCAGGGCATGCAGGTGCTGCCGGCGCCAACTCTCCCGCCGCACCAGTTGCAGGGCGGTGAGGCCGACCGCGGCCAGGGCCGGCGGCAGTGCCGTAGTGTAGATATAGGTACGGGCAAACTGAATCAGGCCCTCTATGAGAGTCCGGTCACCGGCGACAAAGGCTCCGGCACAGCCCAGCGCCTTGCCCAGGGTAGCCATCAACACCGGCACCTGGCTGGCGTCCAGACCCGCCGCCGCCACCGTTCCGGCCCCGTCGTCCCCCAGCACACCAAAGCCGTGGGCGTCGTCCACCATCAGCAGGGCCTGTTGCCGCGCACAAAGTCGGGCCAGGTCGGCCAGCGGCGCCTGGTCGCCATCCATGGAAAACACCCCATCGACCGCTACCAGTGCCGCCCCATCCCCCGACCGGGCCGCCAGGCGTCGCCCCAGGTCGGCCACATCATTGTGCCGGAAGCGTTGCATGCGGGCTCTGCTCAACAATCCGCCGTCCAGCAGGGAGGCATGGTTGAGACGGTCCTCGAAAAGCTGATCTCCCCTCCCCAGCAGGGCCATCAGGGTTCCCATATTGGCCAGGTAGCCACTACTGAACAGCAGGGCGCGCTGGCGCCCGGTGAATTCGGCCAGGGCCGTTTCCAGTTCCCGGTGGGGCGCGCTGTGGCCCACCACCAGGTGGGAGGCCCCGCTACCCACTCCGTAGCGCTGCGCCGCTGTCTGCAGGCTGCGCACCAGCTCGGGGTGGTTGGCCAGACCCAGGTAGTCGTTGCTGCAAAAACACAGCAGCGATTCGCCCCCCAGGCGCAGTTCGACCCCCTGGGGCGAGTCCAGGGTCAGGCGCTGCCGGTACAGGGACTGTCGTTGACGCTGCTGCAAGCGCTGTTGCAGACGCCGTTGCAGGGGGGTCATCAGTTCGTTGCAGCAGTTTCGCGGCCGGTGGCGGTGGCATCGTAAAAACGCGGGTCAACTCCGCTTGCCGGGCGCGGCTCGGGGCGGATGCCCAGGCGGCCGAACAGCGCCAGGTCCCGGTTGGCCTCGGGATTGGGAGTGGTCAGCAGTTTTTCGCCATAAAAAATGGAATTGGCGCCGGCAAAATATGCCAGGGCGTGCATTTCCTCGTTCATTTCCTCACGACCCGCGGACAGGCGCACATGGGAGGCGGGCATCAGTATGCGGGCCACGGCAATGGTGCGGACAAAGTCGAGCGGGTCCAGGTCCTCCTGTTGCGCCAGGGGGGTGCCCGGCACGCGCACCAGCAAATTGATGGGGACGCTCTCGGGGTGGGGTTGAAGATTGGCCAGTTCCTGCAACAGGCCGGCGCGGTCGGTCAGTTCCTCGCCCATGCCGACGATGCCGCCACTGCAAACCTTCATGCCCGCAGCTCGCACCGCGGCCAGGGTATCGAGCCGGTCCTGGTATTGCCGGGTGGTGATGATATCCCGGTAGTACTCCGGCGAGGTATCCAGGTTGTGGTTGTAATAGTCCAGCCCGGCCTCGGCCAACTGACCGGCCTGGGTGGTACTGAGCATACCCAGGGTCATGCAGGTCTCCAGCCCGAGTTCGCGCACCTGCCTGATCATGGCGGCCAATTGCGGGATATCGCGGTCCTTGGGGGAGCGCCAGGCAGCTCCCATGCAGAAACGGGTAGCGCCGCTGTCGCGGGCGGCTCGCGCCTGCTCCAATACCGCTTCCAACTCCATCAGCGGCTCCACCTCGACGCCGGTGTCGTACCGGGTACTCTGTGGACAGTAGGCGCAGTCCTCGGGACAGGCACCGGTCTTGATGGACAGCAGGGTACTGATCTGCACCTGGTTGGGGTCGAAATACCGGCGGTGCAGGGATTGCGCCTGAAACAACAGGTCGTTGAAGGGCAGCGCAAACAGTTGTTCTACTTCCGCACGCTGCCAGTCGTGGCGTATCTGGCTCATGGCTTCCCCATGGACTATAGTTGCTGGATGGACCGATCATAGTGGCCCGCGCTTTGTTGTCAACCTACAGGGACGGAAATGGTTAACAACTGGTTGGCAGACAGGCTGGCACCCTGCTACTGCGAACTGTGCCAACTCCCCAGCGGGCGGGCACTGGGTTTGTGCTGGCCCTGCCAGGCGGAATTGCCCGCCAATTCCCATGGCTGCCACCGGTGCGGCATCCCGCTTGCCGCACGAGACGCATCGCCAAGCTCCATCCCTGCCGCTGGCGCAGTGGAGCCCCGCGACGGCGTCCCGCCTGCCGGGTCGGTAGCCATTTGTGGCAATTGCCAGCAACATCCACCCGCCTATCAACACAGTTGTGCGCCGTGGCTGTACACCCCACCACTGGACGGTTTTCTGCGGCGTTTCAAGTTTTCCGCCGACCTGCCGATGTTGCCGTTGCTCACCGAACTGCTGGTAGCCGCGGTGGAACGGGAACTGCACCGATTCGGCGTACCGGACCTGCTGGTGCCGGTACCGCTGCACTGGCGGCGCCGGTGGCGACGGGGATTCAACCAGTCGGAGCTGCTGGCCCGCTCCCTGAGCCGGCACCCGCGACTGCGCCACTGGCAGCTACAGGTGGCCCCGCGCCTGTGTCGAAAAATCCGGGCCACTCCGGCGCAGCTGCAACTGGACCGGCGTCGGCGGCAGCGCAACCTGCGGCAGGCGTTCACCTGTCGCGACGACGTCGACGGCAAATTCCTGGTGCTGGTTGACGATGTCATGACTACCGGCGCCACGGTGCATCATCTGGCCCAGGTGCTGCACGGTGCCGGGGCCGCCCGGGTTCATGTCTGGTGTGTGGCGCGCACCCCGCAGCCGTGCAATCCATCGGACCTTGCACCATACTAGCCCATGACTGTCACCCGGCGCTGAAGTTGTCGATGGAAAACGCATCCCAAAGCAGGCTGGTGGCCGGCCTGCTGTTGCTGCTGCTCAGCGGGACCGCCAATGGCGCGTCGCTGCAGGTTGCGGTGGCCACCAACTTTCGCGCCACCCTGGAGCATCTGGTTGCGGAATCCTACCTCGATGCCGGGCGAACGCTGAAAATCAGCAGCGGCTCCTCCGGCATGCTCTATGCACAAATCCTCCACGGCGCACCCTTCGATGTGTTCCTCTCCGCCGACAGCAAGTTTCCGCGCCGGCTGGAACAGCAGGGGCTGGTGCTGGACGGAAGCCGCCAGGTCTATGCCCGGGGGCTCCTGGTGCTGGTCTATCAGCCCGACCTCGCCGCAGTGGCGCAGGCCGGGATCGCCGCCCTGCTGACCCACCCCGGCCTCAGTCTGGCCACCGCCAACCCGCGACTGTCACCGTACGGGGCTGCCGCACAGCAGGTGCTGGAGCGCGTCGCCAGCACACCTTCGCCGCGATTGCAGGGTGTGAATATCGGGCAGGCCTATCAGTTTTGGCATGGCGGCGGCGCGGATGCCGCCCTCATCGCCCGCAGCCAGGCCCAGCCACCCTGGCTGGACATCCCCCGACACTGGTATGGCGGCCTGCAACAACAGGCCGTGGTGTTGCGCCACTCTGCCAACCGGGACCGGGCCCGGCACTTTTTGCAGTGGCTGCTGTCGCCTGCCTCGCAGGCCGCCATCGTCCGGGCCGGTTATGGCCAGGGAGGAAATTCCGCTGAATAATGCCGCCGCCATCTGGCTGACCATCGAGTTGGCCACCGTCACGACCGTGATTCTGTTGCTGCTGGGCACTCCCCTGGCCTGGTGGCTGGCGCGGGGTCAAAGCACCCTGCGCAACGGGGTGGAGGCGGTGGTCGCCCTGCCCCTGATCCTGCCCCCCACGGTGCTCGGCTTCTACCTGCTGATCGCCTTTGCACCGCAGTCGGCACTGGGCAGTTTCTGGCAACAGCTTACCGGGACACGGCTGGCTTTCAGTTTCAGCGGCCTGGTGATCGGTTCGGTGCTGTACTCCCTGCCCTTTGTGGTACAGCCCCTGCAGGCGGCCTTTCGCTCGGTTCCGGAGGGCCTGCTGGAAGCGGCCGCCACCCTCGGTGCGGATGCCAGGGACCGCTGGCTCAGCGTGGTGCTGCCCAGTTGCGGACACAGTTTCCTGGTGGCCGCCAGTCTGGGTTTTGCCCACACGGTCGGAGAATTCGGCGTGGTGTTGATGATCGGCGGCAATATTCCGGGGGAAACCCAGGTCCTGTCCATCGCCCTTTACGATCGGGTGGAAGCCCTGGAGTACGCGCAGGCCCACCGCCTGGCAGCGGGCCTGATGCTGTTTTCCTTCGTCACCCTGTTCCTGCTGTACCGGCGCGGCAACCTGGGTTTCGGCGGTAGCCGGCCGTGATGGCGGACACCAGCGCCCAGGGGTTGATCGGCAGGGTCGTGTTGCGGCGCAGCGCGGAGTTTTGCCTGGATCTCCATTGCCGGTTCCCGGCCAGTGGGACCACGGCCATCTACGGTCCCAGTGGTTGCGGTAAAACCACCCTGCTCTACTGCCTGGCAGGTTTGCTGACCGGTCAGGAACCGACCCTGATCCGCTTTGGCGGGCAACTGTGGCAGGACCGGCGCCATTTCCTTCCCGCCCACCGGCGCAAAATCGGTTTCACCTTCCAGGATGACCGCCTCTTTCCCCACCTGACCGTGGCCGGTAATCTGCACTATGCCAGCAAACGCGCCGGCGCCCCAGGCGGCCCTAGCCGGCAGCAGGTGTGCGACTGGCTGCAACTGCAGCCCCTGCTCCAGCGCCGCCCGCAACAGCTCTCCCGCGGCCAGCAACAGCGGGTGGCGATTGGCCGCGCCCTGCTCAGCAATCCCGCCGTGCTGTTCATGGACGAACCCCTGGCCAACCTGGATCTGTCCAGCCGACAGGAAATCCTGGGGCACCTGCAACGGCTGCAGAGAGAAACCGATATTCCCATTCTGTACGTAAGCCACGACCTGGAGGAAATAGCCAAACTGGCGGACTGGCTGGTGGTCATGGAGGCCGGACGCAGCGTCGCCGAGGGCCCACTGCAGCAACTCAGTTCCGAGTTGTCGCTGGCCGTCGCCCTGCGGGAACGGGCGGCCGCCATCCTGTCGGCACAACTGGTGGCCCGCGAGGCGGAATACGGTCTGGCCCGGCTGTCACTGGAGGGGCAGACGGTCCATATCGCCGACCGCGGGTTGCCGGACGATAGTCAGGCGCTGCGCCTGCGCATCCCGGCCCGCGACGTGAGCCTGTGCCTGTCCGCCCCGACCGACACCAGCATACTCAACATACTGGAGGTCAGCGTGGAGGAGATCGAAGCGAGTGACGCCAACCAGTTGCTGCTGAAACTGCGGCTGGGCGGACAGTTCCTGCTCGCCAGGCTGACCCGGAAATCGGTGCACAAGCTGGGGTTGAAACCGGGCAGCCGGGCCTACGCGCAGATAAAAACCGTGGCGCTGCTGGACGACCCGCTGAGCGTCAGGTGAACAATTTTCCCGAACTGGTCGACGGAAGCATGAAAATTGCTCTGGTCGACGCCGGCACGCAGCATTCCTATCGCGAAGTCAACGCACGCATTGAACGCTTTGCCACCGGCCTTCTCGCCGGCAACAGTGATCTGCAAGAGGAGCGCGTCGCCTGTCTACTCCCGGCAAGCCTTGACTACGTGACCGCGCTGCACGGCATCTGGCGCGCGGGCGGCATCGCGATTCCACTCGCTACCGCGGCGGCCGAAGCGGAACTCGAACACTGTCTGACCAATGCCGGGGTTACTCGCGTGGTTACCGGAGACGAGCACCAGGACCAGGTCAGACCGCTATGCGAACGCCTGTCGATAGAGCTGGCTTCGGCCGATCAATTGCTGGCTGACAGTACGGGGCGCCTGCCGGCAATCGGAGCCGGGCGGCGGGCCATGATTGTCTTCACCAGTGGTACCACCAGCAGACCGAAAGGCGTTGTCCTTACGCACAAGGCAATTCGCGCACAGATCACCACCCTGGTCAGCGCCTGGCAATGGAGCGGGGACGACGTCATCCCGCTGTTCCTGCCGCTGCATCATATCCACGGCATAATCAACGTGCTGAGTTGCGCGCTCTGGTCCGGCGCCACGGTGCACCTGATGCCGAAGCTGGATCTGCCGAAACTCTGCCGGCAGGTCGCCGCGGGGGTGTACAGCGTATTCATGGCGGTGCCCACGATCTACATCAGACTTCTGGACTATCTGGAAACCCTGGATGCCGACCAGGCAACGGCAGTCTGCGACGGCTTTGGCGCAATGCGATTGAACGTCTCGGGGTCCGCCGCCTGCCCGGTCACGGTATTTGACCACTGGCGGGCGCGCACCGGGCAGGTTTTGCTGGAACGCTACGGCATGACAGAGATCGGCATGGCGCTTTCCAACCCCTATGACGGTGACCGGCGCGCGGGGACTGTCGGCCAGGCGCTGCCGGGCGTGGAGGTCCAACTGTTCGATGAAGACGATCGTCCGATACGGGAAGAATCGACACCGGGGGAGATTCGCGTCAAAGGCGACATGGTGTTCGAAGCGTACTGGAACGATGAGCAGGCGACCAACGAAAATTTCAGGGACGCGTGGTTCTGTTCGGGTGACATTGCGGTCATCGAAGACGGTTACTATCGCATCATGGGCCGGTCCTCGGTGGACATCATCAAATCCGGTGGTTACAAGTTGTCGGCATTGGAGATCGAGGGCGTACTTCTGACCCACGGGGACATCGAAGAGGTAGCCGTGATCGGCGTCGAAGACCGCACCTGGGGAGAAGCAGTCGCGGCGGTCATTGCACTGCGCGATGGAGCCAGCCTCGATATCGCGGACCTGAAGCAATGGTGTGAAGGCCGCTTGTCCGCCTACAAAACCCCAAAGCAGATCAAAGTCCTGGACGCGCTGCCGCGCAACGCCATGGGCAAGGTCGTGAAGCCGGGCCTGGCGGAACTGCTCCAGGAGTCCGCGGAATCGGGATTCAATCCCCCCGGCGCGGCCACAACTGCGCCCGCAGCCAGTTGAGGAAGCGATTGTGGCGCAGTACTGAGCGGTCCACCTCATCGAAGAAGCGGTCGATCTGTTCGGGTTCGGCAAAATAATCCGCCCGCGTGCGAAAACCCCGATCCGGGTCCAGATGCCTTACCACCCGGGCCGGATTGCCCGCCACCACCACATTGGCCGGCACCTCCCTGCTGACCACCGCGTGCGCGGCCACCACGCTGTTGTCACCGATCCCCACCCCCTTGAGCACCACGCTGTGGTCGCCCAGCCAGACATTGTTGCCGATGTGCACCGGCGCAATCTCCTCGTTTCGCTCGATACGGTCGTAGATGCCGTGCCAGTCGGAATCCGTGATGTACACGCCGTCGGCAATCATGACGCTGTCGCCGATGACAATTTCATCGCTGGCGCTGATGCGAACCCCGGGGCTGATCAGCACGTGATCTCCCACCCGGATGGAACCCGTGCCGGGCTGTCGCCCCCACACCCCCAGTTTCACCGGCTTGCTGCGCTCGCCGATGATGGTGACGCCATTGCCGATGCGGATATTGGGTCCGCTGAACGACACATACCAGGGTTTCATGATGGTATGGTGTGAGCCCAGTTCATCCACCATGGGCCGCAGAAAATGTTCCGCGTAGCGATGCCGGAACCGCAGATAGAGTTTCTTGAGCCAGTACGGCCGCAGGTCTTGACGCATGCCTTATGATGGCAGCGCATCTGCACGACGGCAAACCAGCATCACTGGAGGAGCCAGAAAATGAACCAGTCCACCAGCGCAGACCCGGTTTGGGAAGCGATCCACCGCGAAGCCACCGCGGCGGCGGACCACGAGCCGGTCCTCGCCAGCTTCCTCCATGCCACCATCCTCAACCACGAGAGCCTGGAATCGGCGCTCAGCTTTCACCTGGCCAACAAGCTGGACAGTCCCACCGCGTCCTCGCTGTTGTTGCGGGAGGTAATTGCCTCCGCCTTTGCCTCGTGCCCGGGCATCGGCCAATTCATTCGCAACGATCTGCTGGCGGTGCAGGAGAGGGATTCCGCCTGCGACAAGCTGTCCGTGCCGTTTCTCTATTTCAAGGGCTTTCACGCCCTGCAAACCCACCGGGTGGCCAACTGCCTGTGGAACCAGGGACGGGAATTCCTGGCCCTGTTTCTGCAGAATCGCATGTCAGCGGAGTTCGCGGTGGACATTCACCCCGCAGCCAGCCTGGGGTCCGGCATCCTGCTGGATCATGCCACCGGGCTGGTGATCGGTGAAACCGCGGTGGTCGGCAACAATGTCTCCATTCTGCAATCGGTTACCCTCGGCGGCACCGGCAAGCAGCACGGCGACCGCCATCCCAAGGTCGGCGATGGTGTGCTGATCAGTGCGGGAGCCAAGATTCTCGGCAATATCAAGGTCGGCGAGGGGGCGAAGGTCGGCGCCGGCAGCGTGGTGCTGCAGGAGGTGCCGCCACACACCACTGTGGCCGGAGTGCCGGCCAGGGTAGTAGGCACCCCGGGCTCGCAGCAGCCTGCCCTGGAAATGGATCACAGTTTTCCGGATGGGGAGAATATTCCAGCCGACAACTGACCCGGGAGAGGCGGCGCTGGATACCGGGTCGAGCCCGGCATGACGATTGGTGAAGCTGCGGGTCAGCTCAAGGCGAACGGTTCCCGGCAGCAGCCTGCCGCGCCAGGTGGTAGCGGGGAGAATATTCCCCCACGGCCTCGATCATCGCGCTCATATTTGCCAGCCTGGTCTGTGGACCGATGCCGTGTCCCAGGTTGAAAACGTGCCCCGGACCCTCGCCGTAACTGGCCAATACAGCCTGCACCTGGTGCCGAATGCGATCCGGTGTGCCATGCAACACCTGCGGGTCCAGGTTGCCCTGCAAAGCTACCCTGGCGCCCACCCGCCGCCTGGCCTCGGCCAGCGGAACAGTCCAGTCCAGGCCCAGCGCATCCGCGCCGGTGGCCGCCATCAATTCCAGCCACTGACCACCGTGGCGCGTGAACAGAATCAGCGGCACCCGGCGTCCCTGGTGTCGGCGCGGTACGGCGCCCACGATGCGCTGCAGGTAGGGCAGGGAAAACTCGCGGTAGGCAGCCGTGCTCAGCACGCCACCCCAGGTGTCGAATAGCTGCACCGCCTGGACCCCCGCCTCGATTTGACAGCGCAGGTAATCGCTCACCGAATCCGCCAGCACACCGAGGATGTGATGCAGCCATTCGGGCTGGTTGCGAGCCATGTCCCTGACCCTGGCAAAATCCTTGCTGGAACCGCCCTCCACCATATAGGTAGCCAGGGTCCAGGGACTGCCGGAGAAGCCGAGCAACGGCACGCTGCCGTTCAGTTCCCGGCGCACGCGTTGCACCGTCTCCAGCACATAGCCCAGGTCGGCGGCGGTATCGATCACCGACAGCGCCTCCACATCGGCGGCAGTGCGCAGCGGCTTGCGAAAACGGGGTCCCTCGCCGTCCTCAAAGTACAGGCCCAGGCCCATGGCATCGGGAATGGTGAGGATATCGGAAAAGAGGATGGCGGCATCCAGCGGAAACCGGCGCAGGGGTTGCAGGGTCACCTCGCAGGCCAGTTCCGGATTGGTACACAGGGCCATGAAGGAACCCGCCTGCCGGCGAATCTTCCGGTACTCCGGCAGATAGCGCCCGGCCTGACGCATCACCCACACCGGAGTTCGCTCTGTCGGCTGACGCAGGAGGGCGCGGAGCAGACAGTCATTCTTCAATTCGGTCATGCCAGGGACCATGCCAGTGATCACGCGCCGGGGATTGTACGGGGTTATCGCCAGGATGTCCGCAGACCGGGTGAACCCGTCCCGGCTTGCGCCGGAATGACGAAAGAGGACCGGAATGACGGGTGGGAGGCCGCAGAGTCGGCCCTACCCGGATGCGTGGCGCCCGGGCAGGTCGCAGCGATGGGCTCCACGCGCCATTGGCGGTCGTCTCAGCGACGCTACCACCTGGCGGCGCTCCTCATCGCTAAGCAGGGTTCAGTGCCGCTTGCGACCCCTGGGATATTCATCTCCGGTCAGTTTGCCGTCACCGTCCTTGTCCAGCGAAGTCAGGTGGGCGAGCTTTGCGGAAAGTTCTTCCTCGGTCAGGATACCGTCCCCATCCCGGTCCAACCGTGCAAAGTGGGAACGCTGGCCGACCCGGCGTGCGGCCTTGTGATAATCCGCGAGTTCTTCACGGGACAGTTCTCCACTGCCGTCCCGGTCCGCTTCTGCGAAGACCTGCTCACGCCACTTCGCTTTCGACCCGTCCTTTTTGCCGTGCTTGCTACACTTGCCCTTGCCCTTGCCCTTGTGCTTGCCCTTGCCTTTGCCCTTGCCATCGCCGGCGGCGCGGGCAGCATTGGCGAACTCCTCCTCGGTGACCCTGCCGTCGCCGTCGGAATCCGCAGCGGCGAAACGCCGGGCAGCTTTTTCCCGCCATTGTTCCAGGTCGATTGCGGCATCCCGGTGGGACTTTTTGCCGGCTTCGGCGAATGCAGCGGCAACGCTGCACAGAAGAAAGGTTACGATGATCAGTTTGATTCGATGGTGCTTCATGGCACGAACTCCTCGTCGGGTGTGTGGGTTTGTGTTGCTTATTGGCTTTTCGCTGAAGTGCATGTGGTATGACCGCTCTTGCAGGTAATCGTTGCAAACAGATGCATGGATTGAGGAAAATGTAACCGATGCGGGTGAGCCTTGAGAATAACTTGCTACTGACTTCGCCTCGCTCGTGCCCGGCCCGGGTGTCTCGGCCGGGGCAGGCAGTATGCAGGAGCAATGTATGGGCAACAAGGACTACGATCTGTTCGTGCTCGGGGCCGGTAGCGGCGGTGTTCGTGCCGCGCGGATGGCGGCCTCCTTCGGGGCGCGGGTGGCGGTGGCCGAGGACCGCTATATGGGCGGTACCTGCGTCAACGTCGGCTGCGTTCCCAAAAAGCTCTACGTCTACGCTTCCGAATTCGGCCCGGCGGTGGAGGATGCCCGGGGCTTCGGCTGGACCAGCGCCGGTTTCCAGTTCGATTGGGCCACCCTGCGGGACCACAAGAAACGGGAAATCAGCCGTCTCAACGGCATCTACCGGCAACTGCTGAAAGACGTGGAGGTGGACATTTTCGACGGCCGCGCCACCATCCTCGGTCCCAACCGGGTAGCAGTGGACGGGGTCGACTACCGCGCCGACAAACTGCTGATCGCCACCGGTGGCTGGCCCTACGTGCCGCCGTTCCCGGGCAGCGAACTGGCGGTAAGCTCCAATGAAATCTTCGACCTGGAAGCATTTCCGCAGCGCCTGGTGATCGTCGGCGGCGGTTATATCGCCACCGAGTTCGCCGGCATCTTCAACGGGCTGGGTGCGCAGGTGACGCAGTTGTACCGGGGTGAACTGTTCCTGCGCGGCTTCGACCAGGATATCCGCCGTCACGCGGCCCGCGAAATTGCCAAGAGCGGTGTGGACCTGCGCTTCAGCAGCCAGGTGACCAGCATTGCCCGCAACGGCGGTGACGCCGGTGTGCTGGTCAGTACCGCGGACGGCGACACCCTGGTCGCGGACACCGTGCTCTACGCCACCGGGCGCAAACCGCGCCTGCAGGGTCTGGGCCTGGAGAATACCGCCGTGCGGGTGAATGAGCGGGGCCACATTGTGGTAGGTCGGGACTACCAGACTGACCAGGCCGGCATCTTCGCACTCGGCGACGTGACCGGTGGTCTGGAACTGACGCCGGTGGCCCTGGCCGAAGGCATGGCCTTCGCCCGGCAGCAGTTCCAGCCTCCCACGGCCCCCATGGAATACGATTTCATTCCCAGCGCCGTGTTCTGCCAGCCCAACATCGGCACGGTGGGATTTACCGAGGAGCAGGCACGGCAACAATTCGGCGAGATTCGCCTCTACCTGTCCGAATTCAAGCCAATGAAACACACCCTCAGCGGCCGCGATGAATACAGCTTCATGAAGTTGATCGTCGACGCGGCCAGCGACCGGGTCGTGGGCGCGCACATGGTGGGGGCCGAGGCCGGTGAAATCATGCAGGGGATCAGTATCGCCCTCAAGGCCGGCGCCACCAAAGCCACCTTTGACAGCACCATTGGCATACACCCCACCGCGGCCGAGGAACTGGTCACCATGCGCACCCCCTGGACCGGCTGATGACGACGCTGCAACTGGCTATCCTGGCCCTGGCCGGGGTAGCCGCCGGTTTTCTCAACGTGATGGCCGGGGGCGGTTCCATGTTGACGGTTCCCATCATGCTGTTCCTGGGCGTCCCCGGCCCGGTTGCCAACGGCACCAATCGCATCGCCCTGTTGGCCCAGAACCTGACCGCTGTGATCACCTTCTTCCGGCGCGGATTTGCCGACTTCAAACTCAGCCTGAGCCTGGCGGTCTGGTCCCTGCCCGGCGCCGTCGCCGGTGCCCTGCTGGGCACCCGCCTGGAGGGTGTCTGGTTCAACCGTACCCTGGCGGTGGTCATGCTCATCGTCATGCTCCTGATGGCCACGCGGCGCGGCGAGCAGCCCGCCATGACCAGTACCGCCAACCGGCCCACGCGCAGACAACTGCAGGCTGGTCAGGCGCTCATGCTGGCGGTGGGCTTTTGGGGTGGTTTCATTCAAATCGGCGTGGGCTTCCTGATCATGCCGGTACTGCACCGGGTGATGGGTTTCGATCTCCTCCACACCAATATGCACAAGGTGTTTATCGTCGCCACCTATACCGTGGTGGCCCTGGTGATATTCGCGAGCCGGGTGGAAATCCTGTGGCTGGTGGGTCTGACCCTGGCGGTGGGCTACTCGATCGGAGCCTGGCTCGCCGCCAGGGTGCAGATCAGGCGCGGGGAGGGGCTGATTCGAGTAGTGCTGTACCTGGTGCTGACCGCTTTCGTCATCAGATTGCTGTGGTTTACCTGAGCCTTGCCGAAGATTGGCGGCCCGTCAACGCCGGTTTCATCACGCTCCCGTTGCAGGGGAACTTTATCCGCCCACAGCGTTCAATACCTGCTGCC
>CAZUGZ010000018.1:21170-38353 GCA_964620555.1 uncultured Alteromonadaceae bacterium
CACGCTCCCGTTGCAGGGGAACTTTATCCGCCCACAGCGTTCAATACCTGCTGCCCGGGTAACCGCCCCGGTAATCCAGTGAAATACCTGTTGCCATCGCGCTCGCGATTCGCAAAATGAGCGCCTGGGAAAAATGGAGTTGTCGGAGTTGTTCTGAATGATCAATGCAAACGAGGTTTCGCGCAGTTATGGTGAATGCCTGGCGGTGGACCGGGTCTCCTTCGCCATTGGGGCCGGTGAAATTGTCGGCCTGCTGGGCCACAACGGTGCGGGTAAAACCACCATCATGAAAATGCTCAGTGGCTATCTGGAACCCAGCACCGGCAGCGTGGAAATCGAAAATATCCTGCTGGCGGAACAGCCCATCGCGGTGCAGCGGCTACTGGGTTATTTGCCGGAGCGGCTGCCGGTCTACCCGGACATGAGTGTGGCCGACTATCTGGATTACGCCGCCACCCTGAAGGGCCTGCAGGGCAGCGAGTTGCGGCAGGCGGTGCGCCGCGCCATTCGGGATACGGAATTGCAGGGCAAACTGCTGGACTCCATCAATACCCTGAGCCGGGGCTATCAGCAGCGGGTGGGCGTGGCCCAGGCAATTCTCGGCTCACCCCGGGTACTGATTCTGGATGAACCCACCAATGGTCTGGACCCGGGCCAGACCCAGCATATGCGCGACCTGATCTGCAGCATCGCCGAACGGGCGACGATTATCCTGTCCACTCACATCATGCAGGAGGTGGACGCCATCTGCAGCCGGGCGCTGATTCTCAATAACGGGCGACTCGCCCTCAACGAACAGCTCGACGACCTGCGCTCCACCGCGAGCCTGCTGTTGCGCAGCAGCCTCGACCCGGACCAGGTGAACGGGTTGAGCGCCAGTTTGCCCGAGCTGGCCGCGGCCTCACCGATGGAAGCGGAGCCCGGCCTGTACCGGCTCGAGTTGGCGCCGGCGATGGACGACCCGGACCGGGCCGCCGCCGCGGTGGCCTCGGCGGTACTGGCCAGTGGCGGGGAATTGTTTCAATTGCGTGCCGAAGTGCGCGATCTGGAGACGGTGTTTCGCGAGGTGAACGCCCCGGGAGGTGACGCCCATGTTGCCTGACCCCGTGATTCGTCGCGTCGCGGGCAAGGAGTTGACCCTGTTCTTCGCCTCCCCGGTGGCCTGGTTGTTCCTCGGCAGCTTCGCCGCGATCAGCCTGTTCGTGTTTTTCTGGGGCGAGGCCTTCTTCGCCCGCAATGTCGCCGACGTGCGCCCCCTGTTCGAGTGGATGCCGATCCTGCTGATCTTTCTCTGCTCGGCACTGACCATGCGCATGTGGAGCGAGGAGCGCCGCACCGGCACGCTGGAATACCTGTTGTCCCTGCCCGTACCACTGTGGCGCTTCGTGGTGGGCAAGTTCTGCGCCTGCCTGGCCCTGTTGTGCCTGGCCCTGCTGATTACCCTGTTGCTGCCCTTCACCGTGTCCAGTCTCGGCAACCTCGATTGGGGGCCGGTGCTGGCGGGTTACCTGGCTACCGTGCTGCTGGGTGCCGCCTACCTGGCCATCGGTCTGTTCGTCTCCGCCCGCAGCGACAATCCCATCGTCAGCCTGATCGGTTCGGTCGCCATCGGCGGCCTGTTCTACCTGTTGGGTTCCGCCATGCTCACCAGCCTGGTCGGCAACCTTGGCGGCGAACTGCTGCGCAGCCTCAGCACCGGTGCCCGCTTTGACGCCATTACCCGCGGGGTCATCGACTTGCGCGACCTGGTCTACTATCTGAGTGTGGTTCTGATCTTCCTGACCCTGAACATCTATTCGCTGGAGCGGGAACGCTGGTCGAAACGGGGCCGGGAACGCCACCATCGACAATGGCGGCTGACCACGGCCCTGGTGGTGGCCAATGCCCTGCTGCTCAATCTGTGGCTCAGTCCCCTGCATGCCATCCGCCTGGACGTCACCGGAGGCCGCCTCTACTCCATCTCTCCGGCCACCCATCAATACCTGTCCCAGTTGCAGGAACCGCTGCTGTTGCGCGGCTACTTCAGCGCCAAGACCCACCCCCTGCTGGCCCCCCTCGTGCCACAGTTGCGCGACCTTCTCAGGGAGTATGAAGTGGCCGGCGACGGCAGGCTGCGAGTGGAAATCATCGACCCGGTGGAACACCCGGAAATGGAACAGGAAGCCAATCAGAGATACGGCATTCGCGCGGTACCGTTCCAGGTGGCGGACCGCTACCAGGCGGCGCTGGTAAATTCCTACTTCAACGTGCTGGTGGAGTACGGCGACAGCTTTCAGGTGCTCGGCTTTGAAGACCTGATCGAGGTCAAGGCCAGCGCCACCAGCAGCATGGACGTGCAATTGCGCAACCCGGAATTCAACCTGACCCGCGCCATCAAGCAGGCCCTGTACAGCTACCGGGCCGGTGGCAACCTGTTTGACAGCATCGAGGGAGAAGTGGAATTCACCGGCTACGTTTCCGCCGCTGCGCTGCTGCCGGAAGCCCTGCAGAGCTACCGCCGGGAGATCGCCGAGACGCTGCGCACGACCCAGGAAAAATACGCCGGCAGATTCCACTTCCGCTTTGTCGAACCGGAGGCCGACGGTGCCGCCGTGGCCCGGCAGATCGAGGAAGAATGGGGTTTCAAGCCGATGGTGGCCTCGCTGTTTGACACCGAGCAATTTTATTTCTACCTGACCCTGGCCAACGAACGCCAGGTGGTACAGCTCCCCATCGAGGATTTCAACAGCGAGAACTTTCAGCAGGTGCTGGATGCAGGCCTCAAGCGCTTTGCCAGCGGCTTTACCAAAACCGTGGCGCTGGTGACACCGCAGCCGGACCCCGAGCTCGCCCGATTCGGTGCGGCGGGCCCCCAGTTCTACAGCCTCGAACAGACCATCACCCAGGACCACAGCATTCGCATGGAAGACCTGGGCGACGGCTCGGTCACCGCGCAGGCGGACCTGCTGATTGTCGCGGCACCGGAAAACCTGGATGAAAAACAGTTGTTTGCCATCGACCAGTTCCTGATGCGCGGCGCCACCGTGGTACTGGCCACCGCGCCCTTCATGTCCCAGTCCACCAGCGGCAGCCTGACCCTGCTGCCGCGCAGCAGCGGGCTGGAGGAATGGTTGCAATCCCATGGTATCGAACTGCAGCAGTCCCTGGTGCTGGACCCGCAGAATTCGGCGTTTCCGATACCCATCACCCGCCAGGTGGGAGGGTTCAGCTTTCAGGAAGTCGCCATGGTCGACTACCCGTATTTTGTCGATGTCCGGGGCGCGGGAATCAACTCATCCCATCCGGTGACCAGCAATCTGCCCCAGGTGACCATGAGTTGGGCCGCCCCGCTCACTATCGACGGCGAGCGCAACGCCGAGCGCGAGGTCATCGAGCTGCTGCGCAGTTCGGAGCAGTCCTGGACCTCGGAATCCACCGATATTCTGCCCCGTGCCTGTGCCGACGGCATCAGCGGCTGGCAACCACCAGCGGCAACCGGCTCGAATCTGCTTGGGGTCATCGTCAGCGGTCGCTTTGATTCCTGGTTCCGTGGCAAGACCTCGCCGCTGCTGGAAGCACCACCCACCGGAGACAGTGTCGAATCGGACACCCGCGATCCGGCCGGGTCCTCGACCCCGGAGGAGAGTACCGAACTGAACGTCGGCAGCGTCATCGAGCGCTCGCCGGAATCTTCCCGCCTGGTGGTGCTGGCATCCAACGATTTTCTGACCGACCAGATTCTGCGCACCATCAGCAGCATGAGTGGTGGCCAGTACCTGGGACCATTGGAACTGGTTGCCAATGCCATCGACTGGTCCCTGGAGGACAGCGGGCTGCTCGGCATTCGTTCCCACGCACACTTCAACCGAACCCTGGCGCCCCTGGACAAGGATCAGCAACTGTTCTGGGAGTACCTGAATTACGGGCTGGCCCTCGGCGGCCTGTTGCTGGTCGCCCTCTGGCAGCGCCGGCGGCGCACGGCCCGCAATAGCCGCTACCTGCAAGAGTTGGGAGAAGCGACATGAAGCGCCTCAGTGACAAGCTGCTGGTGCTGCTGTGCCTGCAACTGGTGGCCCTGGTCTGGGCGTTCTGGCCGAGCGCCGAGCCGGGAGCCGAGGATGCGCAGCAACCCCTGTTGCACCTGGTCGCCGATGAAGTGGACCGGCTGCTGATCAGCGATGCTGACGGCAGCCTGGAATTGCGCCGCGAACGGGACCTCTGGCGCATGCCCGAATATCACGGGCTGGTGGTCGATGCCGGACTGATCGACCGCCTGCTCAGCGAGTTGCCGGGGCTGCCGCGAGGGTACCCCATTGCCGGCAGCAGCGGCGCCGGGCAGCGTTTCGAGGTGGCAACGGACAACTTCCAACGGCAGCTTCAGTACTTTGCCGGTGAGCGGCAGTTGGCCCAGTTGTTTCTGGGGACCTCACCCGGGTTTCGCCGGATTCACGCACGCCCGGGACCGGAGGACACGATTTACAGTGTCGAATTCAACAGCTATGACCTGCCGGTCAATTCGAGTCACTGGCTTGACAAGGCCCTGTTGCAGGTCGAGCAGCCCACCGCCATCGGCGGGGAGGATTTCCAACTACAACGCAGCGCTGAACAATGGCTGGACGAGGCCGGGACGGCCCCCGACGAAAGCGCGATGACCGGACTCGCCAACGGTCTGGCCAACCTGCGGGTCACCGGCGCCGCTGACGCCGCCACCGCAACCCTGCTCGAGTCCACCGAGGCAAATGCGCAACTCTCGGTGAGCACCGCGGACACCTCCTACGACTACCGGCTGTACGAAATTGAAGGGGCTCATTACATTCGGCGCAGCGATATCCCGGTGTTTTTCGCCCTCGGCAAATTTGACTTCGACCGGCTCAACGACGCCAGCGCCGACAGCCTGTTTCCGTCTGCGGAGCAAGAGGATACGACTGCGCCGGAAAATCCGGCCGGGGATTAGCTTCCCATCGGAACCATGGACAGCAGGCTGATTCCGCAAGCGGAGGGGGAACCCATGAACGACCACCGGCCCGGTCTCCGATGAATCCGGCCCCGAAGGTCCTGGTCGGCCTGTCCGGCGGTGTCGATTCCTCGGTGTCCGCCCTGCTGCTGCAACGGCAGGGCTACCGGGTGGAAGGGCTGTTCATGAAGAACTGGGAGGAAGACGACGACAGCGAATACTGTACCGCAAAACAGGACCTGGCCGATGCCCGGCAGGTCGCCGAGCGGCTCGGCATTCCCCTGCACTGCGCCAACTTTGCAGCCGAATACTGGGACCAGGTATTTACCCATTTCCTGCGCGAATACCGGGCCGGCAGAACCCCGAATCCCGACGTTCTCTGCAACCGGGAAATCAAGTTCAAGGTATTTCCGGAGTACGCCGGGGTGCTGGGCGCCGACCTGATCGCCAGCGGTCACTACGTGCGCCGCGGTCGGGACCAATCCGGAGTCACCCTGCACAAGGGCTGTGACGACGCCAAGGACCAGAGCTATTTCCTGCATTCGGTGAACGGGGAGGAACTGGGGAAATGCCTGTTCCCGGTCGGTGAACTGGAGAAACCGGCAGTGCGTGAGCTGGCGCGACAGCAGCGGTTGGCAAACCACGCCAAACGGGACAGCACCGGCATCTGCTTTATCGGCGAGCGGCGCTTCAGGGATTTCCTGCAGCACTACCTGCCGGCCCAACCCGGCCACATTCGCAGCCTGGACGGCGCTTTGCTCGGACGGCATCAGGGCCTGATGTACCACACCATAGGTCAACGCCAGGGTCTGGGTATCGGCGGTTTGGCGGAGGGCGACGGCAAACCCTGGTATGTGGTCGACAAAGTGGTGGCCAGCAACGAACTCATCGTGGTGCAGGGCAATCGGCATCCGGCCCTGTATCGCTCTTCCCTGCTGGCCACGGACATGCACTGGGTAGGCGGCTCTGGGCCCGGGTTACCGCTGACCTGCAGCGCCAAAATCCGCTACCGCCAACCCGATCAGAACTGCACCCTGCACTCCTTCGGCGACGACTATCGGGTCGATTTCGAACAACCGCAGCGGGCCATCACCCCCGGTCAGGCGGTGGTGCTGTATCGGGGAGACCGCTGCCTCGGCGGCGGCACCATCGAACGAGCCATCTGACGCACCGGCCGCCCATCCCAGTTTGCCGCCGCATCGATGTAGTGGTGTAGAATTCCGCTTTTCCCCATCCGATGGGAGCCGATATGGATTTGACTGCACTCAGCGCGGTATCTCCCCTGGACGGCCGCTACGGGCACAAGACTGCGGCCCTGCGTGACATCTTCAGCGAATTCGGGCTGATCAAACGCCGCGTCCAGGTCGAACTGCAGTGGTTGCAGAGCCTGGCGGAACACCCCGGCCTGCCCGAAGTACCGGCACTGACGGCCAGTGCCGCGGCCCGACTGCAAAGCATGATCGAGGACTTCAGCGCTGACGATGCCCGGCGAGTCAAGGCCATCGAGGCCGAAACCAATCACGATGTGAAAGCCGTGGAGTATTTCATCCGGGAGCAATTCGCGGGCCACCCGGAACTGCAAGGCCTCACCGAATTCGTCCACTTCGCCTGTACTTCCGAGGACATCAACAATCTCTGCCACGCCCTGATGCTGCACGAAGGCATGAACCAGGTACTGCTGCCGGCGCTGGAACAACTGGAACAGGACCTGACCGACATGGCCCACCGCTTCGCGGACGCGGCCATGCTGTCGCGCACCCACGGGCAGGCCGCCAGCCCCACCACCATGGGCAAGGAACTGGCGGTCGTGGTGTCCCGATTGCGCCGCCAGTTACAGACACTGAAAGGGCAGCAGTACCTGGGCAAGATCAATGGCGCGGTCGGCAACTACAACGCACATCTGTACGCTTTCCCCGAACTGGACTGGCCGGCCCACAGCAGGAGTTTCGTGACCGGACTGGGGCTGCACTGGAATTCCCACACCACGCAAATCGAACCCCACGACTACATGGCGGAACTGTTCGACGCCCTGGTCCGGGTCAACACCCTGCTCATCGATCTGAATCGGGACCTGTGGGGCTATATTTCCCTGGGCTATTTCAAACAGAAAGCCGTGCCCGGGGAAGTCGGTTCTTCCACCATGCCACACAAGGTGAACCCGATCGATTTTGAGAATTCCGAGGGCAACCTGGGACTGGCCAACGCCCTGCTGCGGCACTTGTCGGGCCAGCTTCCCATCAGCCGCTGGCAGCGTGACCTGACCGATTCGACCCTGTTGCGCAACATGGGCGTGGGCTTCGGCTACAGTCTGGTTGCCTACGGCAGCACCCGCAAGGGCCTGACCAAACTCGATCTGAACTCCCGGTGCATGGAGCGGGATCTGGAAGCAAATTGGGAAGTTCTGGCGGAACCGATACAGACCCTGTTGCGCCGCCACGGGGTCGCCGAGCCCTACGAACTGCTCAGGCAACTGACTCGCGGGAGGGAACTGAACCGGCAGAACCTTCGAGACTTCATCGACGATCTGGAACTACCCGAGGAAGCGCTGCAAAGCCTGCTGCAACTGACTCCGGCCAGCTATATCGGCAATGCCGCCGAGCAGGCCCGGCAGATATGAACACTACAGGCACTCGATAACCCGGCACGCCGCCGCATAGGGAGTGATTCGCTGCGCGATGACTTCCCGCTCCAGTTCCACCATGCGTTGGCGAGCGGCCGGGTTCTGCTGCAACCTGCGCTGCAACATTTCACCGAGTAGCTGGTGCATCCAGTCGCGAGCCTGGGCATCGCGCCTGCGCTGAAAGGTCCCTTCCTCCCTGGCGGCCTGCTGCTGCTCGCAAATCAGCCGCCATATGGTATCGATATCGCGCCGTTCCAGAGCCGAGCAGGTCAACACCTGGAGTTCGCGCTGTGTGGTGTTCTGCAATAGTGTCATGGCGGCGCGGTACTGTTCACAGGCGAGCTCGGCCTGGTTGGCACTCTCTCCATCAGCCTTGTTGATGACCAGGGCGTCTGCCAGTTCCATGATGCCCTTCTTGATGCCCTGCAACTCGTCCCCGGCATTGGGCTGCATCAACACCAGGAAGAAATCCACCATCCCCGCCACTTCGTGTTCGGACTGACCGACGCCCACCGTTTCCACCAGGACGACGTCGTGACCGGCTGCTTCGCAGAGCAGCATGGTTTCGCGGGTTCTCTGGGCTACACCGCCGAGGGCTCCGGAGGCCGGAGTGGGACGAATGAAGGCCCGTTCCGAGCGCGACAACTCCTCCATGCGCGTCTTGTCACCGAGAATGGAACCGCCGCCAAGCGGAGAACTGGGGTCTACCGCCAGCACCGCAACCCGCTTTCCCTGTTCCAGCAAATGCAGTCCAAAGGCTTCGATAAAGGTGGACTTGCCCACGCCGGGGCTGCCGCTGATGCCAATGCGCACACTGTTGCCGCTGTGGGGCAGGATCTCCTCCAGAATGCTCCGGGCCTGCTCGCGCTGGCTCTCCAGCTTGCTCTCCACCAGGGTGATGGCCTTGGCCAGGGTGCGCCGTTGACCTGCGCGCAGGGCGGCTACATCAATCGGCGTAGTGGCCACGAACGAGGGTTTCCCGGTCAGTCACCACTGACCTCGACGATGGCGTTGAGTACCTCACGGGCACATTCGGGTATCGGCGTACCGGGCCCGAAGATGCAGGCGACTCCGCAGTCGCGCAGCATCTGGTAGTCCCGCCGGGGAATCACGCCTCCGGCAATGACCAGTGTATCGCCACCGCCGAGCTCGCGGAGTTCTTCCACGAGCTGGGGGATCAGGGTTTTGTGACCAGCCGCCAGGGAAGAGACGCCCACCACGTGCACATCGTTCTCGATGGCCTGACGAGCCACCTCCGCGGGGGTCGAAAACATGGGCGACAGGTCGATATCAAAACCCACATCGGCAAAAGCGGTGGCAATCACCTTGGCGCCACGGTCGTGACCGTCCTGGCCCATCTTGCACACCAGCATGCGTGGACGACGGCCGTGGCGGGAGGCGAAGTCATCGATGTCGGCCCGGATGGCCTGCCAGTCCGCATCCTCTTCAAAGGACGCACCATAGACCCCGGACACGGTCTGTGCACGGGCGCTGAAACGGCCGAATTCCTGCTCCATGGCGAATGAAATCTCCCCCAGGGTGGCCCGGCAACGAGTGGCTTCAATTGCCAGTTCCAGTAAATTGCCCTTGCCGGTGGCGGCAGACTCCCGGATGCGCCCCAGGCTCCGCTCCACGGCAACGGGCTCGCGCTCGGCACGGACCCGGGCCAGCCGCGCCAGTTGCGATTCTCGCACTGCCTGGTTGTCGATCTCAAGAACTTCCACTTCCTCCCGCTGCGCCGTCTGGTATTTGTTGACGCCGACGATCACTTCCTCGCCGCGGTCGATGCGGGCCTGCTTGCGGGCCGCCGCCTCCTCGATGCGCAACTTGGGCAGACCGCCTTCAATGGCCCTGGCCATTCCTCCCTGCTGCTCGATCTCCTCGATCAGTTCCCAGGCCCGCTCGGCGATCTGCTGGGTCAGGCTTTCCATCATGTAGGATCCGCCCCACGGGTCCACTACGCCGGTAATGCCGGTTTCCTCCTGAATGATCAGCTGGGTGTTGCGGGCCAGCCGGGCCGAGAACTCGGTGGGCAGGGCGATGGCTTCATCCAGCGCATTGGTGTGCAGCGACTGGGTGCCACCGAACACCGCAGCCAGCGCCTCGATGGTGGTGCGTACCACATTGTTGTACGGATCCTGCTCGGTCAGCGACCAGCCGGAGGTCTGGCTATGGGTGCGCAGTATGGAACTCTTGGGGTTGCGCGGCTCGAACTCGGCCACCAGGCGCACCCACAGTTGGCGGGCGGCGCGCAATTTGGCGATTTCCGTGAAAAAGTCCATGCCAATGCCCCAGAAAAAGGACAGGCGCGGCGCAAATTGATCGATATCCAGACCCGCAGCCAGGGCCGTGCGTATGTATTCCTTGCCATCCGCCAGCGTGTAGGCCAGTTCCAGCGCCGGGTTGGCGCCGGCCTCCTGCATGTGATAACCGGAGATGGAAATGGTGTTGAAACGGGGCATATGCCCGGTGCAGTACGCAATGATATCGCCGATGATGCGCATGCTGGGGGCCGGCGGATAGATGTAGGTATTGCGGACCATGAACTCCTTGAGAATGTCGTTCTGAATGGTTCCCGCCAGGTCCTGCTGCGCCACACCCTGCTCTTCAGCGGCGACGATATAACCGGCGAGGACCGGCAGCACTGCCCCATTCATGGTCATGGACACCGAAACCTGGTCCAGCGGAATGCCATCGAACAGGATTTTCATGTCCTCCACCGAATCGACGGCCACCCCGGCGTTGCCCACATCCCCCGCGACCCGCGGGTGGTCCGAGTCGTAGCCGCGGTGCGTGGCCAGGTCGAAGGCCACCGACACCCCCTGCCCGCCCTCGGCCAGTGCCTGCCGGTAAAAGGCATTGGACTCTTCGGCGGTGGAGAAACCGGCATACTGGCGAATGGTCCAGGGCCGGCCGGCGTACATGGTGGCCTGGGGACCACGCAGGTAGGGACTGATGCCCGGCATGGTGTCATTGAAGGGCAGACCCTCGATATCCGCTGCCGTATACAGCGGCTTCATGGCGATCCCGTCGGCGGTGTCCCGGTTGAGGCCCTGTAGTGGTTTGCCGCGCAGTTGCCTGGTGGCGAGTTCAGCCCACTGGTCCACCGTCGCCCGCGACTTGTCGTGGCCGGAATCAGTCATTGGTCGACCGCGGGTTGGTTGAGTTCGACCAGCACCCCGTCGCAACTGCGCGGGTGAATGAAGATGGTGCGGGAACCGTGGGCGCCGGGGCCCGGCTGCTGCGCCAGAAATTCATAGCCCCTGGCCCGCAGTCGCGCTACATCCGCATCGAGGTCGTCACTGCGAAAGCACAGATGGTGCAGCCCCCCCGGTCTCTTCTGCAGGTACTTGGCGATGGGTCCCTGACCGCGCAACGGATGCACCAGTTCGATACTGGTGGGAGGCAGGGGGAAGAACGCAGTGGTGGTGCTGGCATCCTCGACCTCTTCCGTACCCTGCAATTTCAGCCCGAAGTCCTCGGCGAAACGGCGGATGGCCCGTTCCAGGTCGGGAACCGCGATGGCAATGTGGTCAAGTGCGGTGATCATGGCTCGCTTCCCCCTTCGACCTGGGCCAGCAGTTCATCGCTGCAGCGCCGCCGCCTGGCCAGAATTTCCTGCGCGGACTCCTCTGCGGGTCGTTCATCGGGAGTGACCTTGAACAGCGGTTGACCCTTGCTGACTATGACCCCGTCACCCTCCACCAGCACCTGGTCAATGGTGCCCGAATAGCTGGCATGGACCTTGTTGAACATCTTCATTACTTCGATGATATAGAGGGGGTCGCCCTCTGCAAAGTGACTGCCCTGGCCCACGTAGACTTCCTGCTCCGGCGATTCACGGGGATAGAACATGCCGCCACTCTGCGCCAGGATTTCATCGGCGCTGGCCACCGGCGGAGGCGCCAGCAGCCGCAGCATGCGCCGCTGCAAATCCCGGTCCTGCAAACGCTCGGGGATGTGGATGCCCAGGTCCTGCTCCACCCGCAACTGGAAATACCCGCTCGCCTCGGCGACGAGGGGCAAAAGGGCCAGCATATCCAGTCCGCTTTGATAGCCCGCATGCGCGCCCCGCACTCGCCGCCACAGGGCTTTGCCAAACCCGAGAGGCGCTTTCGGGGCCGCCAGGTGCGATTGCATCTGCTCCCAGTCCGGGGCCTTGAAGCGCCGTTTCAACTCCTCGTAAAAACTCACCCCCGCCTGCAGCAGGCGGTCGTCATGGTCCCAGATCATCTCGGCGGCAGGTGGACCCTGCCGAAAGTCCATATCCAGGAAGTGGTAACTGTCCACCAGCAATTCCAGTGGATTCCGGTTCCAGCGAATTTTCCCGTCGACCAGCCGGTAGCTGTCCCGGTGGGCACTGAGCCAACCCGACAGCAGGTGCGGCTCGGCCAGCAGCTTTTCCAGGGGCCGGCACAGCAACGAGTATTTTCGCTCCAGCGTGTTGGCCAGGGCCGGGCGCTCCGGTTCCGGCACCCGTGCCTGCAGGGCCGCGCCAAGCTGTCGATAGCAGTAGTCGAGATCGATATCTGCGGCCCGCTGCAGCAATTCGCCGACCGCGGCCAGGTAGGGCAGGACAAAAGCGGTGGTGGGCCGGGCCTGGGGATTCTGCCCCAGCAGCCAGTTCAACAAACCGTAGTGAAACTCCCGATTGGTGGCCAGATCACGTCCACTGATGGTGGTTCTGCGCAACACCTCGGTCATGTGCCGGTAGCAGTCCGGGCGGCTCTCTCCTACGCTGAGCAACAGCGCGATATTCGAATCGTAGGCTCCCGCCAGGGTATATTTCATGAATACATCGGTGTCCGGATTGTGCAGGCTGATGCCCTGGTCGTCGCGGATTTCGCCCTCCATCGGGTCCGACCAATACTCCACCACACCACCGGCATGGGGTTGCAGGGCGGCGTTGGTGGCATTGAGCCGGACTTCCACCGTGTCGTTGTGCCGGGGCACGCGCTCTGGCCGCGGCAGTTTGTCGCCGTGTACCGCCAGCAAGACCATGGCCTCCACCAGCGATTCCACCACAAAGCTGTCATCGGGCCGCTGCGGGTTGGAGAACTTCAGCCCGTAACACAATTCCGTAACCCGATGCTCCACCTGAATCCGCGTATTCATTTCCATGAAATAGTGCTGGTCCCCATCGACTATGCACTCGAAGGTGGATACCGAATCCAGCCCCACGGCCTCGCCAAAACGTTCCGCCTCCCGTTCCATGGCCCGCAGGGTGGCCAGTTCCTGCTCCAGCACTTGTGCCTGTTGCCGCTGACCCTGGGCCTGCGCCTCAGCCAGCGCGCTTTGCAGCGACTCCTGGGTAATGGAGACTTCCAGCAACTTCTGCTCGTGCATTTGCAGCGAACAGTCGCGCCCGCCCATGGCCAGGGTCCACTGCCCATTGCCCAACACCTGAATCTCCTGGTGCCGGGTGGTCTCGATATTCAATTCGACCAGCACGTTCCGGTTGTCGCCTTCACCGGTGGCTTTCACCTCGCCGAGAATCTCGCGCACCAGTTCTCCGGTGCGGGCGGCTTCGCCGCGGCCGAGAATGCGCTGACCCTTGCCGCCACCGCCGCCAACGGCCTTGAGGCGGAGCCGGTGCTGGGGATACTGCTCCGCCATGCCGCTGACGACCGAGTCGAGGGTGGCGCAGAGTTCGTCCACGCTATAGAGGTCCAGCCGCCGCTCATGGGCCGCCGCCAGCACTCGCCTTGCCAACTGCTCCAGGGTCTGCTCGCCTTCAGCCGCCTCCAGTTCCAGTTCGTGCTCGTCGATCAGTTGTGCCAGGGCGTCGGCATCGGGATATTTCTGCAGCAGGGTCAGGCTGGTGGCGTTGTCTATGCCCGGCGTGACACTGATCCCGAGTTCCCTGGCGGTGCGTATGGCTTCATCCTTGAGCCCGGCATTGCGCACCGTTGCCACACCGGGACCGATGAAGGTGAGACCGGCGTCCTGTACGGCCGCGACCATGGTCTCGTCCTCCGCCATGAAACCGTAACCGGCAAATATGGCGTTGTAGCCATTGTCCCGGGCGATACGGATGATCTGCTGGATGCGGGCATCCCGCTCCACCTTGCTGGCGCCACTGTAGTCGGGCACCCGGTGTACCCGGTCCGGGTCGGTCAACTGACGCAATTCCGGCGCCAGCGCGTTGCGATAGACGATGGAGTCCTTTTCCGACAGCAGCATACCGTAACCGGTAATACCCATCTCCTCGAACACATCCATGGCCTCCTTGCGAACCGGGCCACGGCAAATGATCAATGGCCGCACCCCGACGCATGCGAACTGGCCGACCCAGTCCGAAGTGCGCCGCCCGAGGCGGCGGTCCCGGTGGAGTAGCGGATTCTTGAGGTAAAAGTCGTTGGACACGGAGTCGTTTCCCGGTTCAGTGGAACTCTCTTTGCACGTCCACCAGCGCCGTGGGCTGATAGTGGCGCATGTGAAAGTCCATGTTTTCCGCCAGCACCTGGCGCAAATCGGAGGGCATGACGATCTGTGAAATCGAACCCAGACTCAATGCCTCATTGGGGTTCATCAATTCCCGCTCGTAGCGCGCGGCCAGGTCCGCTTCCTGCGCCGCCACCCATTCCTCCACCTGTTGCCGGGCCTGCGCCTCGGCCTCGTCCGGCCCCACTCCGGCGGACTGCTGTTGCCGGCGCAATTGCTCCACGCGCTCCGCGACACTGCCGTGAATTGCGCGCAACTCGTCCTTGTACACGTACTTGATTCCGGCCGGACCCATCACCGCCAGACGAGTAGTGGGCAGCGCCACCACCAGGTCCGCCCCGGTGGAATAATTGTTGTAGGAGGCGTAGGCACCGCCAAAGGCGTTGCGCACCAGCACCAGGAAGCGCGGTGTGCGCAGGTCGACGATGGCGTCCAGCATCGCCCTGCCAGCCTGCACGATACCGCCCGATTCCTGCTCCCGTCCGGGCAGAAAGCCGGTGGTGTCCTCCAGGAAGATCATCGGAATGTTGTACAAATTGCAAAAGCGGATAAAGCGTGCATTCTTGTAGGCGGCGGCGATATCCACCTGTCCCGAGGCCACCGCGCTGTTGTTGGCCACAAATCCGATGACATTGCCCCCCATGCGACCGAGCGCCGTGACCGTATTGCGCGCCCGCTCCTGCTGAATTTCCAGGAAGTCTCCATGGTCGCACAACTGCTGAATGAGGATACTGATGTCGAACGGCGTATTGAAACCGGTAGGTGAATTGAATGCCTTCTTGAGCAGGATATCGATATCCCAGGTTTTGCGGGTCACCGGATCGGATGAACTCTGTATCGGGGCCAGTTCCCCATGGTGACTGGGCAGGTAATTCAACAACTCGCGCACCTTTTTCAGGGCCGCCACCTCATTCGGCACCACAAAATCGGTTACCCCACTTTGGGAGTGCACATGGGGACCGCCCAATTGCTCGGGAGTCACCTCTTCACCGAGTACCGACTTGACCACGTCGGGACCGGTGAGACCGAAAAAGGTGTCCTCGGGCTGAATCAGGAAACTGCCCTGGCGGGGCAGATAGGAACCGCCCCCGGCATTGAACCCGAACATGCACATGATGCTGGGCACCACCCCGGATATCTTGCGCAGGGCGGTAAAGGCATCGGCGTAGCCGTCCAGACCTCCGACTCCGGCGGGAATGTAGGCGCCGGCGCTGTCATTCAATCCCACCAGCGGGATTTTCTGCTTCGCCGCGAGCCGGAAAAGACGGGCCAGTTTTTCGCCATTGGTGGCATCCATGGAACCGGCGCGTACGGTGAAATCGTGGCCGTAGAGGGCGACATCGCGCCCATTGACACTGATGACGGCGGTAACCAGCGAGGCGCCGTCCAGATTGGGGCCCCAGTTCTGGTACAGAATGGTGGGGGGCGCATCGGTCAGAACCTCGATGCGCTCCCAGATGGTCATGCGCCGCTTCTGGTGTTGCCGTTCGATATTGGGGATGGCAGCGGCCTGACGCGGGCGCTGTTGCAACCCGTGGCCGGCCTCCAGCGTCTCTTCGTAAATGCCCGGAGTGGTATCGATTTGTCCGGGTACGCCGAATTGTGGGCCCTTCGATTCGACAAAGGGATTGTCCAGACTCGCCTCGACGGGCTTCTCGTTGCTCATAAGCTTCCCGTAATCAGCTCGGGATTCTGGCACCGCGGCCCCCTCGAGGAAACGGCCTGTGCTGGTGCATCCGAGCAGCGGGCCACCATAAGCATTAGCAGTATTGAAGTCAATCTGGCAGCGCCGCGGCGGCGATGGCGGCGTGCAGGTCGGCATAGCCGGTCAGTGCCCGATACTGGGGAAACTCGGTACGGACTCGCTCCGGGGCACGGAACAGAAACCCCACGTCGGCCTCATCCAACATGCCGATGTCATTGTAGGAGTCCCCGGCGGCAACCACCCGGTAATGGAGGCTGTGAAAAGCCCGCACACAGGCGCGCTTGGGGTCCTCCTGCCGCAACCGGTAATCGCTGATGAGGCCGTCGTCATCGATCACCAGGCGATGGCAAAACAGCGTCGGCCAACCCAATTGGCGCATCAGCGGTTTGGCAAACTCGTAAAAGGTATCCGAGACGATGATCACCTGGAACTGCTCGCGCAGCCCGGTCAGAAAATCACTGGCTCCGGGGAGTGGCGACAGGGTGGCGATGACCTCCTGCAGCAGCTCGATAGTCAGCCCGTGCCGATTCAGCAGGCCCAGCCGCAGACCCATCAACTCGTGGTAATCGGCAATATCGCGGGTGGTGGCCCGCAGTTCCTCGACCCCGGTGCGCTCGGCAATTTCAATCCAGATTTCAGGTACCAATACACCCTCGAGGTCCAGACAGACGAGTTGCATTCCATTACTCCTTTTTTAGCGGATTGGCAGCACCGTGTGCGAGAACAGATTCTCCAGTTCCAACCTGCTGCGACAGCGCTGCGCCGCCTGCACCACATCGCGCGTGAGGTGAGGGGCGAACAGTTCGATAAAATCATACATGTAGCCACGCAGGAAGGCGCTGCGACGAAAGCCGATACTGGTCACACTGGAGGCAAACAGATGACTTGCGTCCAGGATCACCAGGTCGCTTTCGGTATCTTCCTCACAGGCCATGCGGGCCACGATACCGATACCCAGGCCCAGGCGCACATAGGTCTTGAGCACATCCGCATCGGTGGCGGTCAGCACCACCCGCGGCTGCAGCCCCTGGGCGATGAACGCTTCATCCAGTTTGGAGCGGCCGGTAAAGCCGAAGACATAAGTGACCAGGGGGTACTCGGCCACCGCCTCGAGGCTCAATTCGGAAACCCGGGTCAGCGGGTGGTCACGAGGCACCAGCAGGCACCGGTTCCAGCGGTAGCAGGGCATCATCACCAGGTTGCGGAACAGTTCCAGCGCCTCGGTGGCAATGGCGAACTCGACCTGTCCGGTAGCGGCCATTTCCGAAATCTGACGGGGCGTACCCTGGTGCATGTGCAGTGTTACCTCTGGAAAACGTTCCATGAAACTGCGTATGGCGTTCGGCAGCGCGTAGCGCTTGTTGTCCGCGCCGGCAGCCAGCAGCACCGTGGCCATCGAGGCGGTCGCCCCGACGGCGATGGTGGAGACGTCCGCCCGGATCAGGTTCATCGTGTCGTAGATCGCCAGTCCGGCGGTGATC
>CAZUGZ010000018.1:38363-38826 GCA_964620555.1 uncultured Alteromonadaceae bacterium
TTCGGCAGCGCGTAGCGCGCCTGGGTATGGGTGGTAGCCAGAGAGAGACTGCCCTTGCGTTCGTCACTGAAGTCCTGGGCCACCGTTTTGAGGGTTCCCAGTTTGTCCAGTACCTCGCCGGCGAGCTTCAGAATTTCCTTGCCGGCGGGAGTGACCTCGGTTAGATGGCGGCCGCGTCGGGTGAAGATCCTGACCCCCAATTCGTCTTCCAGTTGGCGAATCTGCTTGCTTATACCCGGTTGCGAGGTATACAGACTCTGTGCCGTGGCGGACACATTGAGGTCGTGCCGGGCTACTTCCCAGATGTAACGGAGTTGCAGCAGCTTCATCGGCGGCCCTCACTCTAGAGCGTCGCTTATAGAGAATAGCGATTACAACACCAATTGCAATCCCCAAAAAAGAATAACGCAGCCACCTGGCGGGATTGTCTCCTCCGCTGAGAACCGTCAGCCAGGAGTCTGCG
>CAZUGZ010000019.1:0-3167 GCA_964620555.1 uncultured Alteromonadaceae bacterium
AAAACTCTTTTCTCATGCAAAAGTGTCTGACTTCTTGTTTTCTCTTCGCCCGGCTAACCGAACCCGGACGGGACAAATGAAACCCTGGTCTGTATACATGCGCCGCCAGCCCCTGCTGTGCGGTTAATACGGGTGTCGTCTGTCTTCTCAGGCAACACCACCAAAAACTGATATCCAAAAAAACGGTGACCATCCTTCTCGCCAGTGACTGTGCGAGCATTCCAATGCTGGCGGGTTACCGCCAAGTCACCAGCGCAAAGCATAACAGGAATTGCCAGGCTCTTCAAATGGACCAGGTCTGCCCGGATGGAGGGGGTGCGCGGCCCGGACACCCTTTTGACACATGGCTGCCTGTGAGCGTATAACCCGGTCAGGCGGAGGGAAGAGGTAGCGGGTATGTCGACTGGCGACATTGCATCTTTGGAACGGCGACTGCGCGCGGTGGAAGACCGCCTGGCGATATACCAGGTGATTTGCGGCTACGGTTACGCAGTGGACGGTTGTAATTCCGAAGCAGTGGGATCGTGTTACACGGAAGATGGCGTGTATGCGCTTGGCGACATGGGTGCATTCGAGGGGCGCGAGCAAATTGCCGCCATCACCGGGGACCCTGGCCATCTGGGATTGGTATCCAATGGCTGCGCGCATATGGCGACATTGCCCTACGTGGTAATCGACGGCGACACGGCTGTCGCCACCTGCCATACCATGGTCCCCATGCATGGCGAAGACGGTTTTTTTGTCGGCCGGCTCAGCGCTTCGCGCATGGAACTGGGTCGTCAGCAGGACGGCACCTGGAAGATCGTGCACCGGCAGAATTACCTGCTCGACGGCAACCCGTCCGGCCCCGAATTGCTGGCGCGACTCAACGACGGCGCGAAACCGAACTCCTAGAGCACTGCTCCGTAAAGTGCACGGCAGGGCCGAATGTATTCGACCGCAGCGTGGCAATCACAGTGGGAAATGTTGGTGAATCGGCAAGAGTGGTCCAATGAATTCGACCCTGCTGAAATGATTGGGGTGGTCGAATGACTTCGCCCCCACCCAGAGCGGTCGGATACCAGGTTGGTATGTTGGAGGTCACTGCCGAGTACGCCGGACAGCGGTTGGACAACTTTCTGATACGGGAATTGAAGGGGGTACCCAAGACCAGGCTGTACCGCGCTGTGCGCAGGGGTGAGGTGCGGGTCAACAAGGGCCGGGTCAGGGCCGACTATCGCCTGCAGGCCGGCGACCAGGTGCGCATCCCGCCGCTACGGGTGGCGGATGGCAAGCCGTTGCGACAACTGCCGGAAAACTGGCTGGGTCTGGATCGGGAACGTATCCTTTACCAGGATCGGGGACTGTTGGTAATCAATAAACCGGCTGGTCTGGCGGTACACGGTGGCAGTGGTATCGGTACCGGCCTGATCGAGGGACTGCGCCTGCTGCGCCGGGACGACCGCTACCTGGAACTGGTGCACCGCTTGGATCGGGAGACCTCGGGTTGCGTGATGGTGGCCCGTCGGGCCTCGACATTGAAGGAACTGCATCGCCAACTGCGCGAAAACCGCATCGACAAGCGCTACCTGGCGCTGGTGGAGGGGAAGTGGCCGCAGCGACAGAAATCGGTAGAAGTTCCGTTGCGGAAGGACACGTTGCGCTCTGGCGAACGCCTGGTGCGGGTGGATCGCACTGGCAAGCCGGCCCGTACCGATTTTCTGCTGCTAAGGCATTTTGCCGACTGCAGCTTGCTGGAGGTAAGGCCGTACACAGGCCGTACCCATCAGATCCGGGTTCACGCGCAACACGCGGGGCATCCGCTGATGGGAGATCCCAAGTACGCCGGCAACCAGCAGCGCGAGGCCGCTCGCGGGCGCGGTTTGAAGCGACTGTTTCTGCACGCGCTGAGCCTTGGCTTCACCGATGCCGAGGGCCAACCGGTTACCGTCACCGCGGAATTGGACCCGGAATTGCACAGTTTTCTCGATTCTCTGGAGAAGCGACGGGAGTAGGGGGCAGGTAGCCGCCTTTGACAATGCTCGAAACCGTCTCTACCATTGCGCGCCTTATGTTTGGCGAGCCACTTCCGACCGCTCTGGACGTTCGCAGTGAGGCCATACGCCGCACGGTGCTCAGGGGTTACCTGGCGGTGTCGGACCTGCACCGATTGGGCGGGTTGCTGGCCTCGAGGCAGGGGCGGGCCCAGGTGACTTGCCGGTTCTATCGCGATGGCCAGAACCGTTCACTGGTGGCGTTGCGGGTGAGCGCGGATTTGCAGGTAGTTTGTCAACGTTGCCTCGATATCATGACGGTAAATCTGAACTCGGAAACTGAACTGGCCGCTGTCAGCAACGATGAACAGGCGCGTCAGTTGCCGAAACGATTCGCCCCGCTACTGGTGGCAAGCGGGAAGTGCAATCTGTGGGAACTGGTCGAGGACGAACTGATACTGGATCTGCCCATTGTTGCATACCACGAAACGGGATCCTGCCAACAGTTGCCGGATGTGTATTGCGGGCAACGGCCGGAACAGCCGGCCACGGGCGGGGAAAGCCCGTTTCGGATACTGGAACAATGGAAGTCGGAGCGGAAAACCCAGGAGTTGAACCATGGCAGTACAGAAAAGTAAGAAGACCCGTTCCCGTCGTGGCATGCGTCGTGCCCAGGACGCACCCTGTCGGTGGACCAGGTCAGCGGAGAAACGCATCGGCGCCATCATGTCACTGCAGATGGGTTTTACCGTGGCCGCAAGGTACTGGACACCAGCGACGACCAGTAGCGCTGAAAATCGGCAACTTTCAGTAAGGATGGCCGCGCAGTTTGCCCCCTGACGTTCACCTGGCCGTGGATAGCATGAGCGGAGACCACGGTCTGCGCAGCACCATTCCGGCCGCCAGACAAGCGCTCAGCCTCTTTCCCGACCTGCATTTGCACCTGGTGGGCGATTGCTCGAAAGTTGACGACGCCCTGGGCGAGGCGGATCGCGGTCGCCTGCACCTCGAACACAGCGACGATGTCATACCGATGGCGGCGGACGTCGCTACCATCCTGCGTTCCGGGCCAGTGGACAGTTCAATGCAAAAAACACTGGACCTGTTGCGACGGGGCGTGGTCAGTGCAGTGGTGAGCGCAGGCAACACCGTGGCGCTGCTGGCCCTGGCCAAGCGCAGTGTCGGCATGCGGCC
>CAZUGZ010000019.1:3177-34037 GCA_964620555.1 uncultured Alteromonadaceae bacterium
GCCCGCCATCATCTCTGCCGTGCCGGGCATGGGCGGCTATACCTTCATGCTGGACCTGGGCGCCAACGTAGACTGCAAACCGGCGCAATTGCTGGAGTTTGCCACCATGGGCACCAACCTGTGCCGCGCCCTGTGGCCGCAACTGGGTGCCCGCGTAGCCCTGCTGAGCAACGGCAGCGAAGCGGCCAAGGGCAACCGCCAGGTGCGCGCCGCCCGGCAGTTGCTGGAAGGCAGTCCGCTGCTCAACTTTTGTGGTTTCATCGAAGCCGACCAGGTTCAACAGGGACTGGCCGACGTGGTGGTTTGCGACGGTTTCGTGGGCAACATTGCTCTCAAGGCCATGGAAGGCACCGGTCGCTACCTGCATTCGCGCTGGCCGAGTCAGGTGGGAAATTCCGCATCTCCACCGCAAATGATGAATCCCAGTCGCCACAATGGGGCCTTTCTGCTCGGTCTCAACGGGGTGGTGGTGAAAAGCCATGGCGCCGCCGATGCGGAGGGTTTTCACACCGCAATCCGACTGGCTGTACAATGTGCCGAAAAGGCAGAACATTTCCTGCTGGTGGGGGACTAGCCACAGATGTCGACCAAAGGTCTCGCTTTCGTATTTCCGGGGCAGGGTTCGCAGCGCTCCGGCATGTTGGCGGCAGCGGCGCGGCAGCACCCTGCGGTGCTGCAGACTTTCGCCGAGGCCTCCCAGACCCAGGACTACGACCTGTGGGACCTGATCCAGAACGGAGACCAGCGACAACTCAACCTGACCGAGATTACCCAACCGGTACTGTTGGCCTGCAGCGTCGCCCTTTGGCGAAGTTGGCGGGCTGCCGGTGGTCTTCAGCCGAGCTTGCTGGCCGGTCACAGCCTGGGAGAATTTTCCGCCCTGGTCTGCGCCGGGGTGCTGACCTTTGAAGACGGCCTGCGCCTGGTGCGAAAACGTGGTGCCTTCATGCAGTCGGCGGTGCCCGTGGGCGAAGGTGCCATGGTGGCGATCATCGGGCTCGATGACGATACCATCAATCAGATCTGTGCCGATACCGCCGCCAGTACCGGTGGGGTGGTATCGGCGGTAAATTTCAATTCCCCGGGACAGGTGGTGATCGCCGGCCACACCGCGGCGGTGGAGGCGGCAGCCGAGCACTGCAAACTGGCCGGAGCCAGGCGCGCCCTGCCGCTTCCCGTGAGCGCGCCATTCCATACGCTGTTGATGCAGCCGGCCAGGGAAAAGCTGGCCGCGGAACTGTCCCGACTCACGCTGCGGGTCCCGGAGATCCCGGTGCTGCACAATGTGCATGCCGAGATCGAACCCCGCCCGGAGCAGATCGCCCGGTTGCTGGCCGACCAACTCTGCAGCCCGGTGCTGTGGACTGCCTGCGTGCAGGCCATGCTGGATCGCGATGTCAGCTGCATCGTCGAATGTGGGCCGGGCAAGGTGTTGAGCGGCCTCAATCGCCGCATCGATAAAAGCCTCGAGAGCTATGCCATTGAGCAACCCGAGGAGCTGGCGTCGACCCTGGCCCGGATCGGAGCAGCCTGAAGTGACCGACGCGACTGCCAAGGTAGCCCTGGTGACCGGCGCCAGCCGTGGTATTGGCAGGAGCACTGCCGTGCGTCTGGCCGGCGACGGTTTCATCGTGGTGGGCACAGCCACCAGCCAGGCTGGAGCGGACGCCATTTCCGAGTGGTTGACTGCACTGGGCAACCCCGGTTGCGGCCTGCCCATGCGAGTTGAGGAGGACCACAGCGTCAAAGCGGCGCTGGCGACCATTGGCGAACGCTATACGAGCCCGGCGGTGCTGGTAAACAACGCCGGCATTACCCGCGACAACCTGTTGCTGCGCATGCAGCCGGAGCAGTGGGACGAGGTGATCGACACCAACCTGGGGGCCCTGTATCGGGTCAGCAAAGCCTGCCTGCGCGGTATGACCAGGGCTCGCTGGGGCCGCATCGTCAACATCAGTTCGGTGGTGGGGGCGATGGGCAATCCCGGTCAGAGCAACTACGCCGCTTCCAAGGCGGGTATCGAAGGCTTCAGCCGGGCACTGGCTCACGAATTGGGCAGCCGCGCTATCACCGTCAATTGTGTGGCCCCCGGTTTCATCGATACTGACATGACCCGTGTGCTGACCGAAACTCAGCGGCAGCCGTTGTTGCAGAACATTCCACTGGGCCGCTTCGGCGGTACTGAGGAAGTCGCCGCGCTGGTCAGCTTTCTGGTTTCGGAAGACGCCGGCTATATTACCGGTCAAACCATCCATGTAAACGGTGGCATGTACATGAACTGACATTGAAAAATTTGTGGCGGTGGTGGTACCTGGACAGGGAGGGATATTACTGCTACCAAAAACAGAGTAAAATGGCGCCGGAGTCGTGATTGGTGGCCGGTTGTACTTTCTTTCCAACAGGAGTTGATTAAAACCATGAGTAACATAGAAGAACGCGTAATTAAAATCGTCTCAGAGCAACTGGGCGTCAAGGAAGAGGAGGTACAGACTTCGGCTTCCTTTGTCGAAGACCTCGGTGCCGACTCTCTCGATACGGTTGAACTGGTGATGGCCCTTGAAGAAGAATTCGAGACCGAGATTCCCGACGAAGAAGCGGAACGGATCACTACCGTTCAGCTGGCAATCGATTACATCAACGAACACATCTCCTGACTCCAACCTAATGCGCGAATGAATGAAGCCGTTCCCAATGCGGAGTGGAACGGCTCCGACAGTATTGGGGTCAATCAACTACAAGCCGCTGGGAGGTAGCAGGTGTCGCGCAAAAGGGTGGTGGTGACCGGGATGGGTATGGTGACCCCGGTAGGTAACACCGTGGCGGAGAGCTGGCGGAATATCCTGGCGGGGCGCAGTGGTGCCGCTCACATCGAGCACTTTGATGTCTCCGCCTATAGCACGCGGTTCAGTGCCAGCGTCAAGAATTTTGATCCTTCGGACTATTTGTCCAGCAAGGAAACCCGCACCATGGACGACTTCATTCAATATGGCATGGTGGCGGGCATACAGGCCATGGAGGATTCCGGGCTGGAGGTCACCGAGGAAAATGCGGGGCGGATCGGCGCCGCGGTGGGCTCGGGAATCGGCGGAATTGGCCAGATAGAAACCAACACCGAGGTGGTCCGCCGTTCCGGGCCGCGCAGGATTTCTCCCTTCTTTGTCCCGGGCTCGATTATCAACATGATCGCCGGCAACCTGTCCATCAGGTACGGGTTTCAGGGGCCCAACCTGTCCGTGGTGACCGCCTGTACCACCGGTACGCACAACATCGGGCTGGGTGCCCAGTTGATCGAGCGTGGCGATGCGGATGTGATGCTGGTGGGCGGTGCCGAAATGGCGACCACGCCGGTGGGTCTGGGAGGCTTTGCCGCGGCGCGGGCACTGTCCACCCGCAACGACGACCCGGAGGCCGCCAGCCGTCCCTGGGACGTGGACCGGGATGGCTTCGTGCTGGGTGACGGGGCCGGGGTCGTGGTCCTCGAGGAATACGAATTTGCCCGTGCGCGGGGTGCCAATATCTACGCGGAACTGCGAGGTTTCGGCATGAGCAGTGACGCCCACCACATCACCTCTCCGCCGCCCGACGGGCGCGGCGCGGAACTTTCCATGAGTAATGCCCTGCGCGATGGCAAAGTCGACGCCGAACTGGTCGGCTACATCAATGCCCACGGTACTTCCACCCAGGCCGGTGACAGGGCAGAGAGTCAGGCGGTCAGAAACATTATGGGAGCGGCCAGCGCCAAGGTGGCGATCAGTTCCACCAAGTCCATGATCGGCCATCTGCTGGGTGCGGCGGGTGCCGTGGAGGCGATTTTCTCAATCCTGTCCCTGCGCGACCAGGTAGCGCCGCCCACCATCAACCTCGATACCCCCGACCCGGATTTTGATCTGAATTACGTGCCCCATGTGGCTCAGCAGATGCCCATCGAGTACGCGTTATCCAATTCCTTTGGTTTCGGGGGCACCAATGGTAGCCTGCTGTTTGCCAAAATGAACTGAGTCTTTGCAGCGATGGTCCGGACCGGCTCGATTTGTTGCCTGCTACTCCTGGTCCTTGGATTTGCCGGCCATGCCGGTTGGCAGTGGTGGACCCAGCCCTTTGCCGGACAGCAGCGACTGCTGTTGCTGATCGATGAAGGCAGTTCCCTGGCAACGGTGGCCGCGCAACTCGAGCGCGGGCACGCGTTGCGCCATGGATCTTTGTGGCGACAGGTGGTGCGCCTGCAGGGCAAGGATAATCTCATCCGGCGAGGGGAGTACCTGTTCGAAGCTGACCAGTCCCCCGCCGACATTCTGAATCGTCTGTTGTCCGGTGAAGTGGTACGCCATGAGGTCACTCTGCCCGAGGGCATTACCCTGCACCGGGCGGTGGGTTTGCTGCACGACATCCAGCCGCGGCTTTCGGCCACCCTGAGTGGTGCGAATGATCCTCGCCTGCTGGCTCTGGCCGCCCCCCATGCGAGTGCGGAAGGACTGTTTTTCCCCGACACCTACCAGTTTACCCGAGGGGACACCGACTTCGACGTGTTGTTGCGAGCCCATGCCAGGACCTTGGCAATACTGGAGCGTGAATGGTCAGGCAGGCAGGCCGGGCTGCCCCTGACCTCAAGCTATGAGGCGCTCATCCTCGCCTCGATAGTGGAAAAGGAAACCGGCCTGAGCGCGGAAAGAGAACGCATTGCCGGTGTCTTCGTGCGGCGTTTGCAGCAGGGCATGCGATTGCAGGCCGACCCCACTGTGATCTATGGATTGGGCCAGTCCTTTGACGGAAATTTGCGGCGCAGGCACCTGGAGGACGCATCCAATCCCTACAATAGTTATCGACATTTCGGGTTACCGCCGACACCGATTGCACTGCCGGGAGAGGCTGCCCTGCGCGCGGTACTGCATCCCGAGGCGGACGATGCAATGTATTTCGTCGCCCGTGGCGATGGCAGCCATGAATTTTCCGCCCTGCTGGAACAACACAACGAGGCGGTACGGCGCTTTCAGTTGCCCGGCGGAGACCGCTACCCTACCACCCCAGGCGGGCCATGACGGTGGTCAAAGCGGCCGCTACCGGAATGTTCATCACCATTGAAGGCGGCGAGGGGGCGGGCAAATCTACGCATATCGACTTGATTCGGCAATGGCTGGAGGGGCGCGGAATTGCCCATGTGCGCACCCGGGAACCAGGCGGTACCCCACTGGCAGAAGCGATTCGCGAGCTGGTGCTGGCCAGGCGCGCCGAGCCGGTAGTGCCGGTCGCCGAACTGTTACTGATCTTTGCCGCTCGCGCCCAACACCTGCATACGCTGATCGAGCCGGCCCTGCAACGGGGTGAGTGGGTACTCTGTGAACGCTTTACCGATGCCACCTATGCCTATCAGGGCAGTGGCAGGGGCCTGCCCGCCGCCACCATCGCCGCCCTGGAATCACTGGTGCAGGGGCCGCGACGACCGGATTACACGATACTCATGGATGTGCCAGTGGAAATAGGCCTGAGGCGGGCCGCGAAACGCGGTGAACTGGACCGTTTTGAAGCCGAACGCGGAGCTTTCGCCGAAAGGGTGCGCGAAGGCTATTTGCAGCAGGCGCGCCGGGAGCCGGATCGCTTTCGGGTGATCGACGCCAGCCTCGATAGGGAGCAGGTTGCCGCCGAACTCGAGGCGGTACTGGTGGAGATTGCCACTGCAGAGCGTCGTGCCTGAGTCCTCCTGGCCTCTGCAGCCACTACCCTGGCAACAGGAGAGTTGGCGGCAGCTAGTCAAGCAGCGCCAGGAGGACCGCCTGCCCCATGCGTTGCTGCTGACCGGTAGCGCAGGCATTGGCAAACGGCACTTCGCCTGCTCCCTGGCCGCCTTTCTGCTGTGTCATCAAGCCGTGGGAGAGGTGGCCTGTGGTCAGTGCAAGTCTTGCCTGTTGCTGCAGGCCGGCACCCACCGCGATTTGCGGTTGGTGGGGATAGAGCAGGGCAGCCGTCAGATCAAAGTGGCGCAGATACGCCAAATCAGCGAGTTTGCCAATCAGACCGCAGTCCTTGGTTCCCACCAGGTGGTGTTGCTCGAATCCGCCGATGCCATGAATCCCAACGCCTCCAACGCGCTGTTGAAAACCCTGGAAGAACCCACTGCCAATACCAGTCTGTTGCTGATAGCGGACGATGTGAGTCGGTTGCTGGCGACGCTCCGCTCTCGCTGCCAACGGCTGCCCATGGCAGACCCGAGCAGGGCACAAAGCCGGCAGTGGCTGCGACAGGTCTGTGGCGATGACGAGATGGCCGGGGAGCTGCTGGTCGCCGCCGCCGACAGACCACTATTGGCCCAGGAGATTTTGCTGGCCGGTACCCTCGGCCGGCACCAGTCCTTGCGCGGGCACCTGGAGAGTCTGTTGCGTGGCGAGAGCACTCCCCTGGATTTCCCCGGCCTGGTAGCGGATGAAGAACTTACCGGAGTTTTCGATCTGTTCTGCGGCCACGTGCAGGAGCGAATTCGCCAGCGACTCGAGCGGGACGGGCCCGACTTGACAAAACTGTTGCAACTGCTTGACTACCTGCAGCGGGAGCGGCGGGCGGTACGCAGCGGCGCCAACCCCAACCGCCAACTTTGTATCGAAGCGGCGGCGCTGCGCCTGCTGCGAGTGCTGGGGCCGGTCCATGGCTCCGGGGGGGAAGCGTGAATCAACCTTCGGCCGGTGGCGTGTTGTCGCTGACCATAACGGACCGGACCGCCCTGCATGCGGCCTATATGCCCTATCTGCAATACGGTGGATTGTTTGTCGCCGTCGAGCACAACTGCAGTATGGGAGATGAGGTAATACTGATGCTCGAACTGCCGGATGAACCCGGGAAAATCCCACTGTCCGGCACGGTGGTCTGGATTACCCCCCGCCGGGCGCAAATCAACCATCGAACCGCGGGTATCGGTGTGGGGTTTGGCGAAGATGCCGCTCCGCTCATCGCCCGGATTGAAAAGTTGTTGGACACCGGCCCGCGGTCGGTGAGTCCGACCCAAACCATGTAGCGCGGCCAGTTGCGGGAGTCAGTCGTGAACGTTGTGCACCGAACGGTTGGTGATCAAAGGCGTGGTGGCGGGTACCTGGCATGGCTGCAGCAGCGTTCTTGACCGGCATCGTCGAAGGTTTCTACGGCAGGCAGTGGAGCTGGACCGACCGACACGATTACCTGGAATTCCTGGTTCGTTGTGGATTCAACTGTTATCTCTATTGCCCCAAGGGAGATCCGCATCTGCGCAAACGCTGGAGCGTCGACTGGCCCGCAGCCGACGCCGGTAAATTGCGTGAGCTGGCGGGGGCGTGTAGCGAGCGGGGCGTCTTTTTTGGAGTGGGTTTGACGCCGTTCGAGCTGCCTGAGGACTATTCCCGGTCGGCCCGGCAACTGTTGCGGCAGCGGATCGCCCGGATCGATGAACTGGGTGGCAGTCAACTGGCGATCCTGTTCGATGACCTGCCCGCGAGCGGGACCGACCCGGCCCGGCGACAGGCGCGGATAGTTGAAGATGTCCTGCACTGGAGCAGCGCACAGCGACTGCTGGTCTGCCCCACCTGGTATTCATTTGATCCCCGCCTGGAACAGTTGTTTGGTGCGCGTCCGCCGAACTACTGGCAGCAACTGGGGCAGTTGCTGCCGGCGGAGGTGGATATTCTGTGGACCGGTAACCAGGTCTGCTCCGCCGCCATCGACAGTGCGGATGTCAGCGCGATTGCCGACCTGCTCGGACGTCCTCCCCTGTTGTGGGACAATTATCCGGTCAACGACGGCGCGCAAACCAGCAATTACCTGCATTTGCGCCCCCTGGGCCAGCGCGACCCCGGGCTTGCCTCTCACTGCCGGGGACACCTCTGCAATCCAATGAATCAACCCTGGTTGTCGCGGGCCGGGCTGTCGGGACTGGCACGCCTGTATTCGGGTCGAGAGCCGAGCATGAGCAGCATTTACGGGCCGGAACTGGCTGCACAACTGCTGCGGGATACCTCCCGCTTCCAGGACCGCGGGCTGTCGATGCTTGGCGCTGAAGAGCTGCGGGAATTGAAGCGCCGCTATCGCCAACTTTCCCATCCCGCCGCAGCGGAGGTAGTGAATTGGCTGGAGGGCAGATACCGATTTGACCCGGCTTGCCTTACCGGTTGACATCGCGGCCATGGCGGGGGACGACGTGGGAGCCGCCGACAATCCTGCCGGCGGGTATCCCGCGCTTGAAGCAGGTGCCGGATTGTGGCAGAATCTGCCACTCCATTTCGAAATTTTCTTTAAATTATTCATTAACTTAAAGGCTGATTTTGAATAAATGCAAGAATCTGGCGGAAGCGCAATCAACCGCCCTTGGCTGCGCTGGCAATTTGCGAAAGTGGCGGAATTGGTAGACGCGCTGGATTTAGGATCCAGTGCCGCAAGGCGTGAGAGTTCGAGTCTCTCCTTTCGCACCACAGATTGACCCGAGGAAGAACCATGCAAGTTTCAATTGAGACCACATCGGGCCTGGAGCGTCGCCTGACGGTAGGTGTTGCCGCCGAGAAGGTGGAAACCGAAGTGAACAGCCGCCTGCAAAAAGCGGCTCGAACACTTCGCCTGGACGGTTTTCGTCCCGGCAAGGTCCCGATGAAGATAGTCAGGCAGCGCTTTAGCGCAGGAGTGCGCCGGGAAGTAGTCGATGAACTGATGAGCGAGTCTTTCCAGCAGGCAGTCAGCCAGGAAAATCTCCAGCTTGCCGGGCGACCCAGCATCGAACTGAGGAACCTGGAAGCAGGGCAGGACCTGGAGTACATCGCCACCTTCGAAGTCTTTCCCGAAATAGAATTGCAGGACCTCGACGATTTGCAGGTGGAGAAGCCGCAGGCGGAGGTGGCGGACTCCGATATCGACGACATGATCAGTGTTTTGCAATCCCAGCTCGCCACCCGGCAACAGGTGGAACGCGAAGCCAGGGAGGGCGATCATGTCACCGTGGACTACGAGGCCAGCATCGATGGCGAGCCGCTCCCCGATGGCAGTGCCCGGAACCACCAGCTGACCCTGGGTTCCGGGCAATTGCTGGAAGATTTTGATTCAGGTATCCGGGGCATGAGCGCGGGTCAGGAGAAACTGCTGCAAGTGACGTTTCCCGATGATTACCACGACCAGTCGGTACGGGGCGCCACGGCCGAATTTGCCGTTACCCTGTTGCGGGTGGAGGAGTCCGTGCCGGCCCCGGTGAACCAGAAGTTGTTCGACGAATACGGGGTCGAGGAGGGTGGCGAGGAGCAGTTCCGACGGGAAATCAGGCAAAACATGTCGCGCGAGTTGAACTCTGCCATTCGCAGTTTTGTGAAGCAGCAGGTGATGCAGGCCCTGTACGAGGCCCACGGCCATCACGATATTCCCAAGACGGCGGTGGAACAGGAAGTAGTGGCCCAGCGGGAGCGGGCGATGCAGGAGCTGGCGGCCAGGACCGGACAGGCGCAATCGGAATTGGAGAGCGAGCTGTCGCCTGAGCTGTTCCGGGAACGGGCCGAACGCCGGATCAAGCTGTCGTTGGTGATCGGCGAATTCATCGCCCAGCACCAGCTCGAGGCGGATGCCGGGCGGGTGCGCGAGGTGATCGAGCAAATGGCGTCCACCTACCAGCAACCGCAACAGGTGATCGAGTGGTACTACTCCAACGAGGAGCAGTTGCAACAGATTGAAAACTCGGTTCTGGAAGATCAGGTAGTGGACAAACTGCTGGAACGTGCCAGCGTCAACGAAATCCAATGTAGTTATCAGGAGGCCTTGGACAAGGCCCGGGAGTTTCAGCAGCGATGAATTATCAGGGCAGTGGTGACAGGCACCATCGGGTCGACAATCTGGGCCTGGTCCCCATCGTGGTGGAGCAGACCGCCCGGGGCGAGCGCTCCTACGATATCTATTCGCGCCTTTTGAAGGAGCGGCTCATTTTCGTGGTGGGGGGGATCGAAGACAATATGGCCAACCTGGTGATCGCCCAGATGCTGTTTCTGGAAAGTGAGAATCCGGACAAGGACATTCACATGTACATCAATAGCCCCGGTGGTTCGGTGACCGCTGGTCTGGCCATTTACGACACCATGCAGTTGATCAAACCCGACATCTGCACTACCTGTGTGGGTCAGGCGGCCAGCATGGGGGCGTTTCTGTTGGCGGGGGGCGCCGAAGGCAAGCGCTATTGCCTGCCCAATGCCCGCACCATGATTCACCAACCCAGTGGCGGTGCTTCGGGGCAGGCTACCGATATCGACATACAGGCGCGTGAACTGTTGTTCATCCGCGAGCGTCTGAACTCCCTGATGGCAAAGCATACCGGGCAGAACCTGAAGACGATCACCCGGGATACCGAGCGCGACAATTACATGAACGCCGAGGAGAGTGTCGAATATGGCCTGGTGGACGCGGTGATGGAAAAGAGACCGAATGACTGATTTCCCCCGGTGGGCGTCGGCGCTGGTTGGCTGCGGCACTTGCAAAGCGAGTAAAAAAACCGCATCGTAACCCCATGGCGGCGTGGAACAGCGCGACGCGCGACAAGGTGAGTGAATGAGCAACAAGACATCGAACTCAGGTAGAGACGGCGGCAAGCTGCTGTATTGCTCCTTCTGCGGCAAGTGCCAGCACGACGTACGCAAGCTGATTGCAGGCCCCTCGGTATTCATTTGCGATGAATGCGTGGACCTTTGCAACGACATCATCAGTGAGGAGGTCGAGGAGAGCAACGGTAACGAGGGCAAGGATCGCCTGCCGGTTCCCCAGCAGATCCGGGACATTCTGGACGACTATGTCGTGGGTCAGCAAGGGGCAAAAAAAGTGTTGTCGGTTGCCGTGTACAACCACTACAAACGCCTGCGCTACAGCAAGAACCACACCGATGAGGTGGAACTGAGCAAGAGCAACATTCTGCTGGTCGGTCCGACCGGAAGCGGTAAGACCCTGTTGGCGGAAACACTGGCCAGGCTACTCGATGTTCCCTTCACCATCGCCGATGCAACCACCCTGACCGAGGCCGGTTATGTCGGGGAAGACGTGGAAAATATTATCCAGAAACTGTTGCTGAAGTGCGATTACGATGTGGATAAGGCAAAGGAGGGCATCGTCTACATCGACGAGATCGACAAAATATCCCGCAAATCGGACAACCCCTCCATTACCCGGGATGTTTCCGGGGAGGGGGTGCAGCAGGCCCTGCTCAAGTTGATCGAGGGCACCATGGCGTCGGTGCCGCCACAGGGCGGGCGCAAACACCCCCAGCAGGAATACCTGCAGGTGGATACTTCCAATATCCTGTTTATTTGTGGCGGGGCTTTTTCGGGTCTCGACAAGTTGATTCAGGAGCGTTCCGACCAGCGTGGCATTGGCTTTGGGGCCGATGTGAAGAGCAAGGATGACAACCGCAATATCGGCGAGGTATTGCGCGACCTGCAACCGGAAGACCTGGTGCGCTACGGGCTGATCCCGGAATTTGTGGGCCGCTTGCCGGTGGTGGCCACCCTGGATCAGCTGGATGTGGAAGCACTGGTGAAGATTCTCACCGAGCCCAAAAATTCTCTCACCAAACAGTATGCCAAATTGTTCGAGATGGAAGGGGTGGAGGTCGATTTCCGCGACGACGGGCTGCGCGCCATTGCCGAACGGGCCATGGAGCGCAAGACCGGCGCCCGCGGCTTGCGTTCGATTCTCGAATCGGTATTGCTGGATAGCATGTACAGTATCCCCTCCCGCGAAGACGTTCACAAAGTCGTGATTGATGAACCGGTGATACGCGGTGACTCCCAGCCTCTGCTGGTGTATCAGAGCAACGAAATGCCCAAGGTAGCCGCTCCGGAGGAGTAGCTGCTTGTAATTTCGGGGTCGGCCCCCATATCAGGTACTGGTGAAACCCGTAAGGAGAACCGTATGAGCCGCGCCACCGCCCTGACTCTTCCCCTGCTTCCCTTGCGCGATGTGGTGGTTTATCCCTACATGGTCCTGCCGTTGTTCGTGGGCCGGGAGAAGTCTATCAGGGCGCTGGAATTTGCCATGGCCAACGACAAGCAGGTACTGCTGCTGGCCCAGGTCGATCCGGCTCAGGACGACCCCGATGCCGGGGATGTCTTCCAGGTGGGCACGGTATCCAGAATTCTGCAGTTGCTGAAGTTGCCGGATGGAACGATCAAGGTTCTGGTGGAAGGGGAATTTCGGGTTCGCGTCAGCGCCATTAATCAATCCGGCAAGTTCAGTATGGTCGAGGTGAGCGAAATCGAGAGCGAGGCCCCGCCGTCGGAAGAAGCCAGCGCCCTGATTCGCTCTGCCCTGGCGCAGTTTCAAAAGTATGTAGAGGCCAGCAGGAACATTTCCAACGAAGTGCTGACTTCACTGTCCGGCATCAGCGAACCAGGGCGTCTGGCCGATGGCATTGCCGTTCACCTGAATGTCGATGTCAATCAAAAGCAGCAGATTCTTGAAATTGTCAACGTCGGCGAGCGGCTTGAGCATTTGATTCGGCTGATGGCCAAGGAGATCGAGCTGTTCCAGGTGGAAAAGCGCATCCGCGGCCGGGTCAAGAAGCAGATGGAAAAGAGTCAGCGCGAGTACTACCTCAATGAACAGATGAAGGCCATTCAGAAAGAACTGAGTGAGACCGACGAGGCACCCAGTGAAATCGACGAACTGCAGCAAAAAATAAAGGCGGCGAAGATGTCGCCGGCGGCAGAGGGCAAGGCCACTGGAGAGCTCAACAAGCTGAAAATGATGTCTCCCATGTCAGCCGAGGCCTCGGTGGTGCGCAACTATATCGACTGGATGCTGCAAGTGCCGTGGTCCAGGCGCAGCAAGGTGAAGCGTGGTCTGGGTCGCGCCAGTGAAATTCTTGACCGGGACCACTACGGGCTCGAGGAGGTCAAGGAGCGCATCCTGGAATACCTGGCGGTGCAGAAGCGGGTGCGAAAAATCAAGGGGCCGGTGCTCTGCCTGGTGGGTCCTCCCGGGGTCGGCAAGACGTCTCTGGGTGAATCCATCGCCCGAGCCACCAATCGAAAATTTGTCCGCATGGCCCTGGGTGGCGTTCGCGACGAAGCGGAAATCCGGGGCCACCGCCGGACCTATATCGGCTCAATGCCCGGCAAGATACTGCAGAAAATGGCCAAGGCGGGGGTGCGCAACCCGTTGTTTCTGCTGGATGAAGTGGACAAAATGGGGATGGACCATCGCGGCGATCCCGCCTCCGCCATGCTGGAGGTGCTGGACCCGGAGCAGAATCACGCCTTCAATGACCACTATCTGGAAGTGGACTACGACCTGTCCGACACCATGTTCCTGTGTACTTCCAATACCATGAATATCCCGGAGCCGCTGCTGGACCGGATGGAAGTGATTCGCATTCCGGGCTACACCGAAGACGAAAAGACCAATATTGCCGAACGTTACCTGATCCCCAAACAACTCAAGGCGAATGGGCTCAAGCAGGACGAAGTGGCCATCACCACCGAGGCCATCCTGCACATCATTCGCTATTACACCCGGGAAGCCGGGGTACGGGGGCTGGAACGGGAGATCGCCAAAATTTGCCGCAAGGCCGTCAAGGGTATCAGTCTCGGTGAATACGAGGGGCCGCTGAGCGTCGACGCTGACCTGCTGGATGATATGCTGGGAGTGCGCAAGTTCAACTTCGGCACGGCCGAACAGGAAAACAAGGTGGGACAGGTGATCGGTCTCGCCTGGACCCACGCGGGTGGCGAACTGTTGACCATAGAGGCGGCGGCAGTCACCGGCAAGGGGCGTCAGCTCAAAACCGGCTCACTGGGTGACGTCATGCAGGAGTCGATCAAGGCGGCTTATACCGTGGTTCGCAGTCGCTCACAGGTGCTGGGAATTCCGGCCAGTTACCACGATCTGCACGATGTACATATACACGTACCCGAGGGGGCCACCCCCAAGGATGGTCCCAGTGCCGGTATCGCCATGTGTACCGCGCTGGTCTCCGTGCTCACCGACACCCCGGTTCGCTCCGAGGTCGCCATGACCGGCGAAATCACCCTGCGTGGTGAGGTGTTGCCGGTTGGCGGATTGAAGGAAAAATTGCTGGCCGCTCACCGAGGTGGCATTACCACGGTTGTCATTTCCAAGGAAAACGAACGGGATCTGAAGGAGATTTCGGATAACATCAAGGCGGACCTGGAAATACGGGCGGTAAAATGGATAGACGAGGTTTTGGCCATTGCCCTCGAGACAATGCCAAAGCCACTGTCAGAGGAAGAATACCTGGCAAATCCGATCGTAGTCGGGGGCCCCGATGAGCAGGATGAAAAAAATCGCGTAAATACGCATTAATCGCTGGAAGTTCGTTGACCGAATTCCAGATTTTATTATACAGTTGGCGACGTCGTTACCTGTGAACTCAGGGATTTACCAATAACACGTATATCTTCTAAAGGGGAGTAGTGTGAACAGAACAGAACTAGTTGAAAAAGCTGCGGCTTCGGCCGACGTAAGCAAAGCTACGGCAGGCAGGGTAGTCGAAGCTGTGTTTGATTCACTCGCGGGGGCACTGGCGGATGGGGAATCAGTGTCATTGGTTGGCTTTGGCACCTTTAGTGTCAAGGACCGTGCCGCTCGCACCGGGCGAAACCCCCAGACTGGTGCATCAATCCAGATTGCGGCCTCTCGGGTTCCGAGCTTCAAGGCCGGCAAGGGGCTGAAAGACGCCGTCAATTCCCGATAGGTTGTTGCGTTGCGGTAAGCCTGGGGCTGGCAGGTATTCCAGCCCTGATTTGGCGCTGAACTAACGGGCCCACAGGCCCTTCAGACACCCGCCCAACCAACGCGGCATAAGGCGCACTTTCCGGTGCGCCTTTTTTTCAATAGCACTTTCACCAGAAGCATCCCGACCATGTTGCAGACCATCCGCAAGAATATTCAGGGCACCATGGCCAAGGTCATCGTGGCGATCATCGTGGTTCCCTTCGCCCTGTTTGGCATCGAATCCCTGTTCGGTGGGGGGGTAGTGAAAAATGTGGCCGAAGTGAATGGGGAACCGATCAGCGCAGCGGATTTGCAACAGCAGGTCAATCTGCAGCGGCTTCAACTCATGCAATCCATGGGGGAGAATATCGACCCCTCGCTTCTGGATGATCAGATGCTGGAGGGCAGGGCACTGCAGTACCTGGTGCAAAAAATGCTGCTGTTGCAGGAGGCGGGCAGCTATGGTCTGGCGGTATCCGACCAACGCATCAATGAACTGGTCCGCTCCATGCCCGAATTTCAGAGCGATGGCAATTTTGACTCGCAACGCTATCGCCTGGTGTTATCTGATCAAGGCTATACTCCGGCCGGATTTCGTAAATTGTTGCGGGAAAACCTGCTGGTATCCCAGTTGCGCTCGGGTATCGGCGATGCGGAATTTGCCACTCCGGTCGAACTGACGCAATGGGTCACCCTGCGGGAAGAACAGAGAGACCTGCGCTATCTGCGCCTGCCGATACAACGGTTCATGGATGACACAACCGTGAGTGATAGTGAAATTGAGGCCTGGTATGAATCCAATCAACTCCGCTACCAGACCGAGGAGAGTGTTGACCTGGAATATATCGAGCTGAAACAGGCAGATTTTGAGCCGGAACTCACCGAGGCCGAGGTCAGGGAGATGTTCGAGCTCGAGAAGGACAGCCTGGTATTGCCGGAACTGCGCGAGGTATCACATATCCTGTTCGAACGTGGTGAAGGGGAATCGGAGGCCGAGTTGCAGGCGCGAATTGCCGCAGTCGCAAGCCAGGTCGAAACGGATGCCGGCAACTTCGCCGACCTCGCCAGGGACCACTCGCAGGACCTGGGCTCCGCAAATTTCGGCGGCGAACTGGGCCTGACCAGTGGCGACAGTTTTCCTCCCGAGATTGAAGCTGTGGTAGCAGAACTCTCACTCAACCAGGTATCGGAACCGGTAGAGAGTGACTCCGGTTGGCACCTGTTATTGGTAACGGACATCCGCGGTGGCGAGATTCCGGTTTTCGATGAAGTACGCATGCAACTGGAGCAGCGTTTGCGCAGTGAAAGGGCGCGACTGGAACTGGTTCGGGTAGTCGAGAGCCTGCGTGACCTGGTATTCAACGCGGAAGACCTGCACAGTCCAGCCGAGCAACTGACCCTGGTCGTCCAGCGCGAAGACCGCGTCAGTCGCGATCGCGACCAGGGCCTGTTTGCCGACCCGCGCATCATCAGTGCCGCCTTCACTGCAGAACTGTTGGAACAGGGCTACAACAGTGAAGTGCTGGAACTGGACCCCACTCATTACGTGGTGTTGCGGGTGGTCAACCACCATCCGGCCCGGACTCCACCACTGGCGCAGGTTCGCTATCGGATAGTCGACGAAGTCCGCGAACATCGGGCACGGAGCAATGCCGTAGCCCATGCCGAACAACTGCTGGAGCAATTGCTTGCCGGCAGCACCATCGAAGAGCTGGCCCTGGCCGAAAATTTTGAATGGCAGGTGGCATTGGGAGCGACCCGGGACAATCGGCAACTGCCTCCAGCCATTCTCGAATACGTCTTCAAACTGCAGGTTCCCGGGGTCGCATTCGACTACGTCCAGAGCGATCAGGGGGATGTAGTATTATTCGAGATATTTGACGTAACCAAAGGAAATAGAAAGGAAATTTCTAGTCGTAGAGAAATGGAAATCAAAGCGCAACTGGTTGACGGCTGGGCCCGGCTATTGACTGGTGCCCATGACAAAACCCTGGCTGACAATGCCGAGGTGACCAGTAGTTAACCGGGCCGGCGGGTCGAACGGGATGGCGCTTGCCGTTACCAGCGACCGGCCGGGCACATGAGTGAACGCATAGGCGAGAGGTGGCTTCCACTTGTACCAGATACTTACCCGCAATCAGATATCAAGCAAGGGCCTCGATCAATTCTCCCGGCAGAATTATCAGCTTGCCAGCGATTTCGCGCGACCCGATGCGATTTTATTGCGCAGTCACAAACTGGCGCCCGAAGAGATCGGCGACAGTGTACTGGCCGTGGCGCGAGCCGGGGCCGGCACCAATAACGTTCCCGTTACCCTCTGTACCGAACGGGGAATTCCCGTATTCAACTCACCCGGGGCCAATGCCAACTCGGTGAAAGAGTTGGTAGCCGCCGCCCTGCTGCTGGGCTCGCGCCGCATTTTCGAAGGGATTTCCTATGTCAATACGCTGGTGGATATCGACGATGAGGAGGTATTGAACAGCACCCTGGAAGACCACAAGAAAAATTTCAAGGGCAGTGAACTGCACGGCAAGACCCTGGGTGTGGTGGGCTTGGGTGCGATTGGTTCCCTGGTCGCCGATATGGCCCTCACTTTCGGCATGAAAGTATGCGGCTATGACCCGGCACTGTCAGTGGAGGCTGCCTGGCGGGTACCCCGCCGTGTCGAGCGCATCGACTCGCTGTCCGCGATGGTCAGCCGGTGCGACTACATCACCCTGCACCTGCCGATGCTGAAATCGACCCGGGGTGTGGTGAACGCTGAATTGCTGGACTCGATGAAGGCGGAGGCCTGTCTGCTGAATTTTGCCCGTCCGGAAGTGGTCGACGTCGCGGCAGTGGTGGCTTCTCTGGATAAGGGCAGGTTGCGCCGCTACATTACCGACTTTCCCCAGCCCGCCCTGGTCGGCAGGCGGGATGTCATCCTGATGCCGCACATCGGTGCCTCCACCCGCGAGGCCGAAGACAACTGCGCGGTGATGGTGGTTCAGCAGTTACAGGATTTTCTGGAGCGGGGCAATATTCGCAATTCGGTGAACTTTCCGACCCTGATACTGGAACCCAGTGAGGGTGTCCGCCTGGCGATCAGCAACAGCAACGTGCCGAAAATTCTCGGTAGTCTGCTGTCCCTGCTGGCCGAGGAAAACATCAATGTAATCGACATGCTCAACAAGAGCCGGGACTCGATCGCCTACAACCTGATTGACCTGGAGGAAGCACCCAGCGCTGCGCTGCTGGACAGGATGCAAGCCGTGGACGGGGTCATCGCTGTGCGCAGGCTCCCGTAACCTGGTGTGGCGGAGCGGTCTCTCGAAGCCATCTCGAAGTCGGTGACGCGGCAGAAGGTCACCGGCCAACCGCCACTCCAGCTCTGGAATCCGACGTTATCCGGCGACATCGACATCGTCATCAAGGCCGATGGCCGCTGGATTCACGAAGGCCGGCCGATCCAACGCCAGGCCCTGGTCAATTTGTTTGCCAGTGTTCTTCGTCGCGAAGCCGACGGCGAATACTACCTGGTGACGCCAGTGGAAAAGTGGCGACTACAGGTGGAATGCCTGCCTCTGCTGGTCACCGATTTCGATATCCAGAATGCGACCGGTGAAGAGCAGAAGCTGGAGGTGGAAATCAATACCGGTCGCCGGGTGGTGGTGGGAGAATCCTGCACCCTGTTCCTCCCCGAACAGTGTCCGGGTATTCCGGGGGTCATGCTGGAGCACGGCATAGCGGCGCTGTTTGGTCGCGCCGCCTGGTTGCGACTCGCCGAGAACCTGGAGAGCCGTGGCGCAGCGAGCGGCATTTGCAGTTGCGGAAAGTTCTACATATTGGGGTAATTCGGCCCACCCGTACCCTCCGGAGTCACCCAGACGATATTCTGTGACGGATCCTTGATGTCGCAGGTCTTGCAGTGTACACAGTTCTGCGCATTGATCTGGAAGCGGGGTCCATCGGCACCCTCCACCACTTCGTAGACTCCGGCCGGGCAATAGCGCTGTGCCGGCTCGTCCCAGGTCGGCAGGTTCAGCGAAATTGGCAGGTCGGCATCTTTGAGCACCAGGTGACACGGCTGGTCTTCCTCGTGATTGGTATTGGAGAGGAATACCGAGGACAGGCGATCAAAACTGATTTGGCCATCAGCTTTCGGATAGTCGATTTTTTTGCTTTGGGCGAGCGGTTTCAGGGTCGCGTAATCGGCTTGCCGGTCTCGCAGGGTAAAGGGCAAACGCCCGGCGAAGAGGTTCTGCTCCATCCACACCAGTGCGGAACCGAGTAAGGTGCCGAATTTGTGCATGTATCCCGAGAAGTTGCGGGTTCGGTACAGTTCCTCATACAACCAGGAGTTTTTTATCCCGGTGGCATAAGTTTCCAGTTCCACCGGGGCGTCAGACCCCATACCCAAAGCCTGCACCACAGCTTCGGCGGCCAGCATACCGCTCTTCATGGCAGTATGATTGCCCTTGATCTTTACCGCGTTCAGGGTGCCGGCATCACAACCGAGTAACAGGCCCCCGGGGAAGTGCATGCGCGGCAGGGAATTCAATCCGCCCTTGGTGATGGCACGGGCACCATAGGCGACGCGACTGCCTCCCGCCAGGTATTTGCTGATCTGCGGCTGGTGCTTCCAGCGCTGGAATTCCTCGTAGGGGCTGACCCGCGGATTGCTGTAGTTCAGGTCGGTAATCAGACCGAGGTACACCTGCCGGTTTTCTGCGTGGTAGAGGAAGGCGCCGCCACTGGAGGCGCTTTCCCAGAGCGGCCAGCCCAGCCCGTGAACTACCAGCCCGGGCTGGTGCAGTTCGGGTGCAATCTCCCAGATTTCCTTGATGCCGAGGGCGTAGTGCTGGGGGTCCGCTTCCCGGTCCAGTTCAAACCGGGAAATGAGCTGTTTGCCCAAATGTCCCCGGCACCCTTCGGCAAACAGCGTGTAGCGGGCATGCAGTTCCATACCGGGCAGGAAGCTGTCCTTGTGTTCCCCGGAGGCACTGACACCCATATCACCGGTGGCTACCCCCTTGACCCGGCCATCGTCGTGATACAGCAACTCGGCGGCGGCGAAGCCCGGATAGATCTCCACTCCCAGTTGCTCGGCCTGGGCCGCCAGCCAGCGGCACAGGTTGGCCATGGAGACAATGTAGTTGCCGTGATTGCGGGTGGGCCGGGGAATCAGGAACTCGGGTAGCCTGATCGCGCTGTTGGCACCAGTGAAAAAGTAGAACCGGTCTTCGCTCACGGGGGTTGGCAGTGGTGCCTCGCGCTGCTGCCAATCGGGAAACAGTTCGTTCAAGGCACGCGGTTCGAATACCGCGCCGGAGACGATATGGGCCCCTACCTCCGAGCCCTTTTCCACTACGCAAACGCTGATCTCCCGCTGTTGTTGTGTCCCCAACTGCATGATGCGACAGGCGGCGGACAGGCCCGCCGGGCCAGCGCCCACTATCACCACGTCAAATTCCATCGATTCCCGTTCCACGTCGGACTGCCTCGATTACAGGTGAAAAAAACAGATGCCGCAGTATAGAGTCTCGCTGTTCGAAACTCTATCGGCGAGCCCGCCCAGGGTGGTGCCCTGTTCTTGACCTGTGCCGCTGATGTGGGCATCATTGCTCGCCGAAAAAGGCTGGCTTCAGCCGCTTCCCCCGATCCTGGAAAACCTGCGGAGAATCCATGAAGGTCCTGGTTGCTGTGAAGCGCGTGGTTGACTACAACGTCAAGGTTCGCGCCAAGGTCGATGGTTCCGACGTCGATCTGAACAACGTCAAGATGTCACTTAACCCATTCTGTGAAATTGCGGTCGAAGAGGCCATTCGCCTGCGCGAAGCAGGCGTGGTCAGCGAAGTGATCGCGGTGTCTGTGGGTGACAAACCCTGTCAGGAACAGATTCGCGCATCTCTTGCCCTGGGCGCGGATCGGGGTATTCAGGTGCAGGTCGAAGGCCCGGTGGAACCATTGGTAGTGGCCAAGCTGTTACGTGCAGTAGTGGCAAGGGAAGAACCGCAACTGGTGATCCTGGGCAAGCAATCCATCGATGGCGACAACAATCAGACCGGACAGATGCTGGGGGCACTGGCCGCCATGCCCCAGGGAACCTTCGCCTCTGAAGTGAACATTGAAGGAGACCACGTCAAGGTAACCCGGGAAGTCGATGGCGGCCTGCAGACCGTGGCGCTGAAGCTGCCGGCCATCGTTACCACCGACTTGCGATTGAACGAACCCCGCTATGCTTCCCTGCCCAATATCATGAAGGCCAAGAAGAAGCAGATGGATGTCTTGACCCCCGCAGAACTGGGGGTGGAGCCCAAGGCACATTTGACTACCCTGAAAGTAGAGCCGCCACCCGAGCGCCAGGCCGGCATCATCGTGGAAAGTGTGGAGCAACTGGTGGATAAACTGAAAAACGAGGCGAAAATTATCCCATGAAGACACTGGTACTAGCGGAACACGACAACAGCAGCATCAAGCCGGCTACCTTGAATGCGGTGGCTGCGGCCCAGGAGCTGGGTGGCGAGGTGGACGTATTGGTTGCCGGAGGCGATTGTAGCCAGGCGGTTGCGGCCGCGACGGCCATTGCCGGTGTCGGCAAGGTCCTGGTTGCCGACCACCCGGCGTATGCCCACCACCTGCCCGAGAATGTCGCGCTGCTGATAGCCGATCTGGGTGGCGCTTACGACAACCTGATGGCAGCGGCCACCACCGACGGCAAGAACATCATGCCGCGGGTTGCTGCGCTACTGGATGTGGGGCAGATTTCCGACATCATCAGCGTCGAGTCTGCCGATACCTTCAAGCGCCCCATCTATGCCGGCAACGTGATTGCCACAGTGCAATCGGCCGACGCCAAAAAGGTCATCACCGTGCGCAGCACAGCTTTTGATCCAGTTGATGCCAGCGGTGGCACGGCTTCCTCGGAAGCCGTCGACGCGGTCCACGATGCCGGAATTTCCAGCTTTGTGGGAGAGGAGGTAGCGGTTTCCGATCGGCCGGAACTGACTGCGGCCGAAGTCATCATCTCCGGCGGTCGCGGCATGCAGAGTGGTGAAAATTTTGCCATGCTGGAATCCATTGCCGACAAACTCGGTGCGGCGGTCGGGGCCTCCCGCGCGGCGGTCGACGCCGGCTTCGTTCCCAATGACATGCAGGTTGGCCAGACCGGGAAGATCGTCGCGCCCGACCTCTACATCGCCGTGGGCATCTCCGGTGCGATTCAGCATCTGGCGGGAATGAAGGATTCCAAGGTGATCGTCGCCATCAACAAGGACGAAGATGCCCCCATCTTCCAGGTGGCGGACTACGGACTGGTGGCCGACCTGTTTCAGGCGGTGCCCGAACTGGACGCGGCCCTCTGACTCCCCCGCCGGCTCAATCGCGCCGCAGATGATCGCTGATGGCGATGGGAGTCGGGTAGTTGAGTACCACGATATAGGAAGAGACCACGAGAGTGATGATGGTGGTCGCCTGTATGAGTAGCGAGGCAGGGGCACTGATCAACAGAGCGTTGGTGGCGACGTTGGCGATCAACAGGGAAAACTCGCTGGCCTGCCCCAGGCGAAATCCCAGGTTCCAGGACAGGGTCCGCATCTCTCTGACACCCTTGAGGAGGAACCGGAACACCACGGGCTTGAGCCCCAGCACCAATATCGCCAGCGAGATGGCGGGGAGCAGTACCTGGGGCAGCACGGCCAGGTCGAACCTGGCTCCCACCGAGAAAAAGAACAACACCAGGAAAAAGTCCCGCAGCGGCTTCAGGCTGATGGCAATGTATTGGGAGATGGGGCTGGTAGCGATGCTGACACCGGCGATAAAGGCGCCAATCTCACCGGACAGGCCCATGGCGTGGGCCGCTTCCGCCAGGCCCAGGCACCAGCCGATGGCAAGCAGAAAAATGTACTCGTGAAACCGATCAAAGCGGGTAATCAGCGGCAACAGGACCAGGCGTACAACCAACACTGCGGCGACGATCAGCATCGGCAGGCCCAATACCACCTGCGCCATCGCCGCCGCATTGCTTTCCTCGCCGGTTTGCAGCAATAGCACCAGTACCAGGATGGCCAGCAAATCCTGCAACAACAACAGACCGATCATCAATTCTCCCAGGTGCCGGTGATGCAATACCGTGACCGGCAGCAGCTTGATGCCGATAATGGTGGAGGAGAACATCATCGCGGCACCAATGATCAGCGAGTCAGTGCGATTGAAACCAAACAGCTGGGCCACCAGGAAGCCCATCAGCAGAAAAATCAGGGAAGAGAGAAATGCTACCAGGGTTGATTTGCGCAGCGTTGCCCACAGCGCCTGGGGTTGCATATCCAGGCCCAGCAGAAACAGCAGGAAGATAATGCCCACCTGGGACACATCGGAGAGCAATTCCAGGTCGGTGACCAGGTGCATTCCATGGGGCCCGATGACCGCACCGAGCGCGATATAGGCGATGATCAACGGCTGCCGGGTATACAGGGTGATGGAGGCCAGTACGGCGGCTCCGGTGAAGATCAGGAAAAAGGAAAATGTGATTGAACTGAATTCCATGGCGGAAGTATAACCCGCTTGCACAGCGGACAGGTGAGCAAATCAGCGGCGTTTGAACAGGGGCAGGGGCTGCTCGACAGAGGATTGATAGACTTCGGAAAAATCGTCCAGGCTGGCCAGGCTCTGCTCCAGTTGCGACTCGTCCGCCAACTGGAAGGCGTTGAAACCACAGCGCTTGAGATAGAACAGCTGATCGCGGGTGAAGGCGCCGGTAGCGCGGATCTCTCCACCGTAACCCCGCTCCCGCAGGGCTCGCGCATAGGAGAAGCCGCGCCCGTCGGTCAGCACCGGGAAGTTGATCGCGATGAGGGCCAGACGCGACAATTCCACCTCGATTTGCGTGGGATCTTCGCCCGGCTGCAGGACCAGGCCGAGATAGTTCCCGTCGACGCCGGCGTTGAGTTCCTCCAGAGACAACAGCGGTCCCTCCCAGTCGTCTTCGACCACTTCCCCGTCGCGGATCAGACTGCCCGGCATATTCTCACCAACCGGCTGTTGCGGAGGCCGCGCTGCCATCGCGAGAGCATCGGCAAGGGCAGCGGAACATCGGTGAAATGTGCGGGGCTACGCATAGACGTTGTTCTTGAACGGTTCCAGGCCGACCCGGCGGCAGGTATCCAGGAAGCTTTCATCTCCCTGGCGAATATCGAGGTAGGTGCGGAGGATTTTGTCCACCACATCGGGCATGTCCTCCTGCTTGAAAGACGGGCCCAGAATCTTGCCGATGGACGCATCCTTGCCCTGGTTGCCACCGATGCTGACCTGGTAGAACTCGGCTCCTTTCTTGTCCACACCCAGTACACCGATATGCCCCACGTGGTGGTGGCCGCACGCGTTCATGCAGCCGGAAATATTGAGATCCAGCGGGCCCAGGTCGTAGAGGTAATCGAGGTCTGCAAAGCGCGCTTGAATCGCTTCCGCCACCGGAATGGATTTGGCGTTGGCCAGGGAGCAGTAGTCGCCACCCGGGCAGCAGATCACATCGCTGAGATAGCCGATGTTGGGTGTGGCCAGGCCCTGGCGCATCAGCGCCTGCCACAGTGGGTGCAGATCCTCCTGTGCCACATCGGCCATCACCAGGTTCTGTTCGTGGGTGGTGCGAACTTCGGCAAAGGAATACTGCTCCGCCAGGGACGCCAGCGCTTCCATCTGGGTATCGCTGATATCGCCGGGAGCATAGCCGGTGGCCTTCAGTGACAGGTTGACGATCCTGTACCCCGGAACCCGGTGGGCCCGGGTGTTGCGCTTGACCCAGTTGCCAAAGCGTTCGTCGGTGGCGGTTTGCTCCGCCAATTGGCGGTCGCTGCGTTGGCCGTCGAAGTGCTGGTAATCGGGCGTGCTGAAGTGGCGCCGATAGTTGTCGATATCCGCTTCGGTCAGTGTCGACTCACCGTCCTTGAGCACCGACCACTCGGCCTCGACCTGACGGCGGAACTCATCGACGCCCATGGCCCGCACCAGGATCTTGATTCGTGCCTTGTACTTGTTATCCCGCCTGCCATGCTGGTTGTAGACCCGCATAATGGATTCCAGGTAACTCAGCAAGTGCTTCTTCTCCAGCCATTCGCAAATTACCGAACCGATGACCGGGGTGCGGCCTTGCCCGCCACCCGCCAAAACCTTGAAGCCCAGGGTCCCGTGTTGCGGGTGGGGCACCAGTTCCACACCGATGTCGTGGACGTGAATGGCAGCGCGGTCGCTGCGCCCGCCGCAGACCGCAATCTTGAATTTGCGAGGCAGGAAGGCAAATTCCGGGTGCAGGGTTGACCACTGCCGGATGATTTCGCACCAGGGACGCGGGTCCTCCAGTTCATCCGCAGCCACACCGGCATAGGGGTCGGTGGTGGTGTTGCGTATGCAATTGCCGCTGGTTTGTATGGCGTGCATCTGCACGCTGGCCAGTTCGGCGAGAATCTCGGGTACATCCTCCAGCGCCGGCCAGTTTATCTGCAGGTTCTGGCGGGTGCTGACATGGGCATAGCCCTTGTCGAAACGACGGGTAATTTCAGCCAACTTGCGCAGTTGACGGCTGCTGAGCATGCCGTAGGGGATCGCGATGCGCAGCATTGGCGCCAGGCGTTGTACGTAGAGCCCGTTCTGCAGTCGCAGCGGCAAAAACTGCTCATCGCTGATCGTCCCCTCCAGGTAACGACGGGTCTGATCGCGAAACTGTGCCACTCGCTCATCGACGATGCGTTGGTCCTGAAGGTCGTATTGGTACATGACGGAGCAGCTGGAAAATGGGAATGCACTGTAGCAGAAAAGCCCATGGCATTAAATGAACTGTGCCGGATCACTACCTTTGGTACGCGAGTTCCCGGGAACGACTCCATCTGCCGGTCGGTATAGGCCGGGGCTGCGCGTACAACAATGTTCGACCGGGCCACCATCGGCCTGCCCCGTCCGGCCATGGTGCAAGCCCGGGCGCTTGGGCATAATGACCGGCATGTATCACCGCTATTTTGGCATGCGGGAAGAACCGTTCTCCCTCGCGATTAACCCCCGCTATCTGTTCATGAGCGATCGCCACCGCGAGGCGCTGGCACACCTGCTCTACGGCGTGGGAACCGGGGGCGGCTTCGTGCTGTTGACGGGTGAGGTAGGCACCGGAAAAACCACCATTAACCGCTGCCTGCTGGAACAATTACCGGGGCATGTAGATCTGGCCATGGTGCTCAACCCGGCGCTGAATGCGGAGCAGCTGTTGGCCACGGTCTGCGACGAGTTGGGTATCAGCTATGGTGGGGGAGAGCACAGCCTCAAGACGCTGACCGATAAGCTGCACACCTTTCTGCTGGAAAACCATCGGCGCGGAAGACAGACTGTACTGCTGATCGACGAAGCCCAGCACCTGCGCTTTGAGGTGTTGGAACAGATTCGCCTGCTCACCAACCTGGAAACCAATACTCGCAAGCTATTGCAGATCATCCTGGTGGGGCAGCCGGAACTGGCCGCCAAACTGGCACGTCCGGAGTTGCGCCAATTGAATCAGCGGATCAGTGCCCGTTGTGAATTACGGGCCCTGAACCTGCGTGAAACCCGGGCTTACATCGGCCACCGGTTGCAGGTTGCGGGGCTAGCGGCGGGCCGGGAGTTGTTTTCGCGCCGGGTGGTAAAGGCCATCTATCGGCACAGCGGCGGGATACCCCGGTTGATCAATCTGCTCTGTGACCGCATGTTGCTGGGCTGCTACGGTCGCAACCAGACGCGGGTCGACCGGGCGCTGCTCAAACTGGCGATAGCAGAGGTGTTTGGCGCCGGCCAGGGGCGGCGGGTTGCTTCGGGTATCTGGTTGTGGGGGTCTGCCGCCCTCCTGTTCTGTGCGGTACTGGGTATTGGGGCCTGGCAATATGCCCCCGGCACCGGTTTGGTAGACAGGTGGTCCCGCCTCGAGCCGGCCGCAGCTCCGGAACTGACCGCGGCAGTGGCTTTCGAGGCGCCGGAGCGGTTTCCGACATTTGATTACAACCGGGCGCTGGCGGAACTGGCGCAGATCTCGGGCGTTGCCGATGTCGCGGCGACGGTCTCCTGTGATGTGCTGCGGGAACGGGGCTGGGAATGCCTGTCCATACAGGTGCAAACCTGGAATCAACTGCAGGAATACGGCCGGCCGGCCCTGCTGACCCTGGTCACCGACACGCGGTTTCGGGTGTATGAGGTATTGTTTTCCCTGTCGCTGGAACGGGCCGGTTTGTGGCGTGACGGTACCGTGATCGAGCTGCCCATCGCGGAGTTGGCCACCCGCTGGCAGGGTGAATTCACCTTGCTGTGGCAACCACCCTCCGGATTCTCCCAACCCTTGAGTGAAGGCGACCGCAGCCCGGTGGTAGGTTGGCTGGCGCGGGAGTTTGCCAGTCTGGACGGTCGGGACCAGCCCCTGGCCGAAGAGCGGTTCAACGCCCCGCTGGCAACTCGAGTGAAGTACTTTCAACGCAGGTTCGGCCTCGACGACGACGGAGTAGTGGGGGTGAAAACCCTGCTCAAATTGCAACAGGTACGAGGCCAGGCACGGGGCCTGTCCATCGCGGAGGCCGGCTGATGTCCCTGATTCTCGATGCGCTGCAAAAATCCGCAGAGCAGGATAAAGGTGGCGACTCCGCACCGGTGCTGGCCATGCGCCCCTCGCCGCACCCTGTGCCGGAGCGTTGGCAGTGGCGCCGGTTGCTTTTTCAGGTGGGGGCGTTGCTCTCGGTTGTGCTGCTGGTTGGCTGGTGGTTACTGGGTCCCGTCCCGAGGCAGCAACTCCCGGTAGCGGAACCGGCAGCGGCGAATTTGCCGGTACCCGCCGAGCTGCAGGTCCCGGCAGTGGTGGCCCCGCCGCAACCCTTGCCGGTGGCCGCCGGGCCGACAGCGGCATCGTCGACTGCCTCGCCCTCGGCTGCCGAGGAACAACAGGTTGCCTCTTTGTATCGGCAAACGCCCGACACCGGGCAGGCTGAGCCCGAGCCGGAGTCAGCGCCGGCTGCTTCGCCGCCACCCCGGTCTCCGACAACGGCCCTGGACGTAGAGGCCATCGTCGGGGCCGCCCGGCGGCAACTTGCAGCGGGCCCGGAAGTTGCTCATCCGGCGCCGCTATTGGTAGACCTGCCCCAGGCGGTGAAGGATCAAATTCCATCGATATTTTATCGCCAACACGACTGGTCCACCGAGGCGGGAGCGAGCAGTGTCAATCTGAACGGAGAAGACTTCGGGGAAGGGGACCTGGTATTGCCCGGATTGCGGCTGCTGCAAATACACCGGGACTTTATCCTGATGGACTTTCAGGGCAATGAATTCCGCCTGCGTGCCCTTGGCAGTTGGGTCAACCTTTGAATCGCAGAATCCTGGCGCGGCCCGGAACCGGCACAGATGGTTTCAGTAGCTGTTCGGCGTCGGCTTGCCCAGTGGTTCACTAACCTGATACTGTATTTTCCCGTCGACCACCAGCCCGGGTAATGCCGCCATGAAATTTTTGTTCGCCGCGTTTTTGCTGTTCACTTCATCCCAGGTGTATGCCGATTGTTCGCAACCGGAGACACCATCCATTCCCAACGGCCTGGAAGCAGACCTCGATACCATGGTGCAGGGCCAACAGGCGGTAAAGGCCTACATTTCGGAAAGTGAAATCTACCTCGATTGCCTCAACGCCGCGGCCGATGCCGCTGCTGAAACCGATACGGACGAACAGAGAGTGGCCCGCAACGAGGAGCACGATGCCTGGGTGGATGCCATGGAAAACGTCGCCAATTCCTTTAACCAGGAACTGCGAAATTACAGGGAAAACAATCAGTAAGCGCTAACCCGCCGCACCGGCTGCGGCGCTCCAGGGAGAACCAGATGGCCGTCTATGCAATGACCGGTTCCGCCACCGGTATCGGTGGCGCTTTGAGAGAGCAACTTTGTGACCGTGGTGACCGCGTAATCGGTGTCGATATCAAAGCCGCCGACCTGGTCGCGGATTTATCCACCGGTGAAGGCCGGCGGGCGGCAATCGATGGCATCAAGGCTGCAGCGCCGGACGGCCTGGACGGTTTTATTCCCTGTGCGGGCCTCGGGCCCCACGTTGGCAACAGTGCGCTGGTGGCCCGGGTCAACTACTTTGCAGTGATCGCCACCGTGGTCGGCCTGCGCGACTGGGTGGCCAAAAAGCAGGGTACTATCCTGCTGGTATCGTCCAATTCCGTATCCATGATGGACAACGAAAATGAGTTCGTGCAGTCGTGTCTGGCCGGCGACGAAGCCGCCACCTGCCTGCTGGCCGAACAGTGCGACGGGCACACTGCCTACGCCGGTTCCAAGCGTGCCCTTACCCTTTGGATGCGCCGCCAGGCCAACGAGTTTGCCAGGGCCGGAGTGCGCCTCAACGCGGTGGCGCCGGGATTTACGCTTACCCCGCTGACCGAAGCCGGGATGGCCTCCGAGGAGTTCGGTCAAATGCTCAGGGATTTCGCCGACACGATTCCGGTGGGCAGGGCGGGGCAGCCACAGGAAATTGCCAACGTCATGCGTTTTCTGCTCAGCCCGGAGGCCGCTTTCGTCTGTGGTTCCCTGTTCTTCGTGGATGGTGGTTCGGATACCACGCTCTATCCGGACCGATTCTGAGCGAGGAACTGCCAGGAGTCCCATCCTCCAGGCTGGCGACCGACCGGGGTCCACGGCGCCCATCGCGCGAACTTACTGGAAGGGCAATCTGGGTTTGTGCGGCAACATCAGTTGGTAGGCCTTGTCATATTCTGCATTGCCACCGGAGCGCCGACTTCGACGCGCCGGGAAATCATGGTGACCGGAAACAGGTAATGTTCGGTAGCCGGCATGTGCAGGGCTCGACTGCGCCCCAGTTGGTCCTGGTACACTACCCAGGTCATACCAAGTTCCTCTGCCAGAAGGTCGCCCAGCACCATTCCCATGGCCTGTAGTTCCAGTGTCTGCCCGGCTCGGACCAGGCGCCGGTCCAGCAAGTCCTGCAGAATCGCCAGGTCGTGGTCGCGGTCGCCGTTGAGTTGCCGGCCGAGGTTGAAGCGGGCCAGGTCATCGACGCGGCTGCGTTGATCCTCCATGAAACGCCGGTCCAGTTGGGACAGGCTCTCGCTGCGGAATTCCTGCGCGACCTGAGCCGACAGCCATGCCGGACTGAGCAACAGCAGTAGTGGCAGGTAGGACAATCTGATCATGGGGAAACCTCGGGTTATACTGACATTCCTGTAGTGGCTCCGGGACAGAAGCAGTTGTGGGTTGCTCTTTCGTTCCGTGGGGCATTCCCGGACCATCCTGCGGCTGGTCAACCCCTATCAATCCACAAACGCTGTAGTGTTCAAGATAACGAAAACTGCCGACACTTGTGAAGACCAGGCCGTTCCATGGATAATGGCCGGGCTTGAGTCGGCGACGAGTGTGAGTGCTTTGCCTGGGGATACTGGAAGATGTTGAGTGGCGCTATCGTAGCCCTGGTGACACCCATGCACGAGGGCGGCGAGGTGGATTGGGAAAGTCTGGATGCCCTGCTGGAAAGGCAGGTCGAGCAGGGCAGTTCCGCCGTCGTTGCGGTTGGCACCACCGGGGAGTCCGCCACCCTGACGGTAGCCGAGCACTGCGAGGTAATCGCCCGTGCCGTGGCTACAGTCGACGGCAGAATTCCGGTTATAGCCGGTACCGGTGCCAACAACACCGTGGAAGCCATCGAACTCACCGCGGCAGCCCATCGGACCGGCGCCGACGCCTGTCTGCTGGTGACTCCGTATTACAACAAGCCCTCCCAGGAAGGTCTGTATCAACACTACCGGAAAGTCGCCGAGTCAGTGCCGGTGCCACAGATTCTGTACAATGTCCCCGCCCGCACCGGGGTCAATATGCTACCGGAGACGGTGGCCAGACTGGCCGCTATCGACAATATCATCGCCATCAAGGAAGCCAACCCCGACCTGGAGCAGGGCCGCGAACTGCTGGCGCTGGTGGCGGGCAGAATGCAGGTGTTTTCCGGGGATGACGCCACCGCGATGGAACTGATGTCCATGGGTGCCGAGGGCAACGTGTCGGTGACTGCCAACGTCGCGCCCGCCGCAATGGCCGAGTTGTGTGCGGCGGCCTGTGCCGGTGACCTGGTTCGAGCCCGTGCCTTGCAGGATTCGCTCATGCCACTCAATCAGGCCCTGTTCCTGGAA
>CAZUGZ010000019.1:34047-38781 GCA_964620555.1 uncultured Alteromonadaceae bacterium
GGCGCTACAGCGCATGGGCTTGATTCGCGGGGGCATCCGCCTGCCGCTGACGCCCCTTGCACAACAGTATCGAGGTGCGGTGGAAGCAGCCCTGCGCGATGTTGGAGTGTTGCCGTGATGCGAGTTTCGGCCCTGGTACTGCTGGCCTTCGCATTGGTTGGCTGTGGTTGGTTTGGCGGAGACAAAGGCTATTTCCGCGACCGCAGCGATGACTATCGCAAGGCTGAGACGGTACCGGTGTTGGCTATTCCCGAGGACAGGGACGGGTCTGCCCTGCAGGACCTGTACGTAATTCCCGTGATTGCCGAAGACATCCGGGTGACCGGGAGCTTCGAGGCGCCACGCCCGCTGCCGCTGGTGGCGGGAGCTTCCAGCGAGGTGGTGCGCATCCAGAGACTCGGTGAAGAACAGTGGATACTGGTCAGTTTTGCCCCTGGCCAGTTGTGGCCACAGGTGCGGGCCTACCTCACCCAGGTCGGTATTCCCCTGGCCCGTATCGAGGCCAGCGACGGTCTCATGGAAACCGACTGGACCCGCTTCGAGGAGGACCAGTCAGAGCAGCGCTACCGCTTCCGAATAGAACAGGGAGTGCAGCGCAATACTGCGGAACTGCATGTTTTGCAGATGTATCGGTCCGATGACGATGGTAGCTGGCCAGAGACCTCGGTGGACCGGGAGCAGGAAGACGCCATGCTGATGAAGTTGGCGCAATACGTTGCCGATAACGTCGACCAGACCCCGGTTTCGATGATGGCGCAACAGTCCATCAGTTCCAGCGGCAGGGTCAGCATGCAGGAGGATGCTGCCGGCAACCCCAGCATTCGACTGGAATTGCCATTCTACCGGGCCTGGGCTTCGCTGGACCGCGCCATCAATGATTCGAGCTTCGATATCACCGATCGGAACCTGAGCGAAAAGCGCTATTTCATGCGCTATGTGGAGTCCAGTGAGGACGGGGAAGGCGGCTGGTTCGGCTGGTTGTTCGGCAGGGACAAGCAAGCCCGGGAACTGGAGGAGCATGGCTACCGATTGCAACTGGAAGAAGCCGCTGAAAATGCCGTACTGATCACCATTCATCGGGAAGATGGCGAAGCGCTGGCGCAGGAGCAGGCACAGGCGATCCTGGTGCTGATCAAGGGCAACATCAGTTGATGCGTTTTGCGGTCCTGGGTAGCGGCAGCAAGGGCAACGCCACCGTCGTTCAGCAGGGTGGCACCACGGTACTGGTCGATTGCGGTTTTTCCCTTCGCGAAACTCAACGCCGCCTGGCCCGTCTGGGGCTGGAGCCAGGGCAACTCGATGCCATCCTCGTTACCCACGAACACAGTGATCATTGCAGTGGTGTCGGAAAGTTATCCCGGCGTTTTGATGTTCCGGTGTATATGAGCCATGGCACCGAGGCCAGTGGTCGCTGCGGCGCGGTATACCGGCTTCACCATTTCCGCAGCGAACACGACTTCGCCGTTGGTGCGCTGCAGGTGCATCCGGTTACCGTGCCCCACGATGCTCGTGAGCCCTGCCAGTTTGCAATTTCATCCGGGTCGGCAAGAGTCGGCATCCTGACTGACCTGGGGAGCGTCACACCCCTGGTCATAGCGCACTATCGAGGCTGCCAGGCGCTGTTACTGGAGTGCAATCACGACCCGGTCATGCTCGCGACAGGGGACTATCCGGCCTCTTTAAAACGACGGATTAGCGGGGACCGGGGCCATCTGAGTAACGCCCAGGCCGCCCAATTGCTGGCGCAACTGGGTAGTCATACCCTGCGCCTTTTGGTAATTGCCCACATCAGCGCCAACAACAATACCCGCGAGCGAATAGTGGCGGCTCTGGACGAGGTACGGCAGGGGACCGAGGAACTGGTTTGGGCCGAACAGGAAACGGGCTGTGACTGGCTGGAGGTGGCCTGAAGCTGTCGTTGGAGTGGCCTGCTGTACCGTTTACATCCGGGGGTCGGGTTGGCCGGCGATTTTGCGTCCGGTTTCGGCGATGAGCTTGCGCAGCCAGCGATTGGCCGGGTTGTGCTGGAGCAGGGGACTCCAGGCCATCTTCAGTTCCAGGGGTGGAATCCGGATGGGAGGGGCCTTGATGACCAGGCGGGGATTGTCGGCCTGTGATTGCGCGGCGATGCTCGGCAAGGTCACCACCAGGTCATTCTTTTCCGCCAGTAGCATCGCCGCCTGGTAGTGGCGTGTGAACACCGTGATCTGCCGTTTTCTGCCCAATTTGTCGAGGGCGACATCGACCCAGCCCAGGCGCTGAACGGCTTGTGGGTCGACTCCCACCCCGACCCCCATTCCGGTTTTACTGACCCAGACATGTTGCGCCTTGAGGTAGTTATCCAGGGTGAAATCGTGCAGCAGGGGATTGTCTACACTGAGCAGGCACGAAAAGCTGTCTCGCCAGATGGTGATCTGGTGGAAGGACTGGGGCATGGAATCGAAGCGATTGATGACCATGTCGACCTTGCCCCGTTCCACGTCCAGAAAACTGACATCGCTGGGCGTCATGATATCCAGGCTGATACCCGGCGCCTCGTTGCGCAACTGATTCAGCACCGCGGGCAACAGGGTCGATTCCGTGTAATCGCTGGCCATGATGCGAAAGATTCGCGTGGTGCTGGCCGGATCAAAGTCGGCGCGGGCCTGAATGGCGTGTTCCACTCGGCTCAGAATGTCGCGAATCTGGGGTTGCAGCTCCAGGGCGCGCTCTGTGAGCACCATGCCCTCGCTGGTGGGTACCAGCAGGGGGTCAGCAAACATGGCACGCAGGCGTTTCAGGCCATTGCTCATGGCTGGCTGGCTGAGATTGAGTTGGTTGGCTGCTCCCGTGACATTGCTTTCACGCAACAGGGCATCGAGATGTACCAGCAGGTTGAGGTTGATGTTATTGATATCCACAATATGAATCCCTGGAGCGAATTCTATAAAGATTATAAATTAGCATTTCCCGTCCCGAATGGCCAGTTCCCGGATCCGGTGCGGCGGGGGATGGGCGGGGTGATCTGTCACTTCTATTCGATAAAGAAAAGCGTAACCATGTGATCGTCGCAAAAGGAGAAACGGCCGAATCCCTGTTCCAGCAGACGATTGGCCTCTTCTTCCCCCCGGTAGAGAATGGCGAAGCTTTGCCCGCGCCAGTCGACTTCCACTTCGACTTCCTGAAAACCGATGAACAGCCCAATCAGCGGGTTGATCGCCTTGTATGCAGCTTCCTTGGCACTGAAGATGAGGCCGCCCTCACGGGGGTCGGCCCAGGTTCGGAGGCGTTCTGAGGGGGTGAGGACCTTGCGTTTGAGGTCGAGGTGGTGCCGGTGTCGATCGAGCCTGCCAATCTGCTCGATATCGATGCCGATTCCGCGCAACCCCCCATTCGACACTACCGCTGCGGCCAGGTGTTGGCTGTGGCTGATGGACCCGATCAGACCTGCCGGCCACAATGGGCGCCCCTGTGGACCGCGGCCGATGGGGGTAGCGCTGCCGCCGAGCCGGCGAACGGCCAATCGAGCAAAATGGCGGCCGCTGGCAAATTGCCGGCGACGTTTGGGCACCGCCTTTTCTACCCAGGCAGTTTCTTCGTCCAGCAGCGGATAGTCGTCGACGGGGCCGGATTCCAGCGCACAGGCCGGCGGCAATGGGATGTCGATGTCGGCCACGACAGAGCGTGCTAACACAGGTTCCTGACTGGCAGACTTGCACCGACGACACCTCTGGCTTCATCGGAGATCAGGAAACAGATCGCGTATGCCAGTTGTTGCACGCTGACCCAATCCGAAAAATCGGCATCCGGCATGGCTTCCCGGTTTTGGGGGGTGTCGATTATGGAGGGCAAAACGCAATTTACGTTTACTCCTTCGGTCTTCAGTTCCTGGGACATGGCCTCGGTGATGCGGATCACCGCAGATTTCGCCACCAGGTAGGGGGCCATCAACGCCTCGCCTCGCAGCGCCGCCGCGGCACCCACATTGACGATGCAACCCGCCCGCCGAGCCTGCATGCCCGGTACCACGGCTCGTACGCTGTTGAGCATGGTTTTTACGTTCAACGAGTACATTTGCTCCCATTCCTCATCCGTGGCCTCATGCACCCTGGAACCCATGGCAAATCCTCCAGCGATGTTGCAGAGGGCGTCGACATCACCAAGTTCACTGAAACAGGCGGCAGTCGCCGCCGGGTTCAGAAGGTCAACGGGGTAGTGAAGTGCAGGGAACTGCCGGGCCTCATCACTGAAGTCGAGGTCCAGCATCACCACATTGGCGCCTCTGTCATATGCCAGCTTGCACACTGCCATTCCCAGGTTGCCGTTGGCCCCGGTCACTGCCACGGTTTTTCCCTTCATGCCCATCTTTCACCCTCCGCTGGATACCCGCAAAGGTTCCTATCATAAACGAAAACCAGATCGGCAACGGGAAAACTCCAGAGCCGGCACTCCATCCCACCCGTGCAGGGCCGAATTCGTTGGGCCATGGTGCACCGGGCCAGGTTATGGAATGATAATCTGCAAGGAAGTTGCCAATGCGGGCTGACGACAAGCGTAGTGAACAGCGGGGCAGGTTCCAGCTTGACGCACTCTGGGGGCGTGCCTATAGTACGCGACCCTGTGCGCCCGTAGCTCAGCTGGATAGAGTACCTGGCTACGAACCAGGCGGTCGGGAGTTCGAATCTCTCCGGGCGCGCCATTTTCCCCAATTAATTCAGTCTGTTAGGAGCTATCTCTTCACCGACTTTTGTTTCT
>CAZUGZ010000020.1:0-38722 GCA_964620555.1 uncultured Alteromonadaceae bacterium
GCAGGGCACCGGATTACTGTAGGTGGTTCCGCGCCGAGTAGCAACCGCTACCGCCCTACCAGGCCACGCAGAGGCGGAGCATCGCTGATGCAGTGAGGTCCCCGTCGTCAGTCAGGGCCGTGGCGACATCCTCACACCGGATTTTTCTACGGCGCAGACTCCCAGGAATCGTTATACTGGTAGCCGATGCCGGTCACAGTTGCAGGACATACCATGTCGGCAAAACGGGAACAGGCGCCGGCGCTGGAAGTCGACGCACGGCAAGACCGCTGCCCTCTGCCGTTACTCAAGGCCAAGCGCGCCCTGAACGGCATGCAAAGCGGCCAGGAGCTGCGGGTATTGGCCTGCGATCCCGGTTCGGTCAGGGATTTCGCCCTGTTTGCCGAACAGTCCGGCCACCGACTGCTGCACAGCGAGGAGCGGGACGGGGTCTATCATTACCTGCTGAGAAAAGCGTAGAGAGAGCGAAGCGAGCAATGCTGGAAATTCTGAACAAGTGGTACCAGCGGTATTTCTTTGAAGAGGAATCCATTCTGCTGCTGGTTCTGCTGGCGGTGGCACTGGTGGTGGTGCTGACCGTTGGCGAGATTATCGCCCCGGTGCTGGCCGCCGCGGTGCTGGCCTTCCTGATGGAGGGACTCAGCAACCGGCTGGAGGCCAGCGGCTTTCCCCAGTGGCTGGCCCTGATCACTTCCTTTGCAGTGTTTGTGGGTCTGTTTTTCGGCCTGGTGCTGCTGGTATTCCCGCTGATCTGGCGGCAGTTGCTGAGCCTGTTCCAGGAACTGCCGAGCATGATCGATGAAGTCAACGCCTGGCTGGCGGTTCTGCCGGAGCAGTACCCGCAACTGCTCAACGAGGAGCAGGTAGTGCGCATGGTGGGCCTGGCCCAGGAGGAACTGGCGAAATTCGGGCAGTCGGTGCTGACCTTCTCGCTGGCCAGTATTCAGCTGTTGCTGGTGGCGCTGATCTACCTGATCCTGGTGCCCCTGCTGGTGTTCTTCTTCCTCAAGGACCGCGAGGTCATCCTGCGCTGGCTGGGTGGTTTCCTGCCCCGCGAGCGCCCGCTGTTACAGCGCATCTGGCAGGAAATGAACGAACAGATGGCCAATTACGTTCGTGGCAAGGTCATCGAAATCCTGATTGTCGGCGCGGTCAGTTACCTGGCGTTCCGCTGGATGGGACTCAACTACGCGGCGCTGCTGGGCATGACGGTGGGCCTGTCGGTGATCGTCCCCTATATCGGCGCCTTTGTGGTGACCATTCCGGTGCTGCTCATCGGCGCGTTCCAGTGGGGAATCGGCGAGCAATTCTACTGGCTGCTGGCTATCTACATCCTCATCCAGGCGCTGGACGGCAATGTGCTGGTTCCACTGCTGTTTTCAGAAGCCGTGAACCTGCATCCGGTCGCCATCATCCTGGCGGTGATCTTTTTCGGCGGTGTCTGGGGATTGTGGGGCGTATTCTTCGCCATCCCCCTGGCGACACTGGTAAAGGCGGTAATCAATGCCTGGCCCAAACCGGACCCACCCGCCCTGCCCGACCCGGAGTAATTCAGTGAAACCATGGTTCCATCGTTGCTGCAGTTACGGCCTCGCGTTGCTGTTGCTGGCCTGTGTGCAGCAGCCGCCCCCCACTGCACCGGCCCAGCCGGTGGCCAGCCCCAACGACGAGCGCGTCTACCGCCACCTGGTGCTGGACAACGGTCTGCAGGTGGTACTGGTGTCCGACGCCGATACCGAAAAGGCCGCCGCCGCCCTGGACGTCCACGTCGGCAGCGCCCAGAACCCGCCGCAACGCGCCGGTCTGGCCCACTTCCTCGAACACATGCTGTTCCTGGGTACGGAAAAATACCCGCATCCCGCCGAGTACGAGCAGTTCGTTACCGAGCATGGCGGCAATCGCAACGCCTACACCGCCTTTGAACACACCAACTACTTTTTTGATATCGATTACCAGCACCTGGCCCCGGCGCTGGACCGGTTTGCACAGTTCTTCATTGCCCCCAACTTCGACGCGGACTACGTGGCCCGCGAAGTCAATGCCGTGGAAGCCGAATACCGGATGGGGATCAGGACCGATGAGCGCCGCACACTGGATGTCCTGCGCGAGGTGGTCAACCCGCGCCATCCCTTCAGCATCCTGGGGGTGGGGACCCGCGAAACCCTGGCCGACTTCGAGCAAAACCCGGTGCGCGACGCCCTGCTGGAGTGGTACGCGCGCTATTACTCGGCCGAGTTGATGGGCCTGGCGGTGCTGGGCCGCGAACCCCTGGCGGAACTGGAAACCATGGTGCGCGAGAAGTTTTCGGCAGTTCCTCGCCGCGAAACAGTGATCGAAGACATTGCCGAACCCCTCTTTGCCGAGGGCACTCTGCCCGCCGTGGTCAACGTTCAGTCCCTGTCCAGCGAGCGGCAACTGCAACTTTCCTTCCCGATGCCGGACTACCGCGACAGGTACCGCAGTAAATCCATGGCCTACCTGGGCAACCTGCTCGGCCACGAGGGGCGGGGCAGCCTGCTGTCGCTGCTGAAGGCGGAGGGTTGGGCCCTGGCCCTGGGCGCCGGGCCGGGCCTGACCTGGCGCGGCGGCTCCGCCTTCAGTCTCAGCATGACCCTTACCGAACAGGGCCTGGCGCACTACCCCCAGGTACTGGACAAGGTGTTCGATTACATTGAGCTGCTGCGTCTGGCAGGTCCCCAGCGCGGCCTCTACCAGGAACAGGCACACCTTGCCGCGCAGCAGTTCCGCTTCCGCGAATCCGAGCAGGCGCTGCGCTACGTAGCCCGTCTGGCCAACGATCTGCACTATTACCGGCCCGCGGACGTGCTGCGGGGCGACTACCTGATGAGCGACTACGATGCCGCCGAGATCGCCACAATGCTGAACCGCTATCTCACGCCGGACAACGTACTGGTAGCGGTGCTCAGCCAGGAAGCCGAGACCGACCGGCAGTCGGAATTCTATGCCACCCCCTATTCGGTTGCCGCCGCCCCGGCGGATGCGCCCTGGCGGCGGCGCCAGCGCCCGGCCCCGGATGCGCGCCTGCAGCTACCGGCCCCCAACCCCTATCTCGCCACCGAAACCGGTTTGCGCCCGCGCCTGCCGGCCCCCGCCGCTGGCAAAAACCAGGTTCCCCGGCTGGTACTCAGCGAACCCGGCCTGTCGGTCTGGTTCCACCAGGACGATGAATTCCAGGTACCGCGGGGTGACCTGCAGATAAAGTTCCAGGCACCGGATTTCAGCGCCAGTCCGCGCCGGGCGGCGCTGGCGGAACTCTATGTGAACCTGCTGCGGGACGCCGTCACGGAAATGACCTATCCGGCCCTGCTGGCCGGACTGGCGGTCGATTTTTATCGGGACCTGGACCACCTCGGCCTGCGCATCAGCGGCTACGACCACAAGCAGCTGCTGTTGCTGGAAGCGATGGTGGAGGCGGTTGAGAGCGCCAGCTTCAGCGGGTCGCGCTTTGTCGACATCAAGGCCAAGCTGCTGGAGCAACTGGATAGCCTGCAGTTCGAGCGCCCGTATCGACAGGTGGCAAGGCGCGCCGGCCAGTTGCTGGTGCACGGCGACTGGCACGAGACCGAGCTGATCGCCGAGCTGGAAAGCGTGGAGCTCGCCGAGGTGCACCAGTATGCCGACGACTTCTGGGAAGCTGCCCAGGCCGAGGTGCTGCTGCACGGCAACTATGACGAGGCGACGGTGGCTGGGGTCGCGGCCGTCCTGGGCGAGCTGCTGCAGCCTTCCGGGCCGACCCGAACGACCCGGCAGGCGGTGGTAAAACTGCCGCCGGGGCAGCCCCTGCTCTACCCGGTGCCGGTGGACCACGCCGATTCGGTGGTGCTGCAATATTACCAGGCGGCGGCCAACGACTGGGCCGCGCGAGCGCAGGCGAGCATGACGGCGCAGGTCTTCAAGTCGGGCTTCTTCCAGCAACTGCGCACCGAGCAGCAACTGGGTTACGTGGTCAGCGCCTTCTACCGGCCCTACCGGGACGTACCCGGCGTCTCCCTGCTGGTGCAGTCGCCCCAGGCCAGCGCCGTGGCCGCGGCGCAGGCGATGGATATCTTTGTGGCGCAGAGCCTGGCCGCCGGAGCCCTGAGCGAAGAACAGTTTCTGCGCCATCGCCGGGCGCTGATCAACGAGGTGCTTGCCCCACACAGGAACCTGGCGGAGCGCTCGGCGTACTTCTGGCGCGAGCTTGGCCGGCACAGCCGGGACTTCGATTCCCGGCAACAACTGGCGGCCGCCCTGGAGGCACTGGACCTGCCGACCTGGCGGGCGGCGGCGCGCGAACTGATGTTGCAGCGGCCAGCCCGGGTTCGGGTGGTTGCCCCCGGGCAGTGGGAGCTGCTGCCGCCCGGCGAGGAAATCGATTCGGTGGCGGTTTTTCAACGGGCCACGCCCCATTACCCGGTGCCCTGAGCAGCGGCGACAGCCGCCGGGAACCGCGGGTTCGTCCGGCCAAAACCCGATATACTGCGAACGGTTAGAGAGGAACCCCGCAATGGAAGACCAGGACCCCGTAGAAACCGGCGAATGGCTGGAGGCCATGGATGCCGTTTTCAAGCACGCCGGTCACCGGCGGGTCCGTTTCCTGCTGGGCAAGCTCTCCGAACAAGCCGTGGAGTCGGGGACCCGGCTGCCGATATCGATGACCACGCCGTTTCGCAACACCATTCCGCCGGCGGCGGAAAAGCGCATGCCCGGCGACCTCTTCATGGAGCGCCAGATACGTTCCCTGGTGCGCTGGAATGCCCTGGCCATGGTGATGCGGGCCAACGAGAACGACGAGGGACTGGGTGGGCATATCTCCAGCTTTTCGTCCAGCGCCACGCTCTACGACGTGGGCTTCAACTATTTCTTCCGTGGCCCCGGCGAGAACCAGCTCGGCGACATGATCTTTTTCCAGGGACACAGCGCGCCGGGCATGTATGCGCGCTCCTACCTGGAAGGCCGCATCGACGAACCGCAAATGGATAAATTTCGCCGCGAGGTGGACGGCGACGGACTCTCCTCCTACCCCCACCCCTGGCTGATGCCGGACTACTGGCAGTTCCCCACGGTGTCCATGGGACTGGGTCCGATTCAGGCGATCTACCAGGCCCACGTAATGAAATACCAGCAGGCCCGGGGGCTGGTGGACCACGGCGACCGCCGGGTCTGGTGTTTCCTGGGCGACGGCGAATGCGACGAGCCGGAATCGTTGGGTGCAATCGCCCTCGCGGGCCGCGAAAATCTCGACAACCTGACCTTTGTGGTGAACTGTAACCTGCAGCGCCTGGACGGTCCGGTGCGGGGCAACGGCAAAATCATTCAGGAACTGGAAGGGGTGTTTCGCGGTGCCGGCTGGATGGTGTACAAGGTGGTCTGGGGCCGCCATTGGGATCCCCTGCTGGAAAAGGACAGGAGCGGCCTGCTGCAACAGCGCATGAACGAGGTCTGCGACGGCGAGTTGCAGAACTACAAGTTCAACGGCGGCGCCTACACCCGCGAACACTTCTTCGGCAAGTACCCGGAACTGCTGGAATTGGTCAAGGACCTGTCCGACTCCGACATCATGTACCTGAACCGCGGCGGGCACGACCCCTACAAGGTGTACGCGGCCTATGCGGAGGCGGTCGGCAATCGCGAACACCCCAGCGTGGTACTGGCCATGACCGTGAAGGGCTACGGCACCGGCCAGGCTGGTGAGGCCAACAACGAGACCCACTCGCTCAAGAAACTCGACCTGGAGAGTCTCAAAGCCTTCCGCGACCGTTTTGCCATACCCCTGGCCGACAGTGAATTGCCGAGCGTTCCCTACTACCGCCCGCCGCCGGACAGCCCGGAAATGCGCTACATGCGGCGGCGCCGGGAACAACTGGGCGGGATGATTCCACAGCGCCAAGCGCAAATTTCGCGCCTGCCGGTTCCCGGCCTGGAGACGCTGGCAGGTCAGTTGAAAGGCAGTGGCAAGCGCCGGATTTCCACCACCATGTCCTTTGTCCGGACCCTGTCGACACTGGTAAAAGATGCGGACATCGGCGCGCGGGTGGTGCCGATCGTGGCCGATGAAGCCCGCACCTTCGGCATGGAGGGCATGTTCCGGCAACTGGGAATCTACTCGTGCCAGGGCCAGAGATACACGCCCCACGACGCCGATCAGATCATGTACTACAAGGAAGACGTCAACGGCCAGATCATGCAGGAGGGCATCACCGAGGCGGGCGCCTTCGCCGCCTGGCTGGCCCATGCCACCTCCTATTCCACCAGCGGCTACCCGATGATCCCGTTCTACATCTTCTATTCCATGTTCGGCTTCCAGCGGTTCGGCGACCTGGCCTGGGCGGCCGGCGACTGCCAGGCGCGGGGGTTCCTGCTCGGCGCCACCGCCGGACGCACCACCCTCAACGGCGAGGGCCTGCAACATCAGGACGGCCACAGCCTGCTGCTGGCCGGCACTATTCCCAACTGCGTGGCCTACGACCCGGCCTATGCCTACGAACTGACCGTCATCATTCACTGGGGGTTGCGGCAGATGTTCGCCGAGGGCGCCAACCGCTTTTTCTACATTACCGCGATGAACGAGAACTACCGGCAACCGGCGCTGCCGGATGGGGTGGAGGAGGGCATCGTCAAGGGCCTCTACCCGCTGCGCCGGGACAGCGGCGGCGATGGCGGCGGGCTGGCGGTGGAACTGCTGGGTGGCGGGGCGATTCTGCGCGAAGTGGAGGCCGCCGCCACCATGCTGGAACAGGATTATGGCGTCGCCGCCAATGTCTGGAGCCTGACCAGCGCCAACGAACTGGCTCGCGAGGGCAAGGCGGTGCAGCGCTGGAACCTGCTGCACCCGGGCGAGCCCCCCCGCCAGGCCTATGTCACCACCTGCCTGGCGGACGCCCGGGGTCCGGTGATTGCGGCCACCGATTACATCAAGGCCTATGCCGACCAGATTCGGGAATTCGTGCCCGGCCGGTACGTGGTGCTGGGCACCGACGGTTTTGGCCGCAGCGATACCCGCTCACGGCTGCGCGAGTTTTTTGAAGTGAGTCGCGAGTACGTGGTGCTGGCCGCGCTCAAGGCACTGGCTGACGAGGGCCGGATCGAAGCGGCGCAGGTGAGCCAGGCGATGCAAAGGCTGGGGATAGAGGCCGACAAGGCACCACCCAACAACGTGTAACGAGGAGAACAGATGACCAGAACAACCCTGACAGTTCCTGATATCGGCGGTGCCGACAAGGCGGAAGTCATTGAATTGTGCGTGGCCGCCGGTGACGTGGTGAGCCTGGAGCAGAGTCTGATCGTGCTGGAAACCGACAAGGCGGCGATGGAAGTTCCCGCCGAACAGGCGGGTACGGTGCTGGAACTGTTGGTGAAAGAAGGCGACAACCTGGTCGAGGGCAACCCCATCCTGGTACTGGAGGCCGAATCCGACGGGCAGGAGTCGCAGCCGGAGCCGGCGGTAGCGCCTGCGGCCCGGCCCGAACCCACCCCGGAGCCAGCAGCCCCGGAGCCCGCCGCCGCGGCGCAGCCGGAAGCGGTGGCGGCCCCCGCAGCGCCGCCGGCGGCAACGGAGCCGACGTCGGCCGGGGGAGAGGACACGGCGCCACCCTACGCCGGCCCGGCGGTGCGCAAACTGGCGCGGGAGTTCGGCGTGGAGTTGTCCCGGGTCACGGGCAGTGGCCCCGCCGGCCGCATTCTCCGGGAAGACGTGCACGACTACGTGAAGCACTCGCTGGCCCGCCCCGCTGAAGCCGCTGCCCCGGCACCCGGCGACCCCGGGCCGACGGCGGAAGAGTTCGCCGCATTCGGCGAAATTTCGGAGCAACCCATGAGCCGGATCGCGAGGCTGACCGCGGCCAACATGGAGCGTAGCTGGCAGGTGCCCAGGGTGACCCAGTTCGACGAGGTGGATATCACCGAGCTGGAAGATTTTCGCGCCGCCATGAAAGCCGAGGCCGGGCAGCGCGGGACCGCGCTCAACCCACTGCCCTTTCTGTTCAAGGCCGTTGCCGCGGCACTGCAGGCCAACCCGAAACTGAATGCCTCCCTCACCGGCCACGGCAAGAGCGTGGTCAACAAGCACTACGTCCACATCGGCATGGCGGTGGACACGCCGGCCGGGCTGATGGTGCCGGTAATTCGGGACGTGGACCGCAAAGATCTCTGGGAACTGGCGGAAATCAGTGCCGACCTGGCCCAGCGCGCGCGCGACCGCAAGCTGCGGACCAGCGACATGGAGGGGGCCAGTTTCACCATTTCCAGCCTGGGCAAGCTGGGTGGCACCGGCTTCACGCCGATCATCAATGTGCCGCAGGTGGCCATCCTGGGGGTGGCGCGGCTGGCGCTGAAACCACACTGGAACGGCAGTGAATTCGAACCCCGCAAGATGCTGCCCCTGAGCCTGGCCTACGACCATCGCCTGGTCAACGGAGCCGATGCCGGCCGCTTCATGACCCAGTTGAACGCCCTGCTGAGCGACATCCGCAGGCTGTTGCTGTAACGCGCGACGATGCAGGCCAGACCATGATCATCAAACCGAAAATCCGCAATTTCCTGTGTCTCACCAGCCACCCGACGGGCTGTGCCGCCAATGTGCAGCGGCAGATCGACTACGTGCGGGACCAGGGGCCGATAGCCGGTGGCGCGCAGCGGGTACTGGTGCTGGGGGCATCCACCGGGTACGGCCTGGCCTCGCGCATCACCTGCACCTTTGGCTGCGGCGCCTCGACCCTGGGTGTGTTCTTCGAGAAGGCCGGCACCGACAAAAAGCCGGCCACGGCCGGCTGGTACAACTCGGCGGCCTTTCACCAGGCTGCCGCGAAGGCCGGTCTCCCGGCCTGGAGCATCAACGGCGATGCATTCAGCGACGCCATCAAACGGCAGGCCATCGATCTGATCCGGGCGCAGATGGGCCAGGTCGACCTGGTGGTTTACTCGCTGGCCGCGCCGCGGCGCCTGCACCCCGACACCGGCGAGTGGCATTCTTCCACGCTCAAACCGGTGGGCGAAGCCTGGCGGGGACGCGGCCTCAATACCGATCGGGGAGAAGTCACCGAATTCTGCCTGGAACCGGCCACCGCCGAGGAAGTGGCCGGCACGGTGGCGGTGATGGGCGGCGAAGACTGGCAGCGGTGGATAGACGCACTGGATGCCGCCGGGGTACTCGCCCCTGCCGCCCGCAGCATCGCCTACACCTACATCGGCGAGCGGATGACCTGGAAAATCTACTGGCACGGCACCATCGGCGCAGCCAAGCGCGACCTCGACCAACGGGTGCTGGGCATCCGCGAGAAGCTCGCCGCCAGCGGCGGCGACGCCCGGGTCTGCGTCCTCAAGGCGGTGGTTACCCAGGCCAGTTCGGCGATTCCCGGCATGTCACTGTACCTGTCGGCCCTGTTCAAGGTGATGAAGGCGGAGGGAGTTCACGAGGGCTGTATCGAACAGGTGTACGGCCTGTTCCGGGACAGCCTCTACGGCGCGGCGCCGCGGATGGACGACGAGGGTCGGCTGCGCGCCGACCACAAGGAACTGGAACCGGACATACAGCGCCAGGCCGAGGCCATCCGGGACCAGGTGAGCAACGAAAATCTGCACCAGGTCACCGATCTGGCCGGCTATCAGCGCGAATTCCGGCAGCTGTTCGGCTTTGATGTGGATGGTGTGGACTACGATGCAGAGGTCGACCCGGTGGTCGAGATTCCGGGATTGCTGGTGCAGGGCGATGTTTGAACCCGGCGTGGCGGTGCGCCTGAACAGCCGGGTACGGCGGCTGACGGCGCCCAACCCGGGCATAATGACCGGCCCCGGCACCAATACCTACCTGCTCGGTGACCGGGAAATCGCGGTACTGGACCCCGGTCCGCTGATCGATGAGCACGTGCAGGCCATCGTGCGGACCGGCGCCGGCAGGATACGCTGGATTGTGACCACCCACACCCATTCGGACCACTCCCCGGCGTGGCTGCCGCTGCAGCGCGCCAGCGGGGCCGAGGTGATAGGCGCCAAACCCTGGGACGACCGCTTTCAGGACGACACGTTCCACCCCCACCGGGAAGTTGCCGACCAGGATCTGTTGCAGACCGAAGAATTCACCCTGCGCGCGCTGCATACCCCGGGCCACGTGGGCAACCACTATTGCTACCTGCTGGAAGAAGAGGGCATGTTGTTCACCGGCGACCACATCATGCAGGGCTCCACCGTGGTGATCGTGCCACCATCCGGTGACATGCAGGCCTATATCAATTCCCTGACCCTGCTGCTGGATTATCCCCTGCGCTCCCTGGCGCCGGGGCACGGCGGGGTGATGGAGGACCCGGTGGGCACCGTGAAAGGGCTGATCCAACACCGCCTGGGGCGTGAACAGAAGGTGCTGGACGGCGTGCGGCAACTGGGCCCGGCCAACCTGGATGAACTGGTGCTGGTGGTCTACGACGACGTGGGCAGGGAACTGCACGAGATGGCCAAGCTGTCGATGACCGCCCACCTGATCAAGCTGCAGCGGGAGGGGCGGGCCCACTGCGACGCAGCGCAGTGCTGGTCGTTGCCGCAGTGACGGCGGCTTGACTACGGCTGCGCAAACACCCATCATTTCGCCATCGCAAAGTGCATAACCGGAGGAAAAATGGCCAAGTACCTGTTTCGAACAACGTACACCCAGGCGGGCGTTGCGGGCCTGATCAAAGAGGGTGGCAGCGGCCGGCGGGACGCGCTGCAGCAGACCGTGGAAGGCCTGGGCGGCACGCTGGAAGGCTTCTACTACGCATTCGGAGAAGACGACCTGCTGATGATTGCCGACCTCCCCGATGAGGAGGCGGCCGCAGCGTTCTCGATGTTCGTCAGCGCCGCTGGCGCGCTGACGGTGAACTGTACCGTATTGATGACGCCCGAGACGATCGATGGGGCCGTGAGCAGGAGCGTGTCCTACCGGGCGCCCGGCGACTGATCGCGGTCGCCACAAAAGCCGTCCCGGCTACTGCCGCAGCCGCGCGACCGCGCCGGCAGCCCTGGTGAGCATGAGATCAATGCGCAATTTCAGGGGTTCGATGTCCTCGCCGTGGGTTTCCTTCTGCCCCTGCTGATAGCGTGCGTAGACGCCGTGAAAAATGGCGGCCGACTTCCAGTGATTGAAAGCCTGATAGTAGTCCAGCCCCGACAGATCCCGCCCGGTGCGCTGGCGATAGCGCTCCGCCAACTCACCGCGGGTCGGGAAACCGGGCGCCATGGTCGCCAATTCCGGTTCGAGGGGCTTCTCGTCACCGGGATCGGGCCAGATATTCAGTGAATAGGCCAGGTCGGCCAGCGGGTCACCCAGGGTAGCGAGTTCCCAATCGAGTACGGCCGCCACCCGGAAGTCCGCTCCAACCAGCACATTGTGGATGCCGAAGTCGCCATGGACGATGCGGGCGGGCCCCTGCTCCGGGACATTGGCCAGGAAATAGTCGTGCAACTGATGTGCCCGCGGGTCGTCGTAGCGAGCCGCTTCCATGGAAGACATCCAGGAGCGGTACCAGGTCTTCAACTGGCGGCCGACATAGCCTTCCCTCTTACCCAGGTCACCGAGGCCCACGGCATCCGGATCCACCTCGTGCAGGGCCGCCAGGGTGTCGATGAAGGAAAGCGCCATGCCGCGCCGCTCCGGCTCCGGCAGGTGTCGCTCGGTATCGTCGACGTTGTGCAACGGGTGGCCGTCGACCTGCCCCATCACGTAAAAGCAGGCACCGGTAACCTCCGGGTCCGCACAGAAGGCCAACGCCGGTGGCACCGGCACCGGGGTTGCGCCCAGGGCCGAAATCAGGGCCCACTCCCGGCTCATGTCGTGGGCCCCGGGCAGCAGCTTGCCCTGGGGCGGGCGGCGAATCACCGCCAAGCGGCCGTTCCGGTCGCGCAGGCGAAAGGTCAGATTGGAGCGGCCGCCGGCCATCTGCGTCCACTCGAAGGGCGGGGACAGTTGCTCCACATGGTCGTCGACCCAGGCCTCGACCGCAGCGCGCTGGTATCCTTCCGGTTCCGAAGTTGCCATATTCATTGTTCCCTGTAACCCAAAGGGGTGGTAGCCCGCATATTTCACCACAACTCGTGATGTTTCAGCTCGGCGCGGCCGACCACCATGTGGTGCACCTCATCCGGGCCATCGGCCAGTTGCAGCGCGCGCAGATCCGCGTACATGCTGGCCAGCGGCGTCCAATGGGAAAGGCCGGTGGCGCCGTGCATCTGCATGGCGGAATTCACGATCCCGATCGCCGTCTCCGGCACCATCGCCTTGACGGCGCTGACGTACACCCGGGCCTCGGCGTTACCGAGAACATCCATCGCCTTGGCCGCCTGCAGCACGGCCAGGCGCATGGCGTTGATGTCGATTCTGGCCCGCGAGATGACTTCCAGATTCTTGCCCAGCCTGGCGATGGGTTTGCCGAAAGCCTCCCGTGTGCCGGCGCGCTTGACCATCAATTCCAGGGCCAGTTCCGCCTTGCCGATGGACCGCATGCAGTGGTGAATGCGGCCCGGGCCCAGGCGCACCTGGGAAATCTCGAATCCACGCCCCTCGCCGAGCAGAATATTCTCTCGCGGAACGCGAACCTGGTTGAAGCGCAGGTGCATGTGCCCATGGGGGGCATCGTCGTAACCGAACACCTGCATGGCTTCGACCACCTCCACACCGGGCGCGTCCATGGGCACCAGGATCTGCGATTGCTGTTTGTGGGGCGGCGCCTCGGGGCTGGTCCTGACCATGACGATCATGATCTTGCAGCGCGGGTCCCCGGCACCGCTGATCCAGTACTTCTCGCCATTGAGCACCCATTCGTCGCCGTCCAGCACCGCGCTCATGCTGACGTTTTTGGCATCCGAAGAGGGCATTCCCGGCTCGGTCATGGCGTAGGCCGAGCGGATTTCACCGTTCATCAGCGGTTCCAGCCATTGCCGCTTCTGCTGCGATGTGCCGACCCGCTCGAGCACTTCCATATTGCCGGTATCCGGTGCACTGCAATTCAGCGTTTCGGAGGCGTTGAGGTGGGAGCCGACGTCTCCCCTGCCAAGCTCGGCGGCGATGTAGGCGTAATCCAGGTTGGTCAGACTGCTGCCGTAATCGGTCTCCGGCAGAAAGAAATTCCACAGCCCGGCCTCGCGGGCTTTCTGTTTGGCGCCGTCGAGCAGTTCGAGCTGGCGCGGATGCCAGCACCAGTTGTGCTCCCGCTGCTGGTGAAGATCATCGAATTCCCGCCGGATCGGTTCGACGTTCTCAGCGAGATGGCGCCTCACCGCACCCATCAGCGGCAGCGCCTCGGCCGACATGGTCAGGTTGAAAAGTTCGTTGTTCAGGTCAGACATGATCGTTTTCCCCGGAGTTTTTTTGCCGGAACGGGCAGCGAAGACAGGTAATTTACAGAGCCGCCGATTATGCACCAAATCGACCGAACCGGTAACCTGCGGTCCCGATGTAAGGCCTGATTCCGATAGTTTTGCTACCATTACCCGTTTGGGTTTGAAAGCCTGAAGATGCTTCACTCGAAATTCCGGCGGGCTGCGGCCAGCACCGGGCTCGCCGCCGCAGTGGCCGCGCCATGCCCGGCGCTGGCGCAGGATTCCAGCGGGCCGGCGGCCGCCGAACGCGTGATCGAGGAGATCGTGGTGGTGGGCTCCCTGATCCGCAGGGCGGAGGTGTACGAGGGCCGCGCGCCGGTTCAGACGCTGGGCGCGGCGGCCTTCGAGTCGGTGGGCGCCGCCCAGCCGGTGGACATTCTCGCCAGCCTCACCGCCAACACCGGCTCCTACCTGGCAACGCAACAGATTTATCTGCAGGGCGTCGCCCAGTTCAGCCTGCGCGGCGTCGGGCTCTCCTCCACCCTGACTTTGATCAACGGCCGCCGGGCCGGGTTCGCGCCGGTCTCCAACGACGCCGGGCAGAGCTTCTTCGACATCAACACGCTGCCGGTGCTGATGATCGACCGGGTCGAAATCCTCCGCGACGGAGCCTCGGCCACGTACGGCTCCCAGGCAGTGGCGGGCGTGGCCAACATCGTCACCCGCAAGGACTTCAGCGGATTCGAGATCGCCGGCGGCTACCGGGACGCGAGCAATCAGGCGCACGACCTGAGCTTCGCCTACGGCCTGGAGACGGACAGCGGGCACATCAGCCTGTACGGCACCTGGTACGAACAGGACGAGAACTTCCGCACCGAGTTCGACTGGCTGATCCCCCGGGCCATCGACCCGAACGGCGACGGCGACATCGTGGACGGCTCCTTCGATTCGGGACGGGGCTCGCCGGGCAGCTTCCGCCGCGCGGTGGCCAACCCCGACGGCAGCTACTCCCCGTTCCAGGTGGGCGGCTTCGACTCGCCGCGGTTCCCCGATCCGGATTGCCGAGCCGGCGGCGGCTATCCCGGCGGGGCGCTTTGCCGCATGGACTTTTCGGACCAGCGCACCATGATCGCCGCCGAACGGCGGGCGCAGCTATTCGCCGAGGCCGACCTCCACCTGGGCCCGGTGACGCTCTTCTCGGAGATCGGCTATTCGGCCAACGAGGTGACGGACCGCGTCGGCAACATGCCGCTGTTCAATGGCAACGTCGAGCGAACCAACGAGTTCTTCGTGCCCGCCAACCACCCCTTCAACTTCTGGACGGACCCGGACGGCGACGGCACGCTCACCTACGTTGCGCCATCGGAATGGAACCCCGGGGAGCACGAGGCGGTCCCGCTCGGCTACTTCGGCCGGCCCCTTGGGGCGGAAGCGGCCGGCGGCAACTCCGGCGATGAGGACCGCGAATTCGACAGCCTGCGGGTGGCGGTGGGGTTCGAGGCCGAGTTGCCGGGCGGCTGGACGGGTGAGGGGCATTTCGTGCGCGCCAGGACCAACCTCTCGGTGCGCTCGGAGCGCCACTGGGTCGCATCCGAGTTCGCCCGCGTCCTCAGGGAGGGTGTGTGGAATCCGTTCGGCACACGGCTGGTCGCGCCGGACCTGGTCACACCCAAGACCGTGGCGGACGACGGCCTGGCGCCGGCGCTGGCGGGCCGGCGCGCCGCCAACGACCCGGAGACGCTGCAGCGATTTGAAAGCGTACGGCGGGAGAGCGCGAGGAGCGTTCAGAACGTCGCCGAGCTGGTCGCCACCAGCGAGGCATTCGAGTGGGGCGGACAGCCGGTGACGCTGGCGGTGGGCACGCAGTACCGGGAACTCAGCTACGCGTTCCGGCCCGACCCGTTGAACGCCGCCGGTGACGGTCCGCGGCCGATCATGGAGGTTCCGGCGGGGGCGGGGCAGCGCACCTGGGCGGTGTTCGCCGAGAGCCTGGTGCAGTTCGGCCACCGCGCCGAACTGCAGGTCGCCGCCCGCCACGAGCGCTACGACCAGGCGGGCAACTCCACCGATCCGAAGATCGCGGCCCAGTTCTTCGCCAGCGACTGGCTGTCCCTGCGCGCGTCCTGGGGCACCTCCTTCCAGGCACCGAGCATGTTCCAGGTGGCGGGAAACACCAGTTCGCGCACCCTCACCGACCCGTTCCGCTTCGACGGACAGGGCGCGGGAAGCTGCACGGTGGACGCATCCGGCGCCATCCTGAACCGCGGCGACAACTTCGCGGTCGTCACCCTGCTGCGCAGCAGCGGGCTGAGCCCGCAGACGGCACGCTCCGCGAACTTCGGCGTACTGCTGCAGCCCCTGGACAACGCCGCTGTCAGCCTCGACTACTGGACGCTCGACTACCGCGACGTGATCGCCCAGGGGCGCAGCTTTCAGGCCATCGTCGACGACGACTGCCGCGACGACGGCCAGCCCAACGACGCCCGGGTGCAGCGCGACACCTCCGGGCAGTTGAGCGTGGTGAGCACCGACTACGACAACATCGGGGCGGTGCGGACCGAGGGCCTCGACCTGAACGCCTACTACGACTTTGCGCTGTCCGCCGGTGACTTCCGCATCAGCGCCGATGCCACACTCCTGACCCGTTTCGATGTGGATGCCGCCGGCCAGGGTTTCCTGGACCGGCTCGGCAGCCGCAACGACACCAACGGTTTCGCCCCGACCCCCGAACTGCGCTTCAATCTCGGCACCGCGTGGCGCCGGGGCCGGCACGCCGCGGGCCTGACGGTCCGCTACGTGGATTCCTACGAGAACGACGAGGTGGCGTCGATGCCGAAGATCGCATCCTGGACGACGGTGGATGTGAACTATGCCTACACCTTCGAGAACCTGTTCGGCAGGGAGGCCACGTTCTATCTCGGCGCGCGCAACCTGGCCGACCGCGACCCGCCGCCGCTGCCGAGCGGGCGCGACGGCGCGCAGCGCCACAACCTGCGGCCCGGCTTCGACGGTTTCGTGCACGACATCAAGGGGCGCACACTCTACGCCCGCTTCCGCCTGCGCCTGTAGAGGTGACGGCCGGAAGCCGGGTCAGCCCGTGCGGCTCTCCCGCGTCGCCCGGAATTCGAGGTCGGGCCAGCGCTCCTGCATCAGCGCCAGATTGACGCGGCTGGGCGCCAGGTACGTCAGGTAGCCGCCACTGTCCACCGACAACTGTCCCTGGGCCTTGCGCCGAAACTGCTCCAATGTGCGCGGGTCATCACAGTGCACCCAGCGCGCCGTGTGGACGTCCACCGGCTCGTAGACGGCATCGACCTTGTATTCGTCCCGCAGCCGGTAGGCCACCACCTCGAATTGCAGTTGCCCCACCGCGCCCACCATCAGGTCGCTGTTGCCCAACGCGCTGAATACCTGTGCCGAGCCCTCTTCCGACAACTGCTGCAGGCCTTTCTTCAACTGCTTGGATTGCATCGGGTCGGTCAGGCGAATGCGGCGAAACAACTCCGGGGCAAAATGCGGAACGCCGGTGAAGTGCAGGGTTTCGCCGCTGCTGAAGGTATCGCCGATCTGAATGGCGCCGCGGTTGTGCAAACCGATGATGTCCCCGGACACCGCCGCTTCCACCAGTTGCCGCTGACCGGCCTGGAAGGTGACGGCATCGCTGATCTTTACCGTCCTGCCGGTGCGCACGTGGCAGATTTTCATACCCTGGCGATAGCTCCCGGAGCACACCCGCAGGAACGCCATCCGGTCCCGGTGGCGGGGGTTCATGTTGGCCTGAATCTTGAAAACAAACCCGCTGAACGGCTCTTCGTCGGGCATCACCGTGCGTTCCCGTGCCGCCCTGGCCAGCGGCGGCGGCGCCCACTGCACAAAATCGTCCAGCATTTCCCGCACCCCGAAATTTTCCAGTGCGGTGCCGAAAAAGACCGGGGTCAGTTCGCCGGCCAGAAATTCCTGCAAATCGAACGGATGGCAGGCGCTTCGCAGCAGGTCGACCTGCGCCACGAAATCGGCGTGGGCCGAACCCAGCAGGGCGCGGGCCGCTGCCGAGTCAAGCTCGGCGATGCGGCGGTCCTCGGGCAGGGTGGAACGGAAACCGGGCTGGAACAGGTGCAGCACATCGGTGTACAGGTTGTAGACCCCCAGGAACTCGCCGTCGAGAGTGATCGGCCAGTTGATCGGCGCGGCGCCGATTTCCAGAACCTGTTCGATTTCATCGAGCAGCTCAAAGGGGTCGCGAATGTCCCGGTCCAGCTTGTTGACAAAGCTGAGCACCGGCGTATCGCGCAGCCGGCAGACCCCCATCAACTTGATGGTGCGCTGTTCCACGCCCTTGCCGCCGTCGATCACCATCAGGGCCGAGTCCACCGCGGTCAGCGTGCGGTAGGTATCTTCGGAAAAATCCTCGTGCCCCGGCGTGTCCAGCAGATTGACGATGCAATCCCGATAGGGGAACTGCATCACCGAGGAGGTCACGGAAATGCCCCGCTGCCGCTCCATGCTCATCCAGTCAGAGGTGGCGTGGGGCCCCTGCTTGCCCCTGACCGACCCGGCGGTCTGGATGGCATTGCCCAGCAGCAAGAGCTTTTCGGTGATGGTGGTCTTGCCGGCGTCGGGGTGGGAAATGATGGCGAAGGTTCGTCTTTTCGACACTTCCCGGGGGAATGAGGCGTCTTGCATGGCGGGTTCGCGGCGGGTATCCACGTGTCGGTCGGCGGCGCAGCTTACACTACTGCAGGGGCGCTTGCAGCATGCCCGGCATTCCCGGAGGCGGGATGGGGACAGCGGGTGGCGCTGGTGGTATCCTGAGAGCCTCAGGAAAGCCACCGGCAGGACCGCGGCAATGCCCGAATACCGTTCCAGGACTTCCACCCACGGCCGCAACATGGCGGGCGCCCGTGCGCTGTGGCGAGCCACCGGGATGCAGGATGAGGACTTCAGCAAACCGATCATCGCCATCGCCAATTCCTTCACCCAGTTTGTGCCGGGGCACGTTCACCTCAAGGATCTGGGGCAACTGGTGGCGCGGGAAATCCAGCGCGCCGGCGGGGTGGCCAAGGAGTTCAATACCATCGCGGTGGACGACGGAATCGCCATGGGACACGACGGCATGCTCTACAGTCTGCCGTCCCGCGACATCATTGCCGATTCGGTGGAGTACATGACCAATGCCCACTGCGCCGACGCCCTGGTTTGCATTTCCAATTGCGACAAGATCACCCCGGGCATGCTGAACGCGGCCATGCGCCTCAACCTGCCCACGGTCTTCGTTTCCGGTGGGCCCATGGAGGCCGGCAAGACCAGGCTGGCGGAGCACAAGCTGGACCTGATCGACGCCATGGTGATCGCCGCCGACGACGACGCCAGCGACGAGACCGTGGCAGAGTACGAGCGCTCCGCGTGCCCCACCTGCGGCAGTTGCTCGGGGATGTTCACCGCCAATTCCATGAACTGCCTGACCGAGGCCATCGGTTTGTCCCTGCCCGGTAACGGCTCGACCCTGGCCACCCACGCCGACCGCGAGAAGCTCTTCCGGCGCGCGGGTCAGCTCATCGTGTCGCTGGCCCGGCGCTATTACGAGCAGGGGGATGAGCGGGTGTTGCCGCGCTCCATCGGCAGCAAGCGCGCCTTTGAAAATGCCATGTGCCTGGACATCGCCATGGGCGGCTCCACCAACACCATTCTGCACCTGCTGGCGGCGGCCCAGGAAGCGGAGCTGGATTTCAACCTGCAGGACATCGACCGCCTGTCGCGCCAGGTTCCCCAGTTGTGCAAGGTGGCGCCCAGCACCCAGCAATACCACATGGAAGACGTGCACCGGGCAGGCGGCGTCATGGCCATCCTCGGGGAGCTGGACCGGGCCGGCCTGTTGCACCGCGACAGCCCCACCGTCCACAGCGACAGCATCGCCGAAGCCCTGGAGCAATGGGATATCGTACGCACCGAGGATGCCGGAGTGCACGAATTCTTCGCGGCCGGTCCCGGTGGCATCCCCACCCAGACTGCGTTCAGCCAGAACAGCCGCTGGCCCAGCCTGGATACCGACCGGGCCGGGGGCTGCATTCGCTCACTGGACCACGCCTTTTCCCTGGAGGGGGGGCTGGCGGTGCTGTTCGGCAACGTGGCCGAAGACGGTTGTGTGGTGAAAACCGCCGGCGTGGACAGCAGTATCCTGGTGTTTTCCGGCCCCGCCGTCATCTGTGAAAGCCAGGAAGCTGCGGTGGCCGCCATACTCAATGACGAGATTCAGCCCGGCGATGTGGTGGTGGTGCGCTACGAAGGCCCCAAGGGTGGCCCGGGAATGCAGGAAATGCTCTATCCCACCAGCTACCTCAAATCCAAGGGGTTGGGCAAACACTGCGCACTGTTGACGGACGGCCGCTTTTCCGGCGGCACCTCGGGCCTGGCCGTTGGCCACGTCTCACCGGAAGCCGCCGCCGGGGGAGCCATCGCCCTGCTGCAGGCGGGAGACATCATCGACATCAACATCCCCGAGCGCAGCATCGATGTGCGGTTGTCGGCCGAGGAACTGGACCGGCGGCGCAAGGCCCAGGAACTGGCGGGCTGGCGGCCGAGCCAGGCCCGCCCCCGCCAGGTGAGCGCAGCCCTCAAGGCCTACGCCAGGCTGGTTACCAGCGCGGACCGGGGCGCGGTGAGGGATCTGTCGCTGCTGGATTGAGCCCGGAGGGCCAGGAGTCTGCGCCGCAGACTCCTACAACAGCGCCATGACCAGCGCCACCAGGGCGCCGATCAGTAGAACGGCCAGCGCCAGCAGGCCAATGCCAAAACCCGTACCGCGTTTTTTGGGATCCTGGGCATAGGCACGGGCGTAGAGAATGCGCCCGAGCAGGAACACCAGGCCGAGGGCGGCGGCGCCGCCGGCGTGGGCGAACAGGCCGAAAATCCACAGCGCGGGCAGGAAGACGACCAACTGCTCCACCGAGTTCTGCTGTATCCGGAAAGCCCGCTCGAGCCTGGGGTCACCGGTGCAGGCCGGGGCGTCAATGCCGGTATCGGCGCGGCTTTTCCCCACCAGGACAGTCAGATATACATAATGCGCGGCCACCAGCACCGTGACCAGGGCGACCAGTTCCAAACCTTCCATGACTGCGATTCCCCAACGATGAACACCACCACAGTATACGACGCCCGCGAGGAGCGCGCGATGGGCCGGGAGCGGTCGCTCAGCGGGGGGGTCCGTTCAGGGGGCGACGTAGTCCAGCGGCAATTCGGTCTTGTCGATGACACTGCGCAGCACGAAACTGGAATGCACGCCGGTAACCCCTTCGATGTGCGTCAATTTACCCAACAGGAAGGCCTCGTAGTGCTCCATGTCGGGCAGTACCGCCTTCAACAGGTAATCGGCCGCCTGGCCGGTCACGATGCTGCATTCAACCACTTCGGGAAACTCCGCCACCCGGGCCTCGAAGTTCTCGAAGCGGTCGGGTGTATGGCGGTCCATGGTGATGCCGATGATTGCGGTGAGCTTCAGCCCCAGCCGGGACGGGTTCAACAGGGTCACCTGGCGCTGGATAATGCCTGCCTTCTGCAGCCGTTTGACCCGCCGCGAGCAGGGCGTGGGCGACAGGCCCACCGCTTCGGCCAGTTCCAGGTTGCTGATGCGGGCGTCCTTCTGCATGAGTGCAAGAATGCGGCGGTCCAAAGAGTCCAGTTTCATGGCGCGGTCCTTGGCGGGACAAGGGGGTGATTTTACTGCGGAACCGGCAGTTCCCGCCAACCGTTGGCGAGGCAACGCGGTTGCCAGACCGATAGTCGGCGGTTATGCTTTTTTCCCCTGTCCCGGTGACAGGACGGTACTGCAAACCATGCCTGCAACCCTGTCGGGAAACGAGACCACACCCACGCCCAGCCGCTTCAGGCTGTACCTGTCCCTGATTCGCTTCGACCGGCCCATCGGCACGCTGCTGCTGCTGTGGCCAACCCTGACGGCGCTGTGGATCGCGAGCGGCGGGGTACCCACCAGCGCCCTGCTGTTCATCTTTGTGCTGGGCACCTTCCTGACCCGCTCGGCCGGCTGTGTCGTCAACGACGTGGCCGACCGCGGCTTCGACGGGCAAGTGCTGCGCACCCGCGACCGGCCCCTGGTGACCGGTGCGGTGGGACGCGGCGAAGCCCTGCTGCTGGCGGCGGGCCTGGCCCTGGCGGCCTTTGTGCTGGTGCTGTTCACCAACTACCTGACCATCCTGATGTCCCTGCTGGCGGCGGCCCTGGCGAGCACCTATCCCCTGGTAAAACGGGTCTCCCACCTGCCGCAACTGGTGTTGGGTGTCGCCTTTTCCTGGAGCATTCCCATGAGTTTCGCGGCGGCGCGCAATCATCTGCCCGCTGAGCTGTGGCTGCTCTTCATCGCCAACCTGCTGTGGACGGTGGCCTACGACACCCAGTACGCCATGGTGGACCGGGACGATGACCTCAAGGTCGGCATCAAATCCACCGCCATTCTGTTCGGCGACCTGGACCGCGCCATGATCGGCACCCTGCAAATCATGAGCCTGTTCGCCCTGCTGCTGGCGGGCCTGCGTTTCGAGCTGGGGGGCTATTTCTACCTGGCGTTGCTGCTGGCCGCCGTCCTGTTCGGCTACCAGCATGTCCTGATCCGGGATAGGGCGCGGGACGGCTGCTTCAGGGCATTCCTCAACAACCACTACGTGGGGCTGGTGCTATTTGCCGGAGTCGCGCTGCACTACGGGTTCCATGGCAGCGGGGGCTGAGCGACTGGAGGTTCGCTTTCTGGCTTCGCTGCAGGAGATTGCGGGCCCGGACTGGAACGCGCTGGCGGGCCGCGACTACCCCTTCCTGCGCCACGAGTTTCTCTCCCTGCTGGAAACCACCGGTTGCTGCGACCGCGCCAGCGGCTGGCTGCCCTGCCACGCAACGCTGTATCGGGACGGGCAACTGGTCGCCCTCATGCCGCTGTATCTCAAGTCCCACTCCTACGGCGAATACGTGTTCGACTGGAGCTGGGCCCATGCCTGGCAGCGCAGCGGTCTCGACTACTACCCCAAACTGGTCACGGCGGTGCCGTTCACTCCCGCCACCGGTCCCCGGCTGTGCCTGGCCGAGGGGGAACAGAGTGTGCGGATCTGGCCGCGGCTGTTGGAGGCAATCGAGCAGTTTGCCAAACGGCACGGGGCGTCCTCCTGGCACGTGTTGTTCCCCTCGCTGCAGGAGGGTGACGCCCTGCAGCGGGCAGGCACGGCGTTGCGCTTCGACAGCCAGTACCACTGGTTCAACCAGGGCTACCGGACCTTCGACGATTTTCTGGCGGCCTGTAACAGCCGCAAACGCAAGAGCCTGAAACGGGAGCGGCGCCGGGTACGGGAGCAGGGCATCGAGTTGCGCGTGCTGGAGGGAAGCGCCATAGAGTGGTCGCACTGGGAGTGCTTCTACCGGTTCTACCTGGATACCTACGTCAAGCGCAGCGGTCACGGGGGCTACCTGAACCGCGACTTTTTCCTCGGCCTGGGCGAGGCCATTCCCGAACACTGCGTGATGGTGCTGGCCCATCAACACCAGCAGGCCGTGGCCGGGGCACTGTATTTCCGCTCCTCCGACACCCTCTACGGCCGCTACTGGGGCTGCCGGCGGGACCTGGATTGCCTGCATTTCGAGGCCTGCTACTACCAGGGCATCGACTACTGCATCCGCAACGGGCTGGCACGCTTCGATCCGGGAGCCCAGGGGGAACACAAGATTCAGCGCGGTTTCACCCCCATCAAAACCTGCTCCAACCACTGGATTGCCGACCCGCGACTGCGGGAGGCGGTGGCGGATTTCACCGCGCGGGAACGGTTGCAGACCGAAGCCTACCTGGAGCGGGCCGCGGATTACCTGCCGTTCAAGCAGGGGGATCAGGAGCGCAAGTAATATCCGTTACTCTTTGATTGTTCCTGGAAAAATTGCGAAGGTGACACGGCGGAACAAAATGCTGGCTCTTCTGTTCGGCCATCTTTTTGTCCTTTTCTACCAGCATTCGGCCGAAAACTCTTCTCATCATGCAGGAGCATTGCCTTCTTCCATAAAGTGCGTTTTGGCATCACTGCCCTAACGCTCGTGTCCAATGTTTAGAACAGTTCCGGGAAGGCATCAATGATGTAAGGTCTGATCTCTCTGGACACAGTGGGCTCAGTGTCCGAACGGGCACCCACTTCAATTTTCACGGCACTTGGAAGGAGTAAATCCGCAAGTGTTTGATAAAATTGATGAACCCCGCAGGACTCGAACCTACGACCAGAGGATCATGAATCCTCGGGTTTGCTATCGCGGGTAAAGACGGGCCGCTCGGCGCTGGAGAGGGAGGGATTGTACCGGTAGCCGCCTCCTTGGAACTGCTGCAGGCCCGCGGGGTCCTGCAGGCGCCGGTCGATGACGTAGCGGGCCATCTGGCCGCGCGCACGCTTGGCAAAAAAGCTGATGACCCGGTACTGCCCCCTGCTCAGATCCTTGAATACCGGCGCAATCACCCGCCCCGCCAGGGCACCCGGATTCACCGCCCTGAAGTATTCGTTGGAGGCCAGGTTGAGCAGCACTTCCGAGTCGATGGCGCGCAGTTGGTCATTGAGCCGACCGGTGATGTCATCGCCCCAGAACTCATAGAGATCGTTGCCGCCACTGTTGGCAAACTTGAGCCCCATCTCGAGCCGGTAGGGCTGCATCAGATCCAGTGGCCGCAGCAGGCCATAGAGCCCGGACAACACCCGCAGGTGCTCCTGGGCATAGTCGAAATCGTCGGCGGTCATGGTGTCGGCGTCGAGACCGCTGTAGACGTCGCCCCGAAACGCCAGCAGCGCCTGCTTGGCGTTGGCCGGGGTGAAGGGCTGCTGCCAATCGAGGAAACGCTGATGGTTGAGCCGGGCCAGCTTGTCGCTGATGCCCATCAGCCGGCGCAGGCCGGCGGGCCCCAGCTTGCGCGCGTCGGCCACCAGCTCGCCGGCGCGTGGCAGCAGCTCCGGCTGGGTGGCCCGGTCGATGACCGAGGGCGTCTGGTAATCCAGGGTCTTGGCGGGCGAGAGAATCATCAACATGGCGGCAATTTCCCCCAGGCTCGGTTGCAATCCGGGGGATTTTACTGCGAAATTACCTCACCGGGTTCCCTTTGCGTCATTTTATTTTTGCGCCGGCAGGCGGCACCCCGGCAAAGCGGATTGGAGAATACATGAACTACCGGCAAGCGCGGCACTACCTGTTGCAACGGCCCGAAGCCATCGAGGACTTTCCCTTTGGCCCGCGGCCAGCGATCATGAAAATCCGGGGCAAGTGGTTCGCAGTCCTGTTCCGCGGCAAACCATTCGACTACGTCAACCTGAAGTGCGACCCGCTGGAAGCCGAAGTGCTGCGCGACATCTTTGCCGCCGTGCTGCCGGGCTACCACATGAACAAGCGGCACTGGAATACCGTGCTGCTGGACCAGAGTGTGCCCCGCGCCGAAATCGAGCGCATGATGGACAGGTCCTACGGGCTGGTGGTACGGGGCTTGAAGAAAGTCCAGCGCGAAGCGCTGCTGCTGGCCTACGGCGAGCAGGAAATTTTCAGGCCGTGATCGCGGCTGGCGGGTTTTTCACGACTTCGCCTCCTGCTAACCCGCATATTTCACCAAGCTTCTACTGCGAACGCCGATACGCTCGCTGTGACAGGGCGTGCTCCCTCCAGCCGCTTCGACATAGTGTCAACTATGCCTTCAGCGTCTTCCGGTCCGCGCACCCTGCCACAGCGGCGTCTCGACGTTCTCGCTACAAACCTTGGTGAAATATGCGGGCTAATGGGTAGTGGCATCACCCGTGGCGGACCCCTCCGCCGGGGACTGGGCCTGTTCCCGCGCCCGCTGCAGGGCCTGCTGAAACAGCGCATCGAAATTGACCGGAGCCAGCATCGGGGCCGGAAACGTTCCGCGGGTCGCCACCGAATCAATGGCCTCCCGGGCGTACGGAAACAGCATGTTGGGGCATACCGTGGACAACAGGCGGCGCCGGTCGTCACCGGCAACCCCCTTGACCAGGAAAACACCCGCCTGCTGCACCTCGATCAGGAACACGGTTTCGTCCTCGACTTTGGCAGTGACGGTGATGGTGAGGACGACTTCATAATCGTCCCCGTCAATCAGACTGCTCCGGGTGTTCAGATCGACGTTCATCGCGGGTTTCCACTCGCTGCTGAACACCTTTGGCGACATCGGTGACTCGAAAGACAAATCCTTGAGGTAGATGCGATGCGTCGCGAATTGCTGCTGGGTCTGCCCAGCGTTTCCCGCTTTCTCTTGCTCTTGTTCCGCCATGATCCTTTCCCGGTTGCAGTCAGAGGTTCCCTGAGGGTCAACACCCGCCGCCGGACCCGGCGGCCCGATTATTTGACCACCGGCAATTGCATATTGGCCCATTCCGCCATGCCACCGGACAGGCGGTAGACCCGGTTAAATCCTTTCTCGGTGAGTTTCTTGCCGGCGCCGCCGGAGTGTTGCCCCATCTTGCAAACCAGGATGATGGGGTCGTCACGGTGGTCTTCCAGTTCCGCGAGGCGGCTCTCCAGCTTGGCATGGGGAATGTTGCGTGCTTCCACCACATGACCGCGACCGAAGTCGGCGCTGTCGCGCAAGTCGACCACGACGGCGCCCTCGCCATTGACCAGGTTGATGGCCTGTTGAGGCGTCAGGCTGGCGCCGGCACGCCGCGATTCATAATAGAAAAACGCGCCGATGGCGGCCGCCAGGGCACCCACCAGCACCCACTGTTGGGCAATGAATTCAAAGATTCGCGCCATGCCGGGGTCTACTCCCAAAGGGGGCGGATTATACAGCGTCGCCGACCAGCTGAAAACGAGCTGCCCGGCGCCAGTCGGACACGGCGCCGGCGCAGTGAACTCGTGCCCGATACAGGGTAGAATCCGGCGCTTGCGCGAACCCGCTCGACAGGCCAGTCCCACCGATGCCCAACCACCGACGCCGCACCCTGCTCCTGGTCATTCTCGACGGCTGGGGTCACCGCGAAGCGACCGACGGCAATGCCATTGCCAAAGCCCATACCCCGGTCTGGGACCGCTGGTGGCGGCAACGGCCGCACATGCTGCTGTCCGGGTCGGGCCTGGATGTGGGGTTGCCCGCCGGGCAGATGGGCAATTCCGAGGTCGGCCACATGAGCCTGGGGGCGGGCCGGGTGGTCTATCAGAACATGACGCGCATCGACCGGGCGCTGGAGGACGGCAGTTTTCACGACAACCCGGCCTATTGCCGGGCAATCGACCGGGCGCTGCGCGGCAATGGCGCGGTTCACGTGCTGGGGCTGTTATCCCCGGGCGGCGTACACAGCCACGAGCGGCACCTGCACGCCGCCATTGAACTGGCCCAGGCCCGCGGTGCCCGGCGGGTGTACCTGCACGCCTTCCTCGATGGCCGCGACACCCCGCCGCGCAGTGCCGAGCCGTCGCTGCGGGCCGCAGAGGCGTTGTTCGAGCGGCTCGACTGCGGGCGGGTGGCCACCGTCAGCGGCCGCTACTACGCCATGGACCGCGACCAGCGCTGGCAGCGAACGGCTGTCGCCTACCGGCTGCTGACCAGCGGCGAAACCGCGTGTAGTGCGACATCGGCCGGCGCCGCGCTGGCGCAGGCCTACGCCCGCGGCGAAGACGACGAGTTCGTGCAGCCCACCGCGGTGCAGGCGGCGGGTCAGGGGGCGGCCACCATCGAGGACGGGGACTGCGTGCTGTTCATGAATTTTCGTGCCGACCGGGCCCGCCAGCTCACGCGAGCCCTGGTGGAACCGGAGTTCGATGAATTCCAGCGCGGCAGGGTGCCGCAGTTGGCTGACCTGGTGATGACCACGGAGTACGCCGCCGACCTGCCCGCGCGCTGCGCCTTTGCCCCGCAGACCGTGCGCAACGGGCTGCCCGAGTACCTGGCGGGCCTGGGGAAAACCCAGTTGCGCATTGCCGAAACCGAGAAGTACGCCCACGTCACCTTCTTTTTCAACGGCGGCAGGGAGCAGCCCTACCCGGGTGAGCAAAGGATCATGATTCCCTCGCCGGCAGTGGCCACCTACGACCTGCAACCGGCCATGAGCGCCCCCCAACTGACCGATGAACTGGTGGCCGCGATTGCCGATGCCCGCTTCGACTTCATCGTCTGCAACTACGCCAACGGAGACATGGTGGGGCATACCGGCAATTTTGACGCCACGGTGGCGGCAGTCGAGGTCGTGGACCAGTGCCTCGGGCGGCTCGAACACGCCCTGCTGGAACAGGGCGGAGAGATGCTGGTTACGGCGGACCACGGCAATTGCGAACGGATGCTGGACCACGCTTCGGGCCAGAACCACACCCAGCACACCACCGAGGCCGTGCCGCTGGTCCACGTGGGAGCGCGGCAGGTGGCTTTCACCCGGGACCAAGGGGTGCTGGCCGACGTCGCCCCCTCCCTGCTCAGCCTGATGGAACTGGCGGTGCCCGCCGAAATGACCGGTTCCTGCCTGCTGGCCCGACGCTGAACGATGCGGCCCCTGCCCCGCCGCCGGCAAGCCACGGGTGCCCGGGACCTGCTGACGATGCTGGCGCTGCTGGCGCTGCTGGCCCCCACCGCCCGGTCGTGGGCGGACGATCAGCAGCGACAGCACCGGCTGCGGCTGGAACAGCTGAAAGCGGAGATCGGCCAACTCAGCGCCGAACTGAAAAATGATCAGCAGGACCGCAGCGAGCTGCGCGAGGCGCTGCGACAGTCCGAACTGGTATTGGGAAAAATACACCGCAACATCCAGAAAACCATGGCCGACCTGGACCGGAACCAGGTTCGGCTCGCCAATCTGAAGAGCGAGCGGGAGCAAAAACTGGCCACCTGGGCTGGACAACGGGAGCAGGTCGGACGGGAACTGCTGCTTGCCTACCAGGTGGACCGGTACGGGCCGCTGAAAGTGCTGCTCAATCAGCAGCGGCCGGAGGCGCTGGCCCGGGCCATGGTGTACTACGAATATTTTTACGACGCCCGCAGCCGGCGCATCGAGCGCTCCCTGGCCACCCTGGAGCACATTGCGGCACTGGAAGAGGAGGCGGCGGACGCGGCGAAAGCGATGCAGATCAACCGCGACAGCCTGCGCCTGCAGCGGGAAACCCTGGTGGCGAGCCAGCACCGGCAACGGCGTGACCTGGCGCGGCTCAACGCCAGCATTGCGAGCAGGGACCAGCAACTGGAGAAGATGTCCATCGACCGGGCCAAGCTCGAAGGCCTGCTGGAATCCATAGGGCACACGGTAGCCACCTTCGCGCTGCCGACCACCGCACAGGCCTTTGCCAGCCTGCGCGGGGTCATGCCCTGGCCGGTGACCGGCAAACCCAGCAACCGCTACGGCGGCAAACGTCCCGCCGGGCTGCGCTGGCAGGGCCTTTCCATTCCCGCCAGGGAGGGAACCACGGTGCGGGCCATTCATCACGGGCGGGTGGTTTTTGCCGACTGGCTGCGGGGCTTCGGCCTGTTGCTGATTCTGGACCACGGCGACAATTACCTGAGTCTCTACGCCCAGAACCAGGCCCTGCTGCGGGACGTCGGAGAGTGGGTGAGCGCCGGCGCCCCCATCAGCACCGTCGGCAACAGCGGCGGTCAGCCCCGGTCCGCGCTGTATTTCGAGATTCGCAAAGACGGCAAACCCACGGACCCCGGAATATGGCTGCGCAAGGGCTAGCCCGCATATTTCACCAACCTTCTACTGCGAACGCCGATACCCTCGCAACAAAGGCATCTGCTATGAATACACTCCATTCCGCGCACAGTTTGTCCCGCCTCGGGCCGCTGCTTGCGCTGCTGCTGTCCGCGCTGTACGGCTTCCCGCCGGCGGCCGCCGACGAAGGGACGACGGGCGGTGACACCGCGCAACCGGCGGCGGTCCTGCCACTGCAGGAACTGCGCAGTTTCTCCGAAGTCTTCAACCAGATTCGCCTGGGCTACGTCGAGGAAGTGGAGGACAAGACGCTGCTGGAATTTGCCATTCGGGGCATGCTCAACGGGCTGGACCCCCACTCGCTCTATCTCAGCGCAGCGGATTTCGAGGACCTGCAGACCAACACCACGGGTGAATTCTCCGGGCTGGGGCTGGAGGTCAGCGAGGAGAACGGTTTCGTCAAAATCGTCACGCCCATCGACGGCACCCCCGCCGACCGCGCCGGGTTGGAGAGTGGCGACATCATCCTGAGCCTGGACAACCAGCCGACCCGGGGGTTGACCCTGAACGAGGCCGTTGCGCTGATGCGCGGCCCCAAGGGCACCAGCATCGAGTTGACCATCGCCAGGGAGGGGCTCAGCGCACCCTTCACCGTCACCCTGGTGCGCGACATCATTCAGGTGGTGAGTGTGCGCAAACGCTGGCTGGAACCGGGCTACGCCTACCTGCGCATCGCCCAGTTCCAGCAGGCGACCGGCGAAGAAGTGGGACAGGCACTGGCTTCCCTCCAGCAGGAGGCGGCGTTGCAGGGCCTGGTCCTGGATTTGCGCAACAACCCCGGCGGTGTATTCAGCGCCAGTGTGGAGGTGGCGGGGCTCTTTCTGGACGGCGGCATCGTGGTTCATACCGAGGGCCGGGTGCAACCGGGGCGGATCAGTTACACGGCCTCGGCAGGGGACAGCCTGGTGGGTACGCCACTGGTGGTATTGATCAACGGCGGCTCGGCTTCCGCGGCGGAGGTGGTTGCCGGAGCCCTGCAGGACCGGCGTCGCGCACTGATCATGGGCACCGACAGTTTCGGCAAGGGCTCGGTGCAAACCATCCTGCCCCTGCCCAGGGAGGGGGCCATCAAACTGACTACCGCCCTCTACTTCACCCCCGACGGCCGCTCCATTCAGGCCCAGGGCATCACGCCCGATATCGAGGTACTGCGGGCGCGCATCACTGCCCTGGAAAATGTTCCGCGTCCACTGGCGGAAGCGGACCTGAACCGCCACCTGGAAAATGCCGACGGGGCTGCGCAGCAGGAGGAGCCGGCACAGCGCGACGAGGACCTGCTGTCCCGCGACAACCAGCTATACGAAGCCCTCACCCTGCTCAAGGGCCTGTACCTGCTGGGTCGTTACGAGGGAAGCTGAGGAATCAGCGGACCACGATGCCCCGCTCGGCCATGTGGGCCTTGGCCTCGGCGATGCTGTATTCGCCGTAGTGGAAGATGCTGGCCGCCAGCACCGCGTCGGCGCCACCCAGCAACACGCCCTCCACCAGGTGATCCAGCGCGCCCACCCCGCCCGAGGCGATGACCGGGATGTTCACGGCCTCGGTGACCGCCCTGGTAAGCTCCAGCTCAAAGCCGTCCCGGGTGCCGTCCCGGTCCATGCTGGTGAGGAGAATTTCACCGGCTCCCGCCGCCGCCATGCGCCGGGCCCAGCGCAGTGCGTCAATGCCGGTGGGCTGGCGGCCACCATGACTGAAGATTTCCCAGCGCGGTTGCCCAGCCACGTCCGCCACCCGCTTGGCGTCGATTGCGACCACGATGCACTGGGCGCCGAAGCGCTGCGCCGCCTCCGCCACCAGTTCCGGATTGTCGATTGCCGCGGTGTTGATGCTGACCTTGTCGGCGCCGGCATTGAGCATGGTGCGGATATCCTCGAGCTTGCGGATTCCGCCCCCCACCGTCAGCGGGATGAACACTTCGCGGGCGATTTTTTCCACGGTGTGAACCGTGGTGTCGCGCTCCTCGTGGCTGGCGGTAATATCGAGAAAAGTGATCTCGTCCGCTCCCTGCTGGTTGTAGCGTTTGGCTACTTCCACCGGGTCTCCGGCGTCGCGGATACCGACGAAGTTGATGCCCTTCACCACCCGCCCGGCGTCCACGTCCAGACAGGGGATGATGCGGGTGGCCAGGCCCGTCACGGCGCGCCGCCCGCCACCCGGTCCGCCAGCACCTGCGCCTCGCCGAGGTCCAGCGTGCCCTCGTAGATGGCGCGCCCGGTGATGGCACCACAGATGCCCGCGGCGGAGTGTTCCGCCAGGGAGCGAATGTCGTCGAGGCTGCTGATGCCGCCGGAAGCGATCACGGGAACGGGAGAGGCCCGCCCCATGGCCAGGGTGGCGGGCAGGTTCACGCCCCCCAGCATGCCGTCCCGGGCGATGTCGGTGTAGACGATGGCGGCTACCCCGGCCCCGTCCAAGCGGCGCGCCAGGTCGACGGCCAGGACATCGGTCTCCCGGGCCCAGCCATCGGTGGCCACCCGGCCATTCCTCGCGTCCAGACCCACCATCACCTGGCCGGGAAAGGCCGCGCAGGCCCTGGCCACGAAGTCCGGCTCGCGCACGGCGCGGGTGCCGAGAATCACGAAGCTGACCCCGGCCGCCAGATAGCGCTCGATGCTGGCCCGGTTGCGCACGCCACCCCCGACCTGTATGGCAAGCTCCGGGAAGGCGGCGGCGATGGCCCCGATCACCTCCCCGTTGACCGGTTTTCCGGCGAAGGCGCCGTCCAGGTCCACCAGGTGCAGGCGGCGGCAGCCGGCAGCGACCCAGCGCTCCGCCATGGCCACCGGGTCAGAGGAAAACACCGTGGTCTGCTCCATCAGACCCTGCCGCAGGCGCACGCAGGCGCCCTGCTTGAGGTCTATGGCGGGAATCACCAGCACCGCTTATTCCGTGCCCGGCCAGGACAGGAAATTGCGCAGCAACTGCAACCCGGCGGTGTGGCTTTTTTCCGGGTGGAACTGCACCGCGAACAGGTTGTCCCGGCACAGGGCCGCATCGATGTCGACCCCGTACTCGGTAGTGCCGATCACCAGCTCGCGCTGCCGGGCGTGTACGTAGTAGCTGTGCACAAAATAGAAGCGGGAGCCCTGCTCGATGCCGGACCACATGGGGTGCGGCCGCTGCTGCCAGACCTGGTTCCAGCCCATGTGGGGCACCTTGAGCCGCTGCCCCTGCCGGTCCTGCAGCGGGTCGCCGAGGAAACGAACCTCGCCGGGAACGAGATCCAGGCATTCCACGCCGGTGTTTTCTTCGGTGCGGCTGAGCAGGGCCTGCAGGCCGATGCAGATTGCCAGCACCGGGCGGCCCCGGGACAACAGCTCCGGCAACAGTTCGGCACAACCCAGGCGTTTGATCTCCGCCATGCAATCGCGCATGGCGCCGACCCCGGGAAAAATGACCCGGTCGGCACTGCGAATCTGTTGGCGGTCACCGCTGACCAGTACCTGGCGGGCGCCGACCTGCCGCAGGGCACTGGCAACGGAGTGCAAATTACCCATGCCGTAATCGATCACCACCACGCGTTCTGAACTCATGGGTTTTGCCTGCTAAAGGACACCCTTGGTGGAGGGAGTGGCGCCGGCCGTGCGGGAATCCAGTGCCAGGGCCATGCGCAGGGCGCGCCCGAAAGCCTTGAACACGGTCTCGGCCTGGTGGTGGGCATTGCTGCCGCGCAGGTTGTCCACGTGCAGGGTGACCTGGGCGTGATTGCTGAAGCCCTGGAAAAATTCCTGAAACAGGTCCACGTCGAAGTCGCCGATCCGGGCGCGGCTGAAGGGCACGTGGTACTCCAGGCCGGGGCGGCCGGAAAAATCCACCACCACCCGGGACAGGGCTTCATCCAGCGGCACATAGGCGTGGCCGTAGCGGGTGATTCCGGCTTTGTCGCCCACGGCACTGGCTACCGCCTGGCCCAGGGTGATGCCGATGTCCTCCACCGTGTGGTGGTCGTCGATGTGGGTATCGCCGCGGGCCGCAATGTCCAGGTCCAGCAGGCCATGGCGGGCGATCTGGTCGAGCATGTGCTCCAGGAAGGGGATGCCGGTGGCGAAATTGACCGCGCCGCTGCCGTCCAGGTTCAGCGTCACTTCGATCTCCGTTTCCAGGGTACGGCGGGTTGCGGTTGCGCTGCGTTGGGCCATGGTGGTGTGCCGACAGGGGCAAAAGGGAGCCGCATTATAAAAGAACCGGGGTGCCAATACACGGCCCGCTTGCCGTACAATTCACAGCCGCAACGAGGGGGAGAGCCGCTTGCAGGCAGCGCAGTTTCAACGGGCGGTACTGGCCTGGCACGACCGCCACGGGCGCCGCGACCTGCCCTGGCAACGGGACATCACCCCCTACCGGGTGTGGGTATCGGAAATCATGTTGCAGCAGACCCGGGTGGCCGCGGTGCGGCCCTACTTCGAACGCTTCGTCGGCGAATTCCCCAGTGTGGAGACGCTGGCCGCCGCCGAAGAAGACCGGGTGCTGCACCTGTGGACCGGCCTCGGCTACTACGCCAGGGCCCGCAACCTGCTGCGCACGGCGCGCATCATCGCGGCCGACCACGAGGGCCGCTTTCCACAGACCGTGGCCGAACTCAGCCGCCTGCCCGGGATCGGCAGATCCACGGCCGGCGCCATCCGCAGCATTGCCTTCGAGCGACCCGCCGTCATTCTGGATGGCAACGTGAAACGGGTGCTGGCCCGCTATGCCGCAATCGAAGGCTGGCCGGGAACGGCCAGTGTGTCACAGGCTCTGTGGGCGCTGGCGGAGCGCTATGCCCCGGAACGGCGCTGCCGGGATTACAGCCAGGCCATGATGGACCTGGGGTCTTCGGTGTGCAGCCGCAGCCGGCCGAGCTGCGGACGCTGCCCGCTCAGCGGCGCTTGCGAAGCCCGCAGGCTGGGCCGGCAGGAGCAGTTTCCGGGCCGCAAACCGCGGCGGCCACTGCCGGTGAAATCCACGGTGATGCTGCTGGCCTGCGCCGGCCAAGAAGTCTACCTGGAGCGGCGCCCCCAGGCTGGCATCTGGGGCGGGCTCTGGTGTTTTCCGGAATTCCCCTCCCAGACGGAGGCCCGGGCATTCTGCCTGGACCACCTGGGGGCCACGGCCGGGCTGGAAGCGCTGCCGCCGCTGCGGCACGGCTTCAGCCACTATCAACTGGATATACAGCCGGTTCGCTGCCGTCTCGACAGCCCGCCGGCGACCATCATGGCGGCGGGCCGCCAGCTCTGGTATAACCTGCGCGAGCCGGAGCCGATCGGCCTGCCCAGGCCGGTAACCCGGCTGTTGCGATACGCGGGGAGTTCGGATTCCTGAGCCGGCGCCCGCGTTGCCGGACGATGCCGAAAGGCCCGACAGGTGGAGAGCGCGATATGCCCAGAACCGTGTTTTGCAGAAAGTACCAGGCCGAGCTGGAAGGGCTGGCGGCGCCCCCGTACCCGGGGCCCAAGGGACAGGAGATCTTCGACACGGTTTCCAGCCGGGCCTGGGCCGAATGGCAGGCCCACCAGACCATGCTGATCAACGAAAAACACCTCAACATGATGGATGCGGGTGCGCGCGAATACCTGCGCGGGGAGATGGAAAAATTCCTGTCCGGGGAAGACTACGACCGGGCCGCAGGCTACGTCCCGCCCGAGGCCTGAAGCGCCTTGACCGGCCCCGTTCCAGCGGGTTTAATACGCCGCTCTCACGTCCTGTGAGAGTCCGTCAAATGCCCAGGTAGCTCAGTCGGTAGAGCAGTGGACTGAAAATCCTCGTGTCGGTGGTTCGATTCCGCCCCTGGGCACCATTGTCGCAAAAATTTTGCGAATTACGATGTATTCAATCCGGCCGATTCAGGTCGGCAAGCGCTTCCTCGGGACTCCCCAAGTCCACGAGGTCGCCCCGACGCGCGGCTTCGATCGCATCAATCGTGATCTGATTGGGCGCCAGCGGCCCGCCATTTTGAAATTGAGCTTTTGACCGCGGACAGGGCTATTCTTGCATATTCCAGGAGTGGGTACGTGCGAGTCATGAACGCAGTGGACTAGGAGTCTGCGCCGCTGTGGCAGGGTGCGCGGACCGGAAGTGGCTGCCCGCTCAAAATCTAACGAACAGTTATTGCCTGAAAACGCCGTTCGCCTGGTAGCCACAGGAGTTAGGCAGCATGTAATGATCACGCCAGGCGGGGCCGGAAACACGATACGTCCTTCCGTCAATTGTTACTTTACCTTCGGCAGCGCCAACAGCTTCTACGTGATTTTGTAAAGTATTCGACAGTATTTCGGCAGGCTCGTTGGATAATTGAAAAGGAGCCTACTTGCCGGTTTTCACCGGCAGTATATAAATTTGGGTCAAACCGGCCTGGTCGCCTCTACACCCGCTATAGACATCGCTTTTTGATACGCGGGCCTTTGCCCAATACGCTCGATATACGCCGATATATTGGGCTGATCCGCAAATGTTTTGCCCACGAATGCTGCCGTTGTCGTAAGCGGAAACATCGCCATAATATCGGCACAGCTAAACTCATCACCAGCAAGATAGTCGGCTTCGCCCAGACGTTGCTCCATGAACCTGAACAAACCTTCTTCACGGCGCGCTACCACTTTCATAATCATGCCATCAGGATCGGCATTTTCACCCGCAGCGGCTTTCGCGAACACGCCCGCAGTGAAATTATTGTTGAACTGCATCCAATAGAGATAATGCAAATAGTTATCAAACGAGGGTGGCACACACAAATTAACACCGGCATATTTTTGGCTAATGTACTCGACGATGGCGGTAGATTCTGGCAACACCAAATCCCCATCTTTGATTACAGGTGCGGTCGCAGCAGGGTGCAGTGCCATGTATTCATCCGGTGCGATACCTTCTTCATTACGGTCAAACCATTCGAGCTGGTAGGGCAGGCCAAGCTCCTCCATAAGCCATACGATTCGATCCGATTGTGAACGACCAAGGTGATAAATTGTAATCATTGAATATCCCCAATATTTGATTGGCAGCAGTATTAAGGCACCATCTTCAAAATTATAGTGTGCACAAGCTTTCAACTTAAAACAATCCTTCCAGGCCCATTTTGATCACCCACCTCCATTCCTTTCCAGGCAATAGGAATATCCTATAAAGATCAATAAAAAAGGTATTAGCAGCTTTCAACAGCAACTGATAATTTTTTATCCACTTGCTTGTGGGCAAAATCCTTGTTTCCAAACAAAGTTAGTCAAAGCGGGCCGAAATGAACCATGAAAGCCGGCATCAACACATGACAGCCGAAATCCAATTGTCATTTCAGCAAGAAAAAATCGCTGAGGTAAAAGACAGGATTATCAATGCCGCCTTTATCTGCTTCGGTAGACACGGATACCAGGGGGCAATACTAACTCAGATTGCCGAGGTAGCCCGATGCAGCCGAGAGCTGCCCAGATACCATTTTAAATCTAAAGAAGGCCTAGTGCTTGCCTGTCTGTCGCAAATACGCGAGACATGGAACGATATTTTTACTGAGATTGAAGGCCGCGAGCTCAACTGTACAGAATTTATAGATCACATATTGAGTCGGGCAAACCAGCTCAATGCCAATCATGACGAGCGAATGATGGGAAGGATGGTGCTTATTTTTGGTGCGGCAGATCCTGGCAACCCGACCCTGCGAGGCGAGATGCTCAAGACCCAAATGCTGGGACACAAACTTTTTGCCAACTTTCTCACACGCTATGCAAAAAATAACCCTATCGACCCGGATATTAATGTACCGATCATGAGCAAAGTGCTGTTCGATGCCTTTCGCGGAGTTGTTTACCACTACATGATGGCGCCAGACTCGATCAATTACACAAAGTTACTCAATGAATACAAGAAACTCTTTATAAAGGTTTTGCAGCCGGCGATCTAAGCTTGGCGGCAACGCCAAATATAAAGATCCGATATTGATTTGAACTAAAAGCCATTAGGCGAGGTTTTGACATGATTAAACCCACAGACGAATCCTTCCACCCCAAACCCGATGATCCCTACTGGAACGAAAGCGGCTGGTTTTCGCTAATGATTCCGGAGCGCAATATCTGCGGTTGGGTTTATATGCACCATCGCCCCAATATGAACTACACCGTGGGCGGCATTGCGCTATGGGACGACAGTGCCGAAAATATCTACGACTGCTTGTTCTTCAATCACGGCGATACTTTTCCGTTACTACCCGAATTCGACATGTTTAACTTTCATTTACCGCACGGACTTACCGTTAAATGTATCGAGCCATTCAAGCAATTCCAGTTTCTTAGCGACAACGAAGACTGCAAAGCCGAATTGACCTGGACCGCCTTTATGGAACCCATCGAGCCAGGCTTTCCCTTAGAATGGGGCAAACACCACTACGAGCAAGGTGGCAGAATGACCGGTACGATAGTGTTAGGCGACGAAACCCTGGCCGTCGACTGCTGGTCTTGCCGCGATCGCTCTTGGGGGCCACGTACTGTTTCCGTTAGTGGCCACCCCCGCTCGGGTTTTCCCTGGTCAATCGCCAAAGAGGGTCACGGTTTTATCGTCTTTCCCACCGGCGAAAAACCCGCCAACGCCGACCCGGCCTATGACGAAAAAGACCCACTGATTGCCGGCTGGTATATCAAAGACGGTAAGGCCGGCGTAATTAAAGAAGGCTATCGCAACATTACCGAGCGCGGCCACGATGGTCGCCCTTTATATTCCGTGTTATGGGCCAAAGACGAACACGGGCGCATTCTGGAAGCCGAAGGCCGCTGGAAAAACTGGCTAAAAGTGTGCACCCTGCCCTTCCTATATGAATGGTGGAGCCTGGTCGAGTGGAAGTTTGACGGCGAAACCGCCTGGGGCGAAGACGAAGAGTTCTGGCCACTGCAACCGGCGCGCCGTTTTTTGCGCTCTCACCATAAAAAATAAGAACGCCATCTAGCATGCCTGCAAGCGGCGACCCAATGCACCTTGGCGTACAGCGGCTCTGTATCTGGAGCGGCGCGCTGTCGCTACTGATGTTTACCGTGGGCGCAATCATAGCCGACTACCTACCGCCACCCTCGCCAGCACCGGGCGTTGATGAGGTAGTGGCCTTTTACCTGGAAAGTCCAACGGTCAAAGGAATTTAAGCCTTTGCCGCAAACTGTATAACTACAGAAGGAATAGTAACGCTATGCGTGATAATAATTTAGCCTCTCCTGATATCACCTATACCTTACCCGACCCCACGTTAGTCATGAATCAACTGGGGCAAAATATCATGTTGGCAGCCGGCGCAGGTGGCGCAGTATTACTTATTCTCTATGCAACCTATGTCGCCTATTCGAGGCGTTCGTGGTTACCGTTTTTATTTCCTTTTGCCGGCCTCGCTTGCGTGATTCTGGAACCCTTGGCTGATACCTGGGCTAACGCCTACCACGCACCCGTTGGACAAATCATGTTTTATAGTGCTGAAGGTCACCCAGTACCATTGCATGTATTTTTTATCTACGCCTTTTACTTCGGCTCAATGAATGTCTTTTTGTACGACCGTTTTGTCGCCGCCGATATGACGCCAAAAACCTGGTGGAAGGCGGCATTTTGGGCTTTTGTCGGCGTCACTGCGCTGGAGCAAGTGCCTATCTACCTTGAATGGTGGTATTACTACGGCAACCACCCCTTCAAAATCGGCGGCATTCCTCTGGCCATGGCGGCGGGCAATGCGGTTTCGGTTGTCGTACCTTCACTGCTGGTGTATCGCATGATGCCGGTATTGAAGG
>CAZUGZ010000021.1:0-24723 GCA_964620555.1 uncultured Alteromonadaceae bacterium
CTTTGTCGTAGCCGAACTGGCGTTTTATCCGATAGAAGCAATGCCCTACCTTCGCCCTGACACTGGCCTTTGATTTTTCAACCTGCGACAAAGGGTCCGAGGGTGCAAGTTGTGCACGTTTGCCAGGGCGCATCGCTATAAACCAGTCCACATCTCGTCCTTCATGTTCCGGTCGCTTTTCAATGCCCTGATAACCCGCATCTCCCCAGACGCGTTCTTCTTCTCCGTTTTTCAGAGATGCCCTAGCTAAATCATGTGTCGGTTACCGCGTAGGGGTATAATGAGGGGTGTTGATAATGTCCCATTATAAAATATTTACATATATCAAAAAGATATGTTTCATATGGGTGGCATGATGTAAGCCGCCCGAACCGTGGCAAAAGACCCCGCCCCGTGCGGGGTTTTTTTTGTCTGGTTTTCGGCCCAGCCCATTTGTAAAATCCCCGGCTGGCATTAGAATGCCGTTAAGCAGGCGTTCCCGGTGAGGGCGGCCCGGCCTCGGTTGTGAGAGGGGCAGGGCGGGCACCACGGTGCGCCGCGGGATTACCGACAAGGGGAGATAAACCGATGATTCTGGAATTCATTTTTCGTTGGGCGCACGTGTTGTTTGGCGTGGTCTGGATCGGCATGTTGTATTACTTCAACTTCGTGCAAACCGAGTATTTCAAGGAAGCCGAGGCGGAGGCCAAGGCCGATGCTATGAAGAAGCTGGCGCCCCGAGCGTTGTGGTGGTTCCGCTGGGGGGCGATGTTCACCTTCCTCACCGGCCTGTACCTGCTGTACAGCATTGGCGCTCACAACAATCTGCACGGCCAACCGGTAATCTGGGTTGGTGCCCTGGCAGGTATTATCATGTTCCTCAACGTGTGGCTGGTCATCTGGCCGAACCAGCAGATCGTGCTGGGCATGAAAGAGGGCGACGGTCCCGCCGCCGCTGCCAAGGCGGGTTTGGCTTCACGCACCAATACGCTGTTTTCGGGCCCCATGCTGTTCGGCATGGTGGGTTCCAGGCACTATTACATTGACGCCAGCCCCACCGCTTTGTATCTCGCCCTCGGGCTGATTGTGTTGTTGGAATTGAATGCACTGTTCGGCAAGACCGGCCCTCTGACCACGGTGCGCGGGGTGATCCACTGCAGCATCGCGCTGACCGCGGTAATCTGGCTGATTCTGGAACTGGTGTAGTGAATCTCCCCGGGGCGGCTCGATGCCATGCCTGACAACGGCGACTCCATCGGTCCCATTCCACCCATCATCCCGGCCCGGGACGAGGTGGTGGCGCGCCAGCCGCCCCCCGGCCGCAGCCGCAGGCAGGGGGACTCGGGCGGCACCGCCGCCGCGGGTACCCCGTGGTGGCTGTTGTCGTTGCTGGTATTGAGCCTGCTGCTGGCGGCCGCGGCCTGTGCCTGGGCCTGGCAACTGCAAGGGCAATTGCAGGGACGTCAGGTGTCGGTGGGGGCGGACCTGGAGCACCAGGAACAGCGCATTGCCGACCTCGAAGAACGTCTCTCGGACACCGATGAAGGGGTGAATCAGTCCGCTGCCGCCATGGGGGTAAAGATCAAGGAACTGTACTCGGAAGTCGACAAGCTGTGGGCTTCCGCCTGGCGCACCAACAAGGCCAAGATCGCCGCCCTGGAAAAGGCCGATGGCGCGACCCGGGACCAGTTGGCCAGGCTGGCTAAAACCGACAGCTCCTACTCCACCCAACTCAAGGCGCTGGGCGCGGAGATGAAAGATCTGCAAGTCCTGGCGGATGCCGCCGAGCGTTTGCAGCAGGCCAACCGCAGCAGTGAAGCCCAACTGGAAAAGCTCGGTGACGATCTCAGCCTGTTGCAACTGGAATACGCCAGACTGCGGAAACGGGTAGCTACCAACGAAGAGTGGGTCGAGTCCAACAACGCCTTTCGAAAACAGGTCAACCGCAGTCTGCAGGAAATCAACGCCCGCCAGGGCCGGGTTGCCGAGAGCAGCAATTAATCCGGGGTTCCTTGGGCTACAATGCAGGTTCAACCAGACCCGTTAGCAGGTGTGCCATGACGGTGATTTCCCAGGACGACCTGATCGACAGCGTGGCCGATGCCCTGCAGTTCATTTCCTGTTTCCATCCCCTCGATTACATCAACGCCGTGCACCGGGCCTATGAACGGGAGGAGAATCCCGCGGCCCGGGACGCCATGGCGCAAATTCTCATCAATTCGCGCATGTGCGCCCAGGGGCGCCGTCCGATTTGCCAGGACACGGGCATTGTCAACGTGTTCCTGAAAATCGGCATGGAGGTGCGTTGGGATGCCCAACTGTCGGTAACCGAGATGGTCGATGAGGGAGTGCGCCGCGCCTATCGGCACCCGGACAATCCGTTGCGCGCCTCCATCGTGTCCGATCCCACCGGAGCCCGCGGCAACACCGGCGACAATACCCCCGCCGTGGTGTACATGGAGGTGGTGCCCGGGAATACTGTCGAGGTGAAGCTGGCCGCCAAGGGTGGCGGATCCGAGAATAAATCGCGCCTGGCCATGCTCAATCCCTCCGCCGACATCGTCGACTGGGTAGTGCGAACCCTGCCCACCATGGGCGCCGGCTGGTGTCCACCCGGCCTGTTGGGCATCGGCATCGGTGGCAGTGCGGAAAAGGCGGCGCTGATGGCCAAGGAAGCCCTGCTGGACCCCATCGATATCGATCTCCTGCGACAGCGCGGGCCATCCAGCCGGATCGAGGAACTGCGGCTGGAAATCATGGACGAGGTCAACAAACTCGGCATCGGCGCCCAGGGCCTCGGCGGCCTGACTACCGTGGTGGATGTCAAGATCAAGGATTACCCGACCCACTCCGCCTCGCTGCCCGTGGCCATGATTCCCAATTGCGCCGCCACCCGCCACGCCCATTTCGTGCTGGATGGTTCCGGCCCGGCCCGGCAAACTCCGCCCCGACTGGAGGATTGGCCGGAAGTAACCTGGGAAGTGGGGGAGCAGGCTCGGCGGGTGGACCTGAACCAGGTCACCGCTGCACAGATGGCGCTGTGGCAGCCCGGGGAAACCCTGCTGTTGTCCGGTACCCTGTTGACCGGGCGCGATGCGGCGCACAAGCGGATCAGGCAGTTGATCGAATCGGGCCAGGGTCTGCCACCCCAGGTAGATCTGGCCGGCAAGTTCATTTACTACGTGGGTCCGGTGGACCCGGTGGGCGATGAAATAGTGGGCCCGGCGGGCCCGACCACTGCCGACCGCATGGACCAGTACGCCGATTTCCTGTTGGAACACACCGGCTTGCTGGGCATGATCGGCAAGGCTGAGCGGGGGCCCGATGCCATCGAGGCGATCCGGAAGCACGCCGCCACCTACCTGATCGCGGTCGGGGGGGCTGCCTACCTGGTCTCCAAGGCGATTACCAGGGCGCGGGTGGTCGCCTTCCCGGAACTGGGCATGGAGGCCATCTATGAATTCGAGGTCAGGGATATGCCGGTGACGGTGGCCGTGGACTGCCGCGGCGAGTCCATTCACAACACCGGCCCGGCGCTGTGGAAGGCGCGCATCGAGGAACGGGCCATCGAAGTGGGATGAATTCCCGAATCACAGTTCCGTCGGCAGTCGATTGAGCGGTCATCCGGTGCGGGAGTCGAGGCTTGAAGGGTAGTTTCTACTGGCACGATTACGAGACCTTTGGTAGCGACCCCAGCCGTGACCGTCCGGTGCAATTTGCCGGGCTGCGCACCGACCTCGAATTGAATGTCATCTCCGAACCACTGGTGGTGTTCTGCCAGCCGGCCCGCGATGTGCTGCCGCAGCCGCACGCCTGCCTGGTGCACGGCATCACTCCCCAGCAGGCACTGCGGGAAGGGGTGTGCGAAGCGGAATTCACTGCCCTGATTCACCAGCAACTGGCCCTCCCCGGCACCTGTGGTGTGGGTTACAACAACATCGATTTCGACGACGAGGTCACTCGTCATATCCTGTACCGTAACTTTTACGACCCCTATGAAAGGGAATACAAACACGGTAATTCGCGCTGGGATATCATCAATCTGCTGCGCCTTGCCCAGGCGCTGCGGCCGGAGAGCCTGGTCTGGCCGCGGCGTGCTGACGGCCACCCGAGCTTCAGGCTGGAGGACCTCGCCCCGGCCAATGGCATAGAGCACCAGGCACACGATGCCAGTGCCGACACCCGGGCGACGCTGGCGCTGGCGCGCCTGCTGCGGCAGCGCCAGCCCCGCATGTTTGACTACGTGCTGGCCCAGCGCAACAGGTCGGCGGTGCTGAAGCAACTGGATATCTCCGCCATGAAACCGGTGCTGCACGTCTCGCCGAAGTTCGGCGCCGCGCGTTCCAACATCGGCCTGGTGGCCCCGGTGGCCAGGCACCCTGACAACCGCAATGAAATCATCTGCGTCGATCTGTCGCGCGACCCCACCGAGCTGGCCGATTTGAGTGCGGCCCGGATCGGCGAGCGCCTGTTTTGCCCGAGAGCCGAGTTGGCGGCGGGAACCGAGCGCCCGGCGATCAAGAATATTCGCATCAACCGATGCCCCGTCGTGGTGACGCCCAGGTTGCTCGATGACGCCGCCGCCGAGCGCCTGAACATCGATCTGGCGGCCCAGCGGGACCATGCCACCCGCCTGAAGACCCTGCCCGGCCTGGCCGACAAACTACAACAGGTGCACGCCGGGCGGCAGTTTCCCAGCCCCCGGCACCCCGACCAGATGCTCTACAGCGGCTCGTTCTTCGGCCCGGCGGACAGCAGGGCCAGGGACTGGGTGCGCAGCGCCAACCCCGATCAATTGCGCGAGGAGCCACCCGGCTTCGCGGATCCGAGGTTGCCGGACATGCTGTTTTACTACCGGGCCCGCAACTACCCGCAGAGCCTGACCGAGGCGGAGCAGGTCCGGTGGGAGGAGGTTCGCTACCAGTACCTGACCGACCCGGCGGCGGGGGCCGGCCTGTGCCTGGAGGAGTATCTGGCGATCATCGAGCAGTTGCAACGGGAGCCGGCATTGACTCCCGGGGACCGGGACGTGTTGAACGCGCTGCAGGATTACAGCGACCTGTTGCTGGCCTGACCCCCAACATCGGGCATTTTGTTGTCTTTTTTCCGTATTCTGCCGCTGGTGCCCGTTTATAATGGGCGCGCCATTCCACCGGGAGAATGCCGTGCAATTCGCTGGCAGCCACATCCTCTCCGTCGACCAGTTTGAACGCGCCGACATCGAAGCCATATTTGGCGTAGCCGACCGCATGGAGCCCTATGCCCATCGCCGCATGATCACCCATGTGCTGGATGGCGCCATTCTCGGCTCCATGTTTTTTGAGCCCAGCACCCGCACCCGGGTCAGTTTTGGCTGCGCCTTCAATCTGCTGGGTGGTCACGTGCGGGAAACCACCGGCTTCGAACATTCCGCCATCGCCAAGGGCGAATCCCTGTACGACACCGCCCGGGTGATTTCCGGGTACAGCGATATCATCGCCATGCGCCATCCCCGGGCCGGTTCGGTAGAGGAGTTTGCCCATGCCAGCCGGGTGCCGGTGCTCAATGGCGGCGACGGCAGCAATGAACACCCCAGCCAGGCCCTGCTGGATCTGTACACCATCCGTAGCGAGTTGCGTCATCGCGGCGGCGGCATCGACCGGATTCGCATCGCCCTGATCGGCGATCTGCGCTTCGGCCGCACCGTACATTCCCTGTGCAAGCTGCTGAGCCTGTATCGGGACCTGGAAGTACACCTGATTTCACCTCCGGAACTGACAATGCCTGCTGAAATTGTCGAAAGGATGCGCGAGGCGGGTCACCGGGTGAGCGAGAGCAGTGAGTTGGAGACGCATATCAGCGATGTGGACATTGCCTATTCGACCCGCATTCAGGAGGAGCGCTTTGGCAGCCGCGAAGATGCCGACCGCTACCGGGGGCGCTTTCGCCTCAACCGCCACATCTACACCCAGCACTGCGACCCCAACACGGTGATCATGCACCCGCTGCCACGCGATTCCCGCGCCGAAGCCAACGAACTGGACAGCGATCTCAACGACCATCCCAACCTGGCCATTTTTCGTCAGGCCGACAACGGCGTGCTGGTGCGCATGGCACTGTTTGCCATGGTGCTGGAGGTCGTGGATGAGGTGGAGCGGGATGCCCGCGGCGTCAACTGGTATACCGGCAGCCGCTTCCAGCCATGAATCCCGCACACGAGGAGGAACTGAGCGAGTCCTTCGCCGACCCGTTGAGTGAAGAACAGGACGCCGGTTTGCTGCGCTCCAGTGTGGTGGTCGCCGCCATGACCTCGCTGTCGCGGGTGCTGGGCCTGGCGCGGGATATCGCCATCGCCGGCCTGGTGGGCGCCGCGGCCAATGCGGACGCATTTTTTATCGCTTTCAAGGTCCCCCAGTTCCTGCGCCGCCTGTTCGCCGAGGGAGCCTTTTCCCAGGCCTTCGTGCCGGTGCTGGCGGAATATCGCCAGCGCGGCTCCCAGGCTGCGGTTCGGGATCTGCTGAACCGGGTCGCGGGCGTGCTCGGCGGCAGCCTGATCCTGGTTACCGGCCTGATGGTGTTGGCGGCGCCGCTGGTGACGGCTGTGTTTGCCCCGGGTTTTGTGGGACATCCGCTGAAATACCACCTCACCACGGAGTTGATCCGCATCACCTTTCCCTACCTGCTGCTGATCTCCCTGGCCGGATTCTGTGCCGCGGTACTCAACAGTTTCGGGCGTTTTGCGGTGCCGGCCCTGGCTCCGGTGTGGCTGAACCTGGCCCTCATCGGCGCCGCTGTCCTGGCCGCGCCGATGCTGGAGGAGCCGGTCTATGCCCTGGCCTGGGCGGTGTTGCTGGCCGGGGCGGTGCAACTGTTGTTCCAGTTGCCCTTCCTCTACCAGTTGCGGGTGTTGCCCAGACCCATCTGGGATACCCGGCACGAGGGGGTGCATCGCATCATGATGCTGATGCTGCCGGCGCTGTTCGGGGTCTCGGTCAGCCAGATCAACCTGCTGCTGGATACGGTGTTGGCCAGTTTCCTGCCCACCGGCAGCGTGTCCTGGTTGTACTACTCGGACCGGCTGACCGAACTGCCGCTGGGTGTTTTCGGCATCGCCATTGCCACCGTGATCCTGCCCAGCCTGTCGCGGCAGCAGGCCGAGGCCTCCCACCGGCAGTTTTCCCGCACCCTGGACTGGGCCGTGCGCAACGTGCTGCTGATTGGCCTGCCGGCCAGTCTGGGGCTGCTGGTGCTGGCCGAACCCATCCTCATCAGCCTGTTTCAGTACGGTGCCCTGCAAAGTCACGACGTGCAGATGGCCAGCCTCAGCCTGCGCGCCTACAGCCTCGGCCTGTTGCCCTTCATGCTGGTGAAGGTACTCGCGCCCGGGTTTTATGCCCAGCAGGACCTGCGCACCCCGGTGAAAATCGGCATCATCGCCATGTTCGCCAACATGGTGCTCAACCTGCTGTTGGTCTTTCCGCTGCATTGGTACTGGCAGGTGGGCCATGTGGGGCTGGCACTGGCCACCAGCCTGGCGGCCTTTCTCAACGCCGGGCTGCTGTACCGCGGCCTGCGCCGGCAAGGGGTCTTCCGCCACGAACCCGGTTGGTCGAAGCAACTGCTGCGGATGCTGCTGTGCAGCGCACTGATGCTCGCCGTACTGTGGTGGCTGCTGCCCCCCAGCGAGCACTGGCTGGACTGGCGGTGGTGGCAACGGGCCCTGCAACTGGGTTGGCTGGTGATCGTCGGGCTGGGGGTTTACCTGGCTGCCCAGTTTGCCCTGGGAACCCGCGGCAGGGATTTTCACGCACCCAAAGCGGGTTGAACCAAAGACTGACCTGATGCCGGGCGATCCGGCCGCGTTTTGTTGCGCGGTGTAACGGGTGGCTTACCCCTCGCCTTTCAGCAGCGACAGACCCATCGCGCCGGCGAGCAGCGGCAGCGCGGCGTCGACCAAGGCCCACACCAGGGAGACGGCTTCCGCCCCCACTGCGGTAAAACCGGGATTCAGCAGGTTGAACCAGTTCCAGAAGAACAGGATGCCGACAAACAGGAAGCCGTAGAACAGCGCGTTGGCTGCCAGATACTCGCGGCTGACCGGCGCGTTGCCGCCCTCCTGGTCGACACCTCTCTTGCGAAGGTAGCCATAGCTCACGCCCAGCACCACCGCCAGCGCCGACAAGGGATTGATGAATCCCCAGATCGGACTGTATGGACTGGCTTCGCTGGAAACGTGATACAGCGGCTCAAAGATCGTGTGGACCGCAACCAAAACCCCAATGGCGATGAGCACTACACCAATTACGTGCCGGACAGTAGTCATCGGTTCTTGCCTCCGTTCTCCCGCTACGCCTCCTATTCTGCACATTTCCGTTGGACTGGTCGAGGACTTTGCTATGATCCCCCGGGAATCCCGCTGGAGGAAGTTTTGATGCCCACCAAGCCCTGCCCCTGCTGCGCCGTCGATTTCCCGCCGCGCCCCTGGCGCAGATGCGTGAGGTCGGGGCGCTTTGGCCCGCGCACCCGCTGCGCAGGCCTGTGGCGCGCCGTTGCATTGACCCTGCTGTCGGGCATCGCGGCCCAGGGACCGGCGGCAGCGCAGATGGAGGAAGTCGTGGTGGTGGGCGACCTGGGGAGCCTGCCCGGGGAAGACGTGCAGTCCATTTTCGGCTTTGGCAAGTCGTTGTTGCATACCCCCCGCTCCGCCTCCACCGTCAGTGAAGACATGATGGCGCGCTTCGACATGCGTGACATCGATGAACTGGTCGCCGTTGCGCCGGGCAGCTTCACCCAGTCCTTCTTCGGTGTGGCCGGTTCGCTGGACATTCGCGGCACGCCGGGAGAGACCTATTTCCGGGGGGTCCGCCGGCTCGACAATCCCGGCAACTACCCGACGCCCATCGGCGCATCGGACCGCATCGACATCGTTCGGGGTCCGGCATCGCCCATCTACGGGCCGGCGAAGGTGGGCGGATATCTCAACTTCAATCCCAAGTCCGCCAGGATCGAGGAAACCGGCGAGTTCATCGCCGAGAACACCGGCGCCGTCGGCCTGGGCCTGGGAAGCTGGGAGAAACGCATCGTCACCGGGGAGTTCGGTGGCCCGGGTCGACTCGGCAGCCAGGATTTCGGTTACTACCTCTACGCTGAAGTCGAGGACTCGGGCAGCTACTACCGCAATAGCGGTGTCGAGCAGACCCTGGTGCAGGCCTCGTTTGACTCGGATCTGAACGCCCGCCTGCAAGTGCAGTTCGGCGGCATGTACCACGATTATTCGGGCAACCAGATTGCCGGCTGGAACCGCCTGACCCAGGACCTGATCGATCACGGCACCTATCTCACCGGCCAGCCGTTGCCCCTGGATACCGACGGCGACGGCTTCATTTCGAATCGGGAATTCGATATCGACGGCGACGGCTACACCGACCTGAGCCCCTTCGCGGCCGGCTTGACGCCGGGCAATGCCGGAGCGCTGCAACCCGGCAGCCCGGGAGAAACAACGTGTTCCATCGGCGACACCGAGCTGTTCGGCTGCCGTCCCGAACTGTTGGCACTGGTCGATGTCGGCAGCGCCACGATCGATGGCAGCCAGGTCCTGGTGGCCCCGGACGATACCGTTGACAACGAGGTCGTGACGCTCTACTTCGATGTTATCCTGCACCCGGATGGTGACGGCTGGGAATGGAAAAACCAGTTGTTCTTCGAGACCTACGAAAACCTGAACGAAAACGCCTATGGCTTTTCCCAGTTTCACGACACCTGGGTGATCGAGGACAAACTGGTGGCTGCCCGGACTTTCCAGCCCGCTGGCGCCACGGTTGCCGTGCAGATCTCCCCTTCGGTGCGCTACACCAACTTCGATCACGGAGACGACTACACCAATGAATATTTCGACCGGCGCGATCTCACGCGGCCCTCGGGACCGCTCGATGCCCGCCTGCTGTCCACGCGGACCGATGACGAGTACACGGAATACTACATCGGCAGCTACCTGAACCTGGGCCTGGCGGCCCTGATCGATGCCACCTGGGACAACGGTTTCGGTGTCCTGGCCGGGGTTCGCTACGACGCCATCGACATGGAGAGCCGGCAACCGGTAGAGAAACTGTTGCTGGCCAGTGCCAACAACTTTTGCGTACGCCCCGACCCAGGCTGTGTGCTGCCGGACGCGTCCGGCGACTTCGATGGCTTTTCCTGGACCCTGAGCCTCAGTTACGCCAGCCCGCTGGGCCTGATCCCCTACGCCACGGTGTCCAGGCAATCTTCCGTCATCGCCGGACAGGGCGCGGAAATCAGCACCGCCAATATCGTCAGCGGTGGTGCATTTGATGATTCGGAACTCAGGGAATTGGGGCTCAAGGGCAGCTTCCTGGAGGATTCCCTGTACTTCGCGTTATCCGTCTACCAGCAGGAGCGGACCGACTTCTCCGCCCAGGCCATTGTCACCAACCAGTCCACGGAAACAAAAGGTGCGGAGTTCGAACTGCGTTGGGCCGCCAGCGACAACCTGCTGCTGACGGCGGGCTATTCCCAGGTCGAGGTGACCAATCTCAACACCGTGGAAAGCGGCTCGCGCTTCAGCTTTATCGGTGCCGAAGACATTCCCGGCGTCGCCCCGGAGCAGTTCTATGGCGGCGCCATCGCCGGCATCGTGCTGCGCCCGGGCACGCGAGGTGCGCGCCGCGCCGGCATGCCCCGCAACATCGCCTCGCTCACCGCTACCTACGATTTCGGCACGGGTCTCGCAGTGAGTGCGAGTGCGGTCGACGTGGCTTCCGTGCACTCGGGCTTCTCCAATTCGGTGACGCTGCCGAGCTATACGCTCGTCAATGTTGGCGTGGTGTTCGAGACCGGCAACTGGATCTTCACCGCGGCGGCAAAAAACGTGACCGACCAGCGCTACTTCCGGGCGAACTTCCCGAACCTGTTCGGCGGCGTCATCGCCCTGCCCGAGTTGCCGCGCAACTACCAGGCGCGAATCCAGTATCGGTGGTAGCTTTGTTCCGGCCCGGACAGATGCCGCTGGTCCCGGGCGCCCAGGCCGGGATTTTTACGCACCCAAAGCAGGCGTACTTCGCTATAATGCCGCGCTTTGACAGGGCATTCCGGCAACCATGGAGCTTATTCGCGGCCTACACAATCTGCGTCCCCGGCACCGCGGTTGCGTAGCCACCATTGGCGCTTTCGACGGCGTGCACCACGGTCATCGGGCAGTGCTGGACCACCTCCTGGAGAAGGCCGGGGAACTGGACCTGCCCTCGGTAGTGGTGGTGTTCGAACCGCTGCCCCGCGAATATTTTTCACCCAGCAAGGCGGCGCCGCGCCTGATGAGCTTCCGCGAGAAATTCAGGGCCCTGCGGGATCTGGGTGTGGACCGGTTGTTACGGGTGCGGTTTGACGCCGGGCTGCAGACCATGAGCGCCCACGATTTCATTACCCGGGTATTCGTCGAGGGCCTGGGAGTACGCCATATCGTGGTGGGGGACGACCTTCGTTTCGGCCATCGCCGGCGGGGGGACTTCCTGCTGATGCAGCAGCAGGGCGAGCGCTACGGTTTCCGGGCCGAACTCGTCGATACGCTGTCCCGGTCCGGCACCCGGGTCAGCAGCACCCGCATTCGCCGGGCACTTGCGGACGCGGATTTCGCCCTCGCGGAAGAACTGCTGGGGCGTCCCTACCAGATAGAGGGCAAAGTGGTACACGGCGACCGGCGCGGTCACGAATTGGGTTTCCCCACCGCCAACCTGGAACTGCATCGGCTGCGCGCTGCCCTGTCCGGTGTCTACCTGGTGGAAGTGCAGGGGGCCGCCGAACGGGCGCTGCCGGGGGTCGCCAACGTGGGTACCCGGCCCACCGTGAACGACAGCATTCGCGCCATTCTGGAAGTGCACATACTGGATTTCTGCGCGGACCTGTACGGCCGCAACATCAGCGTGACCTTTCAGGAGAAGGTGCGTGAGGAACAGCGCTTTGCCAGCCTGGAATTGCTGCGCCGGCAACTGCATAAGGATATTGCGCGGGGGCGGGAGTATTTCGGGTCATGAGTGATTACAAAGACACTCTGAACCTCCCCCGCACCTCGTTTCCGATGAAAGCCGGGTTGGTGCAGCGGGAACCGTTGCGCCTGCAGCAGTGGCAGGAGCAGGATCTGTACCGGAAGATTCGTGCCGCCAGCGCCGGCAAGCCCAAATTCGTGCTCCACGATGGCCCCCCCTACGCCAACGGCGCCCTGCACATCGGCCACGCCGTGAACAAGATTCTCAAGGACATTATCGTCAAGTCCAGGACCCTGAGCGGATACGATGCCCCCTACGTGCCGGGCTGGGACTGCCATGGCCTGCCGATTGAACTCAACGTGGAAAAAAAGATCGGCAAGCCCGGCCACAAGGTGAGCGCCAGGGAGTTCCGCAGCAAATGCCGGGAATACGCCCAGCGGCAGGTGGAGGGACAGCGCAGCGAGTTTCAGCGCATGGGCGTGCTGGGGGATTGGCAGCAGCCCTACCTGACCATGGACTACAGTTGCGAGGCCGACATCATTCGCAGCCTGGGAAAAATTGCTGACAACGGCCATCTGCAACAGGGCTTCAAGCCGGTGCATTGGTGTCTGGATTGTACTTCGGCACTGGCCGAGGCTGAGGTGGAATACCTGGACAAGACCTCGATTGCCGTCGATGTCGCCTATCCGGTGGTGGATGGCGCCGACCTGGCGGCCAGATTCGGCGCGTCACTGACGCCGGCGCAGTGCGATGGGGTGGCCATCGCGATCTGGACCACCACGCCCTGGACCCTGCCGGCCAGTCTGGCGGTGTGCCTGCACCCGCAATTGGAGTATGCCCTGATCGGCAACGGGCGGCGCCTGCTGGTAGCGGCCCTGGAACTGGTGGAGGCGGTCTGCGCCCGCATCGGCTGGGATCAGTTCGAGGTGCTGGCACAATGCCGGGGCGAGGCCCTGGAGGGCGCGCTGTTGCAGCATCCCTTCTACCAGCGGCAGGTACCGGTGATTCTCGGCGCCCACGTCACCACCGAGACCGGTACCGGCGCGGTCCACACCGCCCCCGGTCACGGCCATGACGACTTCGTGGTGGGCCGCAGCTACGGTCTGGAAGTGTACAACCCGGTGGCCGACAACGGTGTGTTCCGGGAGGATACCGAGTACTTTGCCGGCCAGCACGTGCTGGCGGCCGATGACGCCATCATCGAGGTGCTGCAGAACACCGGCAACCTGTTGCAGCGGCAACCCTGGCAGCATTCCTACCCCCATTGCTGGCGGCACAAGTCCCCGCTGATCTTCCGCGCCACCCCCCAATGGTTCATCGGTATGGAGCAGGCGGGCCTGCTGACCCAGGCCATGCAGGCGGTAGAAGAAGTGGAGTGGATCCCCGATTGGGGGCAGGCGCGCATCGAGTTCATGCTGCGTGCCCGCCCGGACTGGTGTATTTCACGGCAACGCTGTTGGGGAGTTCCGCTGCCCCTGTTCGTCCACAGGCAGAGTGGGGAACTGCATCCGGACACGCCGGCGCTGTTGGAACAGGTGGCGCAGCGGGTGGAGCAGCAGGGCATCGATGCCTGGTTCGAACTGGAGGCGGCGGAGCTGTTGGGTGACGAGGCCGGGCACTACGACAAATTGAACGACACGCTGGACGTGTGGTTTGATTCCGGAGTCAGCCATGCGTGCGTATTGCGCAAGCGGGACGAATTGCAATTTCCGGCGGACCTCTACCTGGAGGGCTCGGACCAGCACCGGGGCTGGTTTCAGTCCTCTTTGCTGACTTCGGTGTGCAGCGATGGGGTGCCCCCCTACAAGGCGGTGCTGACCCACGGTTTCACGGTGGACGCCCAGGGCCGCAAGATGTCCAAGTCGGTCGGCAATATCGTTGCCCCGCGCCAGGTCATGAACAGGCTGGGCGCGGATATTCTGCGGTTGTGGGTCGCGGCTACCGATTACCGGGCCGAACTGGTGGTCTCCGACGAAATTTTCCAGCGCACGGCAGACAGTTATCGCCGCATCCGCAATACCGCCCGTTTCCTGCTCGCCAACCTGAATGGCTTTGATCCCGCTCGCGACCGGGTCGAGGCCGACCAGTTGCTGGCCCTGGATGCCTGGGTGGTCGATCGTGCCGCCCGCCTGCAGGCGGAAATCGACACCGCCTATGCGCAGTACCAGTTTCACCTGGTGCAGCAGAAGCTGCACGGCTTCTGCGTGAATGATCTGGGTGGTTTTTACCTGGACGTCATCAAGGACCGCCAGTACACCACCCGGAGCGACAGCCTGGCACGGCGTTCCGCGCAAACGGCGCTGTACCTGATTGCCGAGGCCCTGGTGCGCTGGATCGCGCCGATACTCAGTTTCACGGCCGACGAAATCTGGGAGCACCTGCCTGGCGAGCGCGGTGAATCGGTGTTTCTGGAGGAGTGGTTTACCGGGATGAGCGGGCACCTGCTCGATGGGCAGGTGCTGGACCGGGACTTCTGGCAACAGGTGATGGAGGTTCGCACCGAAGTCAATCGCGAGTTGGAAAGGCAACGCGCCGAAGGCAGCTTGCGCGGCGGGCTCGATGCCAGGGTGACGCTCTATTGTGAGCCGCCACTGCTTCGGGACCTTGCCCGGCTCGGAGATGAATTGCGCTTCCTGATGATTACCTCTGAAGTCAGCCTGGAGCCGCTGGAGCAGGCGCCGAAAGAGGTCGAATGCAGCCGGCTGGCGGGGCTCAAACTGCAGGTGACCGCCAGTGAACACAAAAAATGCGAGCGCTGCTGGCACCGCCGTGCGGAGGTGGGCAGCCTCCCCCGGCACCCGACTCTGTGTGACCGCTGTGTGGTCAATGTCGATGGGGCGGGAGAGGTACGGCGTTATGCCTGATTCGGCCCCCCGGCAGGGTACCGGCGGCCCGCGCTTTTCTACCCGGTTGTGCTGGTGGTTGGCGCTCAGCGTGCTGGTGGTGGCGCTGGACCAATGGAGCAAGGCGCTGGTGGTCAGCCAACTGGTTCAGGGCCAACCACTGCGGATACTGCCGCTGCTCAACTTCAGCCTGCAATACAACAGTGGCGCGGCCTTCAGCCTGCTCAGCGATGCGGGCGGCATGCAGCGCTGGCTGTTCTCGGCCCTGGCCCTGGTGATCAGTGTGGTTCTGCTGGTGTGGATGTCGCGGCTGAGAGCGGGCGAGTGGCTGCTGGGTCTGGCCCTGGCCTTCATTCTCGGCGGAGCGGTGGGCAACCTGTGGGACCGTCTGCGGCTCGGTCACGTAGTGGATTTCATTTCGGTCCACTATGGGGACAGCTATTTCCCCATTTTCAATCTGGCCGACTCGGCCATTACCCTGGGCGTGATCCTGATGCTGCTGGATACGCTGCTGCAGAAGCGACGCGGCATCCAGTGACGGCGAGGCGTCACTGCATCCGCCATGCTCCGCCTCGCGCTTTTCGCAATGCCGTCTATACTGTAACCAGGGAGCGTTGACCGGCTCTCGGGTCCGTGGCCACCAGGGAGGGAGGTTCTGGAAGATGCGCAATGGCGGATTGACCCTGCTGGAATTGCTGGTGGTGTTACTGCTGGTCGGCCTGATGCTATCCCTGGGGGCCCCCGGTATGGCCGGGATGATCGAGCGCAACCGACTGCGTGCGGCCGCGGACCAACTCATGCTCAGCCTCAACCTGGCTCGCAGCGAAGCCGTCAAACGCAACCAGCCGGTCAGTCTGTGCCGCAGTGCCGATGGCAGCCGTTGTGGCGGCAACTGGAGCGATGGCTGGCTGGTCTTCCACGACCGGGACGGGGACCGCAGGCTGGACTCCACCGACACGGTGCTGCGGGTCTTTGGCGGCCTGGCCGGGGGTACTACCCTGGGCACCACCTCCGCACTGGCCAACCCCGGTTTTCACGGCGACGGTTCCAGCTTCGCGGCGGGCAGCATGCGCCTCTGTGCAGCCGATGGCGACACGCAAAGGGCCTGGAGTGTGATTGTCAATACCGTGGGGCGGCCGCGCCTGCGCGCCGGCAGCAGCCGGTGTCCGTAACTATTTCTCCCCGGCACCGCTCCCGGCGCGGCTTCAGTTTGCTGGAAGTCATGGTCGCGGTGTCACTGGTCTCGGTCAGTGCGCTGGGCCTGGCCAGCTTGCAGGTGGCCGCCAAGCGGGCCGGTCACGAGGCCCTGCAGCGCACCACAGCGGCCAACCTGGCCATGGATATCATGGCGCGGATGCGGGCCAACCCACAGGCCCTGCAGCGCTATGCCAGGGGGTCGCTGGGTGGCGGCTCGCTGGGCAGTGAACCGCAACCGGATTGCGGCAAGCGCGCCACCAGTTGCACCCCCCTGCAATTGGCGGCGCACGACCTGTGGCAATGGGAACAGGCCCTGGACGGCGCCGCTGAAACCAGGGTGGCCGTCGGGCGGCGGGTGCAAGTGGGCGGTCTGCTGGCGCCCACTGCCTGCATCCGGGTCGCGGCCGGTGCGGTTACTGTAGCCATCGCCTGGGCGGCTTTCCGGGAACTCTCCGACCCGCAGGCCCACCGTTGCGGGGTTGGCAGCGGCAGATACGGCCCGGCCGATGCACGGCGGCAGTTATTGCTGTTGCACAGCTTTGTGGGCACGGGCTGAAGCGGTGCCGAGCCACTCGGCCCGGGGCATCTCCCTGCTGGAATTGCTGGTGGCGATGAGCCTTGGCGCCGTACTCAGCTTCGGGCTGGTCAATCTGTTTCTGCAAAGCAAGACCAGCTTTGTCCAGGATGAAGAGATTGCGCGGCTGCAGGAAAACGGGCGCTGGGCGTTGCGCCATGTGGCGCGGGAACTTTCCATGGCGGGTTTTTATGGTGGCTTGCCGGCGGCGGACCGGATTACCGCCGGTTCCCTGAACGTGGCCCGCGATTGCGCTGCCGGTTGGGCCATGAATAGCGGCACTGTGCTGGAACACCTCAACGACGCCACTGCTGCCGAGGCAGAGGCAAGGTACCGCTGCATCACGGCGGCGGAATTTCGGGCCGGTACCGACATCATCGCCGTTCGTCGCAGCCTCGACCGGCCGCATTTGAATCGGGGCCGGACCGCCGCCCCGCTGGCTGGCAGAACGGTCTATTTGCGCATTGGCGAGAACGGCGCTACTGCCTCGTTAGTGGCGGGCAGCGCCGTCAGCAGTGCCGACAGGGCCGACGATTCCGGGGTCGAAGTCTGGCAGTACCAGCCACAATTGCTGTACATCCGCGATTATTCCGTAAACCGCTCCGACGGCATCCCCGCCCTGTGCCGCAAGCGGCTGACCACCCTGGCGGCCAGATTGGCCATCAATAACAGCGAGTGCCTGGTGGAGGGTATCGAAAATCTGCAAGTGGAATTCGGCGTCGACCGGGACGGTAACCGGACTCCGGAGTACTACACCCCGGCGCCCACCGCGGAAGACCTGCAACGGGCGGTCAGCGCCCGCATTTACCTGCTCAGCCGGGCGCTGGGAGAAGTGGCGACGTATCGCAACGACAAGACCTATTTGCTGGGCAGCAAGACCATCCCCGCGGCCGGTGATGGCCACTTTCGGCGGGTCATGCAGACCACGGTGAACCTGTACAACTCGCGCGCCTTTGACTTCCAGTGAATACCCGGCCGCCAGTGCAGACCGGTGCAGTGCTGCTTCTGGCGCTGCTGTTTCTGCTATTGTTGAGTGTTCTGGTCACCTCCACTACCCACAGTTCGACCCTGCAACTGCGCATGGCGGGCAATGAGCAGGCGCGCCTGCAGGCCCGCCAGCGGGTACTGGCCGTACTCGACGGCCTGCTCGACAATCCCGACCACTTTCCCTCCGCGGGTGAGGTCGGTGACACAATTTGCGGGGTCGCCGCCGGCGATGGCAGTTGCGACGCCCGCCTGTTGCAGTTGCGCCCCGGTCTGGTGCGCGTTCCCGCCGGCAGCCGGTTGCACTTTCACGTATTGCGCAGGGGGCCGCTGGAAACGGATTGGCCCGGAACCGGCGGCGAGCCGGAGGCCGACGGCGTGGTTTACAAGGCGGCCCACTACGAGGTGGTAGTCGGTTTCGATGGTTCGGGGGCGGGGCTGGCCAGTTCCTCCATGAGCCGGGGAGTGATGGTCAAGGTTCCCGCCCAGGTCCAGCCCGAGCCTACGCAACAGCAGGTGGAAGGCGGGCAGATTCCCGGCGGGGACGATGGGGACAGCGATGCCGGGGGGCAGGTGACGGAAGGCGCGGAGAGTCGCTCGATGTGGAAGGTGTATTGGCGTGAAAGCGGCGTCGACAGGTAGTAATCTGTACCATTGGCGCTCGCCGTTCTCGCGACAAACCGTGGTGAAATATCTGGGATAGGGAACGGGGAGTGGGCAGCATGCACAGCCGACGACGGCGGTACGGTTTTACTTTCATCGAGATCATGGTGGTATTAGTCATCGTCGCGGTGCTGATGGCGGTGGCGCTGCCCGGCTACCAGGGCAGCATGCGCAAGAGCGCACGCACCGCGGCGAGGACAGTGTTGTACGATGTGGTATCACGACAGGAGCAGTACCTGATGAACAACAAATTCTATGCCGTCACGCTGGCGGACCTCGGCCTGCCCGAACCCTATGCGGTGGACCGCAGCTCGAAGGCGGTGGCGGGCGACTCCGGAGACCGGGTGTATCGCATCGAGCTGACCCAGGTTTCCACCACAGCGTTTGCGGTACAGGCCACCCCGCAACTGCGGCAGACGGAGGACGGTTGCGGCACCTTCACCCTGAAATCCGATGGCAGTCAGTTGGTCAGTGGGGTAATCGGCAGGCTGGATTGCTGGTAATCTCTGCGCCAGGCGGGCAGAGCTTGGGAGCGGCGTTGCAGAAGCGGAAGCGGACCAATGGCAGACTTTGAAATCATCATGGCGCAGTTGAACACCCTGGTGGGTGATTTTGACGGCAACGTAGACCGGATTCTGGCCCGGGTACGCGCTGCGGAACAGTCCCACGGGCGCTACCTGCTGGTATTTCCCGAACTCACCATCTGCGGCTACCCGCCGGAGGACCTGTTGCTGCGCCCGAGCCTGCCGGTGCGGGTGGAGGCCGCGCTGGATGCAATTCGAGCCGCGGTGCAGCACGGCCATGTGGTGGTCGGTATCCCCGGGCACCGGGAGGGGCGTCTGTACAACATGGCCGTCGTCATCCACCGGGGCGAGCTGGTGGCCGAATACGCCAAACAGTGCTTGCCCAACTACCAGGTATTTGATGAAAAGCGCTATTTTTGCGCCGCTTCCGAGGCTTGCGTGATCGAGGTACACGGCGTGGGCGTCGGCCTGAGTATCTGCGAGGATATCTGGGAACCGGAGCCGGCCCGGCAGGCCCGGCAGGCCGGGGCCGAATTGCTGGTCAACCTGAATGCGTCGCCGTTTCACCAGGGCAAGCAGCAGCAGCGCGAGCAGATGGTGGCGCAACGGGCCCGGGAAAATCGGATGCCCATCGTGTATGTGAACCAAGTGGGGGGGCAGGACGAACTGGTGTTTGATGGTGGTTCCTTCGCGGTAGCTGGCGACGGCGAGCTGCTGGCGCGGGCACCATCTTTCGATGAGAGCAGTACCGTGTTGCGCTGGGCTGGTGGCGCCGTGGGGACCGGGAACCGCTCCGGCGCCATTGCACCTCTGCTCGACCCCCTCGCCAGCGTCTATCGGGCACTGGTGGTGGGGCTGCGGGATTACGTTGAAAAAAATCGCTTCCCGGCGGTGGTGCTGGGTCTTTCCGGGGGCATCGATTCCGCCCTGACCTTGACCCTGGCGGCGGATGCCCTGGGACCCGAGCGCGTGACGGCGGTAATGATGCCGTTTCGTTATACCTCCGAGGCCAGTGTGGAGGACGCCGCCGAGCAGTCACGCCGTCTCGGCGTGCGCCACCGGGTCATCTCCATCGAGCCGCTCTACGAGGCGTTCATGGCCAGTCTCGCCGAGGAGTTTGCCGGCGCCGGGGTCGATACCACCGAGGAAAACCTGCAGGCCCGCTGCCGGGGGGTGCTGTTGATGTCCATCTCCAACAAGCGTGGTTGGCTGGTGTTGACCACCGGCAACAAGAGCGAACTGGCGGTGGGCTACTCCACTCTCTACGGTGACATGGCGGGGGGCTTTGACGTGCTCAAGGACGTGCCCAAGACCCTGGTCACTGCCCTGGCCCGCCACCGCAATGGCCAGCAGGAGGTGATTCCGCCACGGGTGATCGAGCGCCCGCCGTCCGCCGAGCTGGCGCCGGACCAGAAAGATGAAGACAGCCTGCCGCCCTACGAAGTGTTGGACCGGATACTGGAACTCTATGTGGAACGGGATTACAGCGCCGCCGCAATTGTCGCCGAGGGCCTGCCCCGCGAACAGGTGGAACGGGTAATTCGCCTGGTGGACCGCAACGAGTACAAGCGCCGTCAGGCCCCCATCGGCGTGCGCATCACCCAGCGCGGATTTGGCCGCGACCGCCGCTACCCGATTACCTCTGCCTGGAAGCCGGGGGAATGACGATTCGTTCTTCGCCCGCGGCGACGAGTTCGGCGTTCATCATGATTCTGGCCGTCCTGCCGTTGCCGTCGGCGAAAGGGTGTATTTCGGCGATGAGAAACATCATGAAAACCGCGCGCGTGATACTCGCGTCGGAAACGAATGCTTCCGGCATCCGGCGCAACCGGGCGGCGATGGACTTTTCCGGCATTTGTTTATCCTCCGATGCCAGAATAGGGATTTTTGTGAGAATAAGAAAGAGAAAAAAGGACTTTTGTAGACTTTATCAATCGGCGGTTCAGGCGGCGAGCGTTCTTGCCACAAATTCCGGATTCGCCTGAATCAGACGCAGATAGTTGGTTGCCGCGGCGTCCGGTTTGCGCTTGCCCTGTTCCCACCCCTTGATTGTGTCGGTGCTGAGTTGAAACGAGCGGGCAAATGAAGCTTGAGACATGTTGACACTGGCTCGAATCGCCTTGATTTGCGCGGGAGTAAGCACAAAGTAAACGGATTTCGGCTTCGAGGCGCCTTTCGCCACCCGAACTGCTTCTTTCAGATTGGTATCCAATTCTTCAAACAATTTGTCGTCCATCACATGTCTCCTATCCGAATTCGTCGACAATTTCATCGACGTGTCGTTTAAGTTGCGCCCTTTGTGTATCCGTCAGGTTCTCCTGGTTAGCCTTCGCATAGATCAGCATCAGCTATGACCCAATGACCCATACTGTAGTTCATTGAATCACATTCTGTCAAGGCGAATTCATGGGACACCCATCGGAATTATCGGGGATTGAAAAGCAAACGGTCATAGAGTTCGTCCCGGTCGATCTTCAGGCCGCCGAGTGAAGCCCCTTTCTTCAGCCGGGTCATCATTCGGTCGTACGCGGCCTTCCATTCCGGGTCGTCGGTCTTTTCCGCCTTGTGAGGGAGCAGTTTCGCAACGGGGCGGCCACGCCGGGTAATGACGATTCCCTGGCCGTTTTCGACTTCCCGAATCAGCTTGGAGAACTTCTGGTTGGCTGTCATTAGAGAAACGGTTCGCACACGGCCACCTTTTTCTAGTACATACTATTTTTATAGCTGACCGGGAGTTGAGTAGCAATAGAAAATCAACACCCACTGCCTCTACTATTGCGCCAGGATCAAAAAAGGTATATTTTCTATACAGTGGTTGAGTTCGAATACGACGAGCGAAAGAGTGCGTCGAATCATGAGAAACACGGTATCGACTTCGTTGCCGCCCAATCTCTTTGTCTCGACCCCGGTGTTTTGGAAATTGCTGCTCGAACTGAGGATGAATCGAGATTTTTAGTCATTGGACTGATTGCTGCCAGGCATTGGTCTGCTGTTGTTACCCATCGCGAGGGCAAGATCAGAATCATCTCTGTCCGGCGTTCTCGGGAAGAAGAGGTTGTACTCTATGAAAGCCAGGAGTTTCGACAAGAAATTTGATGAAGGTAAAGACATTCTCAGTGAGTTGGACCTGAGCAAAATCAGGAGGCCCAATCAGGAACAACGAAGAGTTAATGTCGACTTTCCCACCTGGATGATCGAGTCACTCGATCGTGAGGCCCGGCACCTGGGTGTTACTCGTCAGTCAATCATAAAAATCTGGTTGGCTGAGCGTCTGGAGCAGCGGGCTTCCTGAAGCCGGTGCCCAAGCCATCAGTACGTCGCATCCACCATTGCGTTCAGGGTCTCTTCTACCGTACCCCGGACCATCTCAGTCCATCTGGGCTCGCTTGCCTGGGAATGGCGCACCGCAACCGGCCTCCCGTCAAAAGGCGTAGCGCAACCCCGCGGTGACCGCCCAGCCGCCCAGGTCGTCGATCGTCTGCTCGGTCTGGAAGGGCGTCGTGCCATCCGCCTGCACCGGGGCGTGGCTGCGGATGACGGTCCAGACCTGGTCTTTGGCGATCTTGTCGAAGTCGGTCCAGCGCGCCATCACGAATGCCGAGGTTCGCTCGCCCAGCGTCCGTTCCAGCCCGCCGAGCACCTGGTAGCCAAACACTTCGTCCTTGAGGCGGGCATCGAGTCGGCTCTCGGTGCCTGCCGCCGCCAGTTGCCACTCCGCCGGTTGCGCCGGGTCGCCGCCAGCACCCTCGACATAGCCCTCAGCGAGGGTGCGTCGCAGATAGGAACCCGTCAGGCGCGCCTTGACCCGCGCAAAGCCCACGCCAGCGCCGACGAAGGGGGACCACTTGGAATCGAGATCAAAGACGTAGTGAACGTTCACGAAGAGTTGGTTGGCGCTGAACTCGGAGAGGCGGTAGTGGGGAGGCGAATGCGGGCTCCACTCGGATTGCTTGGTCAAGAGCGCGGCATTGTCCCCGGGCAGCCCTGGCACGGTGTCGCCGCTGTGGGAGCGGCCGAGGAATTCGACCTCCGCGCGCAGGTTGTCCCAGGCGTATCCGAGGCTCGCGGTGCCCACGAATCCGACCCCAAGGCTGAATGAGTCATCAATGAGGTACTGTGCCGTACTGGCCGTGCAGGCGGCATCGGTGGGTGCCGAAGCCGGATTCGCGTACAGCAGCCGGTCACAGCGAGTCGGGTGATTGACTCCGTACACACCCGCCCGCGCCTTTTCGTCAGCGGCACCGACAGCAAGGGAGGCGTAGGGACCCGCAGCGAGGGCGCTGGGCATTACGAGTGAAATGACAATCGGAACGACAAGCGCGATGGTTCGTTGCACGGCGCGTTCCCGGATCTCCGGGGGGTAGCGTTTGTGTTTGTTCATTACTTTATCCTCTCAAGAAATGGAGTTTCCGACAAATCCGGGGCGATTCACCTTGGCGTCGAGGCCCTGGGAAGGGGGTAATTCTACAATCTGGTTTCGGCATCATTGTATGTAATTCCCTTGATTTTGCGTGGACGAGTATTATATTGTAATACAACCAACTACATTGGGAATGCTGCCATGGGTGTTACCAGCATACGGCTTGATTCAGAGATTGCAGCGCCACTGGAGTTGCTCGCCAGGAAACTGGATCGGAGCAAAAACTATATTATAAATCAAGCTATTAGAGAGTTCGTTGCAAAACAGTCAATGGAAGAAGCCCGATGGGCTGATACTCTCCGGGCACTGGAGTCCGCCCGTTCCGGGAAGCTGATCAGTGAGGAGAACGTGACTGACTGGCTACGCTCCTGGGGTACGTCCGACGAAAGTGAAGCACCAAAAGTGTGAAGATCAGTTATACGTCGGAATCCATTGAAGCCTTGATTCGGCTTCGTGCGTTCATTGAGGAGAAAGATTCAGTAGCGGCCGAACGGGTCGCAAACAGCCTGCTTTCCGGAATAGAGAAACTGAAAGTATTTCCGCGTATGGGATTGCCCGTCAGTAGTGCACCCGACCCGGAAGTAATCCGCGATCTCTATGTCGAGCGCTACACCGTGCGCTATTTGAGTTCACTGAACGAATTTATAATTCTGCGGATCTGGCACAACAAAGAGCTGGAAAAAGACTCCTGACCAGGCGGTTACTGCGTGCCGGCCCCGCCGGGGCCAGCGAGCGGCTCTTCGGCGAGCGATCAAGTGTTCAGTACGTCGCCCCTGGCGGCCGGTGGTCGAAAACTGGTGACTTCCTCTCGCTGAACAGGCCGAAGGTGGCCCGGTCCAGCCAGGAGAAAATCCCGGTGCGCGGGGCGCTGAAGTCGGGAGCGAAGTTGCCCTCTGCGTCCAGGGCAGGGTAGTCGGGGAAGTTCAACACCAGCACATCCAGGGCATTTTGCGCCGCCTCTTCCAGTCCCAACAGGGTATAACCCTGCACCATGATCGCCAGGCCGTCGGCGACCGCCGGGGTCTGCTGGAAATTCTCCACCACGTGGCGACCGCGGTTGGTGGCCGCCAGCCAGGCGCCCCGCTTGAAATAGTAATTGGCTACCACGATCTCGTGGCGCGCCAGCAGATTGCGCAGGTGTACCATGCGGGCCTTGGCGTCGGCGGCATAGGGGCTTTCGGGAAAGCGCCCCAGCAACTGGGAGAACTCGGCAAAGGACTCGCGAGCGAAAGAGGTATCGCGCTGACTTTTGTCTCCTGGCAGAAAGCGGTCCAGCAGCCCCTGGTTGAGGGTGTAGGAAGCCAGTCCTTTCATGTAGAAGGCATAATCCACATTGGGATGCTGGGGGTGCAGTTCCATGAAGCGCTGGGCGGCCTCGATGGCGGCTTCGTGTTCGAAGTTGTTGTAGTGGGCGTAGATCAGTTCCAGTTGGGCCTGCTCGGCGTGGCGGCCGAAGGGAAACCGGGATTCCAGCAGTTGCAGGTGGCGCACCGCCAATTCGTAACTGCCCTTGCGCAGGTACTTTTGGGCGGTATCGTACAACTCCGATTCGGAGGTCCCCTCT
>CAZUGZ010000021.1:24733-37732 GCA_964620555.1 uncultured Alteromonadaceae bacterium
ACCTCCAACTCATCGTTGTTGAAGCAACCGGCGAGCAGCGCCAGGACCAGGCAGGGCAACAGGGTTTTCAGGCAGGTTCGAGGCCGCATGGGTCCGCTCCACCGCGTGTTAACATCCGGGCCTCCAATTTAATCACAGCCGCAATGGGTACACCATGGCAGAGCAGATCCGGCAAAGGGCGATGGTGGACGCCAGTCTGCACGGCATGCGGCTGGATCAGGCCGCGGTCGCTCTCTTTGCCGATTTTTCCCGTTCCCGTCTGCAGGCCTGGATCAAGGATGGCTCACTGCGTCGCAATGACCAGCCAGCCCGGCCCCGAGACCCGGTCGCCACCGGCGACCAACTGTCGTTGCTGGCGCAACCGGCCGAACCGGTGCTGTGGCAGCCGCAGGCCATGGAGCTGGATGTGGTGTACGAGGACGACAGTATCCTGATTGTCAACAAGCCCGCCGGCCTGGTGGTATATCCCGCCGCGGGACACCCCGCCGGTACCCTGGTCAATGCCCTGCTGGCACATCGGCCCCAACTGGCCGATCTGCCGCGTGGCGGCATCGTGCATCGGCTGGATAGGGATACCACCGGTCTGATGGTCGTGGCGGCTTCACTGCCGGCCCATACCCACCTGCTGCGGCAGTTCCGCCAGCGCAGCATCCACCGCGGCTATACCGCGGTCTGCCGTGGCGCCATGACCAGCGGCGGCACCGTCGAGGCGCCCCTGGGCCGCCATCCCCGCAGCAGAACCAGGATGGCGGTGGTCGTATCCGGTGGCAGGCCAGCCATTACCCATTACCGGCTGCAGCGTCGTTTTACCCATCACACCCAAATAGCGGTAAAACTGGAAACCGGGCGCACCCACCAGATACGCGTGCACATGGCCCACCGGCGCCATCCCCTGGTGGGGGACAAGACCTATGCCGGCCGGGCGAAAATTCCGCCTGCCGCGGCTCCACAGTTGGTGCAGATGCTGCGCGAATTCCCGCGCCAGGCGCTGCATGCGGGGGAATTGGGCCTGCTGCATCCCGACGGCTCGGGCTACCGGCAATGGCAGGCGGCGCTGCCCGCCGATATGGCGGTGTTGCTGGATTGCCTGGAACGTCACGATGCTCCTTGAACCGGACTGGCCCGCGCCGGCCAACGTGCGCGCCCTGACTACGCTGCGCGGCAGTGATTCGGCGGCAGAGATCGCCCGCATCTTCAGCGCTGCCGAAGTGTTGTCCCTCCGGCAGGAGCACGGCGCCACCGTGGTCGATGCCAGCCTGGCGGTGGCCGGGGAGAGGGCGGATTCGGCGTTCAGCCGCTGCGCCGGAGTGCCCTGCAGGGTGCGGACCGCAGATTGTCTGCCGGTGTTGATCTGCAATCGCCAGGGTACGGAGGTGGCGGCGGTTCATGCCGGTTGGCGTGGTCTCGCCGCGGGCGTGCTGGAAAACACGCTGGATCGCCTGCACAGCGAGCCCGGGCAACTGCTGGTGTGGCTGGGACCGGCCATCAGCCGGGCGCATTACGAGGTTGGTGCGGAAGTGCGCGCGGCCTTGCTTGGCAATGTTCCCGCCGAACTGGCGGCCCGTCTGGCAACCGCCTTCGTGCCCCGGGGCGGCCGTTTTCTCGCCGACCTGGCGGCGCTGGCCCGCCTGCGCCTGGAGTGGCTCGGCATCACTCGTGTGTACGGTGGCCGCTACTGTACTTTCGCCGAGGGCGGCCGCTTCTGTTCCTGGCGCCGGGACCGCAACGACGAGCGCATGCACTCGGTTATCGTCTTTACTTGAAACCACGCCCGCTGCCCCGATATCTGTATTGAGGCCCGGTTCACCATGGGCCGAACCGGAGGAGCCGAGTCATGAATATGGAAAAGCTGACCAATCCACTGCAGCGGGCACTGTCCGACGCCCAGTCGATGGCCCTGGGCAGCGACCACACCAGCATCGAGCCACAGCATTTGTTACTGGCGCTGCTGGAGCAATCCGGCGGTGCCTGCAAGCCGCTGTTGATCAAGGCGGGTGCGGACATCGGCCAATTGCAGGCGGCCCTGCAGCAGGCCCTGGAGCAATTGCCCACGGTCACCGGCAGCGAAGTGGATGTGCGCCTGTCGCCGGCCCTGAACCGGGTGCTGGCCCGGGCCGACCAGTTGGCCCGGCAGCGAAACGATGCCTATGTGTCCAGCGAACTGGTGTTGCTGGCGATGCTCGCCAGCAGCCAGGGGGTGGGCGAATTGCTGCGTCAGGCCGGTCTCAGCAAGCAGAAGCTGACCGTGGCCATCGACCAGTTGCGGGCCGGTGAGGCGGTCGACGACCCCGCGGCCGAGGAATCGCGGCAGGCGCTGGAAAAATACACCGTCGATATCACCGGGCTAGCGGCCCAGGGCAAGCTGGACCCGGTTATCGGTCGCGATGACGAAATTCGCCGCACCATCCAGGTATTGCAACGTCGCACCAAGAATAACCCGGTGCTGATCGGGGAACCTGGAGTCGGTAAAACCGCCATCATCGAGGGCCTGGCGCAACGCGTGGTCAACGACGAAGTACCGGAGGGTCTGCGCGGCAAGCGCATTCTGTCCCTGGATCTGGGCTCACTGTTGGCCGGCGCCAAGTTTCGCGGTGAATTCGAAGAGCGACTGAAAGCCGTATTGAGTGAATTGTCGAAGCAGGAAGGTGGCATCGTGTTGTTCATCGACGAACTGCACACGGTGGTGGGAGCGGGCAAGGCCGAGGGCGCCATGGATGCCGGCAACATGCTGAAACCGGCCCTGGCGCGGGGCGAATTGCACTGTGTGGGGGCCACCACGCTGGATGAATACCGCCAGTACGTGGAGAAGGACGCGGCGCTGGAACGTCGCTTTCAGAAGGTGTTGGTGGACGAACCCAACGAGGAGGACACCATTGCCATCCTGCGTGGCCTCAAGGAGCGCTACGAAGTACACCATGGGGTGGACATCACCGACAGTGCCATCATTGCCGCCGCCCGCCTGTCGCAGCGCTACATCAGCGACCGCAAGTTGCCGGACAAGGCCATCGACCTGGTCGACGAGGCTGCCAGCCGCATCCGCATGGAGATCGATTCCAAACCCGAATCCATGGATCGCCTGCACCGGCGCCTGATTCAACTCAAGATCGAGCGTGAGGCGGTAAAGAAAGACGACGACGAAGCAGCCCGCAAACAGCTCGATCTGCTGGAACAGGACATTGCCAAAGTGGAGCGGGAATACGCCGACCTGGAAGAGATCTGGAAGGCGGAGAAAGCCAATGTACAGAATGCGGCAGAGCTCAAGAGTGAGCTGGAACAGGCCCGCGTGGAACTGGAGATGGCGCGCCGCGCCGGAGACCTGACCCGCATGTCCGAGTTGCAATACGGGCTGCTGCCGGAGTTGGAAAAGCGCCTGACCCAGGCCGGCGCCGCCGGGTCGGAGGAACGTACCCTGCTGCGCAACAGGGTCACCGATGAAGAAGTGGCCGAGGTGGTGTCGCTGTGGACCGGTATCCCGGTCTCGAAAATGCTGGAGGGCGACCGCGACAAACTGCTGCGCATGGAAGCGGCCCTGCACACCCGAGTGGTCGGTCAGGACGAGGCAGTGGTGGCGGTCTCCAACGCCGTGCGCCGCTCTCGCGCCGGACTCGCCGACCCCAATCGGCCCAACGGCTCCTTCCTGTTCCTGGGCCCCAGCGGTGTCGGCAAAACCGAACTGTGCAAGGCCCTGGCGGAATTCCTGTTCGACAGCGAGCGGGCACTGCTGCGCATCGACATGTCGGAATTCATGGAGAAACACTCGGTGGCCCGCCTGATCGGAGCGCCACCCGGTTACGTCGGCTACGAAGAGGGCGGTTACCTTACCGAAGCGGTGCGCCGTCGGCCCTATTCGGTACTGCTGCTGGACGAAATAGAGAAAGCGCATCCGGACCTGTTCAACATTCTCCTGCAGGTGCTGGAAGACGGCCGTCTCACCGATGGCCAGGGCCGTACCGTCGACTTTCGCAACACGGTGGTGGTGATGACCTCCAACCTGGCTTCGGACCTGATTCAGGAATTGACGGAACGGGGTGACCAGCAAGTCATAAAGGGCGAAGTCATGGCGGTGGTGAGGCAGTATTTCCGGCCCGAGTTCATCAACCGGATAGACGAGTCGGTGGTATTTCATCCGTTGCAGAAGGAGCAGCTTCGCGGCATTGCCGATATTCAACTGCTTGCTCTACAGCGCCGTCTGGCCGAGCGCGAACTGACTCTGCAACTGCACGACAGTGTGCTGGACCATCTGACGGAAGTTGGCTTCGACCCGGTCTACGGTGCCCGCCCGCTCAAGCGCGCCATTCAGCAACAACTGGAAAACCCGCTGGCCGAGGCCATCCTGGCGGGCCGCTTCGTCCCCGGTGAGAGCATTGTCGGCCGCATGCAGGGCGCTGAGGTGACCTTCGACGCCGAGCTGAAGCAAGACTGATTCAGGGCTCTCTCGGGCGCTCTGCCCGGCCCGCGGGCGATTGGCAATAGTGTGTCGAAATACCATCTCAAGTGCTTGACGGGCAATGTCTTTTTACCAATAATCCCGCTCCTGCCGGTGGTAATGGTCGACTGCGTGTACGGCGTCGGTGTGACCTACCCCAGTGGAGGTTGTATCCACTGTGGCCGCCGGGAGGGAACCCGTCAGCAGTGAGCGCCGTACTGGTGCTCGCTGTGGCATTGGCTGCGATACCTCGCAGAGTGACCATGACCTGGGGCAGGCACTTCCCTGTGTCGTTTTGCTTTGCAGTTATTCCCAGTCACGGTGTTGAGACGAGAGCTGGCCCCGGCCGCTCGGGAGACAAGGCAAAATGGAACTTTTATCCGGTGGCGATATGGTCGCCCGCGCATTGGAAGACGAAGGCGTCGAGTTCATATTCGGCTATCCTGGCGGTGCGGTGCTGCATATCTACGACGCGCTGTTCAAGAATTCGGCCATTCCCCACATCCTGGTGCGCCACGAGCAGGCCGCCACCCACGCCGCCGACGGCTACGCCCGCGCCACCGGCAAGCCCGGTGTGGTGCTGGTTACCTCCGGGCCCGGCGCCACCAATGCCATTACCGGTATTGCCACGGCCTATATGGATTCCATCCCCATCGTAGTGATTTCCGGGCAGGTGCAGTCGCACCTGATCGGTCAGGATGCCTTCCAGGAAACCGATATGGTGGGCATTTCCCGTCCCGTCGTGAAGCACAGCTTTCTGGTGAAACGGGCCGAGGATATACCGTTGCTGATCAAAAAGGCGTTCCATATCGCCGCCAGCGGGCGACCCGGTCCGGTGGTGATCGATATTCCCAAGGACCTCACCCACCCGGATCAGAAATTCGAGTATCACTACCCGGACACGGTTCGCATGCGCTCGTACAACCCCTCGCGCAGGGGCCACGCCGGTCAGATCAAGAAGGCGGTAAAATTGCTGTTGGCGGCGCGCCGCCCGGTGATCTACAGCGGTGGCGGTGTGGTCCAGGGCAACGGCTGCGAACTGTTGGCCAAATTGGCGCAACGGCTCAATTATCCGGTGACCAATACCCTGATGGGCCTGGGCGCCTATCCGTCCGATGACCGCCAGTTCCTCGGCATGTTGGGCATGCACGGTTTTTACGAGGCCAACATGGCCATGCACAACAGCGATACCATTCTGGCGGTGGGCGCCCGCTTTGATGACCGGGTCACCAATACCGTTCACAAGTTCTGCCCGGGGGCGAAGATCATCCACATCGATGTGGACCCGACCAGCATTTCCAAAACCGTCAATGCCGATATCCCCATCGTCGGCCCGGTGCAATCGGTGCTGGCGGATATGCTGGCCCTGCTGGAGCAACAGCAGGACGACAGTTTGCCGGACCGCGAGGCACTGGCTTCCTGGTGGAGCCAGATCGAATCGTGGCGGGCTTCCCATGGCCTGTGGATCAAGCCGCGCTACCAGGTTGAAGACCGGATCATGCCGCAACAGGTGATTGAATCCCTGTATCGGGTCACCGGTGGCGAGGCCCTGGTCACTTCGGATGTGGGCCAGCACCAGATGTTCGCGGCCCAGTACTATCGCTTCAACAAGCCGCGTCGCTGGATCAATACCGGTGGGCTGGGCACCATGGGATTTGGCCTGCCCGCGGCCATGGGCGCCAAGCTGGCGTTCCCGGAAATGGATGTGGTCTGCGTCACCGGCGAAGGCAGTATCCAGATGAATATCCAGGAACTGTCAACCTGTTCCCAGTACGACATACCGGTGAAGATCGTCAACCTCAATAACGGCTACCTGGGGATGGTCAAGCAGTGGCAGGACATGCAGTACGAGGGCCGCCATGCGGAAAGTGGCTACGAGGACTCCCTGCCGGATTTTGTCAAACTGGCGGAAGCCTACGGTCATGTCGGGATGAAGGTGGAGAGCCCGCTGCAACTGGATGCCTGTATGGAAGAAGCCTTTTCCCGGCGCGACCAACTGGTGTTCCTGGACATCCTGGTGGACCCCGCAGAGCACGTATATCCCATGCACGTGGCGCCGCACGGCTCCATGGCCGATATGTGGCTCAGTAAAACGGAGAGGACTTGACATGAGACGGGTACTGTCTGTGTTGTTGGAAAACGAGCCTGGTGCGCTGTCCCGGGTGTTGGGTCTGTTCTCTCAGCGTGGCTACAACATCGAAACGCTGAATGTGGCGCCGACCGAGGATCACTCCCTGTCGCGGCTGACCATGACCACCCTGGGCGATGACCAGCAGATCGAACAACTGACCAAACAACTGCACAAGCTGGTGGACGTGGTGAAGGTGGTGGATTTGACCGAGGGCTCCCATCTCGAGCGGGACCTGATGCTGATCAAGGTTCGCGCCAGTGCCGTCGCTCGCGCGGAAATAAAGCGCTGCACGGATATTTTCCGGGGCCAGATCGTGGACGTGGGCGCCGAGGTCTACACCATCATGCTGTCGGGTACCGCCGACAAGCTGGATGCCTTCACTGCGGCCATGGGCGATACCCAGATCCTGGAAGTGGTGCGCTCGGGGGTGGTGGGGATTGCCCGCGGCGAGCGGGTGCTGAGTGTTTGACCCGGTCAGTTGATGGATTTCATGGCGGTCATATGGGCGCGCAGCCGCTTGCCAACCCGTTCGATGGGGTGGCTGCGAATCGCCTCGTTTACCGCGATCAGTTCCTGGTTATCCACCTGCTGGTCCGGCCCCAGGCCCTTGCCGATCACATCCACCTCGATCCTGCTCATGAAGTCCGCCAGCAGCGGGCGACAGGCGTGGTCAAACAGGTAGCAACCGTATTCGGCGGTGTCCGAGATCACCACGTTCATCTCGTAGAGCTTGCGGCGCGCGATGGTGTTGGCGATCAACGGTGTTTCGTGCAGTGACTCGTAGTAGGCGGACTCTTCGATGATGCCGGCCGACACCATGACCTCAAAGGCCAGTTCCACCCCGGCCTTGCACATGGCCACCATCAGGATACCGTGGTCGTAGTATTCCTGTTCGGCAATTTCCCGCTCGGTATTGCTCGACTTTTCAAACCCGGTTTCGGCGGTCCTGGCGCGCCAGGCCAACAGTTCGGCGTCGTCATTGGCCCAGTCCGCCATCATGGTTTTGGAGAACTGGCCAGTCATGACGTCGTCCAGGTGCCGTTCATACAGCGGTAGCATGATCTGCTTCAATTCCTCGGCCAGGTACCAGGCGCGCAGCTTGGCCGGGTTGGACAGACGGTCCATCATGTTGGTGATGCCACCGTGCTTGAGCCCTTCGGTGATGGTTTCCCAACCGTACTGAATCAGCTTGGAGGCGTAGCCGGCCTCGATTCCTTTCTCCACCATCTTGTCGAAGCAGAGCAGGGAGCCGGTTTGCAACATGCCACAGAGAATCGTCTGCTCGCCCATCAGGTCGGACTTCACTTCGGCGATGAAGGAGGACTCCAGTACCCCGGCCCGGTGTCCACCGGTACCGACCGCATAGGCCTTGGCAATCTCCAGGCCGTCGCCGTTGGGGTCGTTCTCGGTATGCACGGCAACCAGGGTCGGCACCCCGAAACCGCGCTTGTACTCCTCCCGTACCTCCGTGCCCGGGCACTTCGGGGCCACCATGATCACGGTGAGGTCTTCGCGTACCACCATGCCCTCCTCGACGATGTTGAAGCCGTGGGAATAGGACAGGCAGGCACCCGCTTTCATCAGCGGCATCACCTGGGCGACCACCTGGCTGTGCTGTTTGTCCGGGGTCAGGTTCAGAACCAGGTCGGCCTGGGGAATCAGCTCCTCGTAGGTGCCCACCGGGAAGCCGTTTTCGGTGGCGTTCTTCCAGGATTGGCGCTGCTCGGCAATGGCCTGGTCGCGCAGGGCATAGGAGACATCCAGACCGCTGTCGCGCAGGTTCAGGCCCTGGTTGAGGCCCTGGGAACCACAGCCCACCACCACCAGTTTCTTGCCCTTCAGCCTGGCGGTGCCGTCGCTGAATTCACCGCGCTCCATAAAGCGGCATTTGCCGAGCTGCTGCAGTTGCAGGCGCAGCGGCAGGCGATTGAAATAGTTCTGTCCCATTGCGATTCACCCGTGGTGAGGAGTCCGTGGACCCGTGGAAAAAGGGCGACAATTTACCTGATTAACCGGCTCCGGTAAAACGACGTTGCCCTCGTGCAGTGCAGGGCCGGCCAGGATGTGAAGAGGGGCATCCCGATGAGCATCCGGGAACAGTCCGGCCTGTGGCTTGGTTTTGGCCTCTGTTTTCGGGCAAAATAAACACCGACACGCCCGCAACTGCCCCCAAACTGAGGATTAGAACCTTGCACCGCGCCATTCTCCTCGCGCTGCTGCCTGCGGCCTTGCTGCAGGGCTGCCAGACCGCCTTTGGCCCGGAGTCTCTGCAACGCACCCATCCGGCCTACAACGCCGCCATCACGGCTTCGGTGAATGAGCAGATGCTGCAGAATCTGGTGCGGCTGCGGTACCGGGACGTGCCCTTCTTCCTCGAAATCGGCAGCGTGACCGCGACGCTTTCGGTGGGCGCCAATGCCCAGCTTGGGGGTTCCGTGGCCATCGGCGGCGAGGACTCGCTAAGCGCGCTTGCGGGTGCCGCCTATATGGACAGCCCCACCATCTCCTATGCGCCCCTGCGCGGAGAGGAACTTCTGAGGAGCCTGCTGAGCCCCTTGCGGTTGGAGTCCATCCTGGTGCTCACCCAGTCCGGCTGGCGGATCGACCGCGTTTTCGGGCTGTGCTTCGAGCGCATCAACGACGTGCACAACGCTCCCACCGCCTCCGGCCCGACGCCAGACAACCAACCCGACTATCAATCATTCGACCGGCTGTTGGATTCGTTGAATCGGCTGCAGACAAGAGGGCAGATCGAAGTGGGTGCGCAAACCGAAGTGGATGAGCAGGGGGAGGAGAGAATTGTCGACATCTTCGTCAAGCTGAAGGCCGATGGCGATGACGCGTCGCGCGGCATCGATGAGGTCCGTGCCTTGCTGGGAATTGAATCCGACGACAACCAGTTCAGCCTCAACACCAACTTTCTTGAGACGGCAGCCGATCAGTGGACCGTGCGCACCCGCTCGCTGTCGAGCCTCCTGTACTACCTCTCCCAAAACGTGGACACACCCCGAGTACACCAGTCCGCTGGCTTGGTCACCGTAACCGAAGCGGAGGGCGGCGGCGTCTTCGACTGGGGCGACACGCCTGCGGGTCAGCTATTCAAGGTGAGAGCCGGTCCGGAGCAGCCCCAGGGCGCGTACATCGCCACTTTTTACCGGGGCCATTGGTTCTGGATCGAGGACAACGACCTGGAATCCAAGTCCACCTTCATGCTGCTGCGGCAACTGTTCGACCTGCAGGCCGGACAAAACACCGTCCAGGGGCCGACCTTGACCCTGCCTGTGGGCCGGTGACGTTCACCCCCTTTCACTCATTGACGAGACCCTTCACGGGGGCGTGGATTGAAACAGTCACCACCAGCTCGCCTTTCTACGCGCGTCTCGATTCCGCGTTCGCTTGCAAGCCAGAAGCATCATAGAATTGATCAGAGATTCCCTGAACAAGAGCCACATCCATGCTGATCAAATCGCCGCCGGACATTGCGTCTTCCGAAATTACCAGCCACTCGGCCTGGCTCGGGCGGCGTCAGTTTCTGGCGGCCTCGGCCTCGCTGCTGCTGGTCAGTTCCGCGGCCCGGGGGCTGGCCAGCGGGCATCCCCTGGCATTCCGTCCCGCCGTCGACAGCCAGGTGGCGGGGGCTCACACCCCGGAAACCCTGACCCCCTTTGCGGATGTCAAGCGATACAATAATTTTTACGAGTTCGGCACCGGCAAGGACGACCCGGCCCGCTACGCCCATGAAATGTCCATAGACCCCTGGTCGCTGCGGGTGGAAGGTGCGGTGGCGAAGCCCGGGGTCTTGCACCTGGAGGATATTCAGGCCGGATTCGACCTGGAGGAACGCATCTATCGGCTGCGCTGTGTAGAGGCCTGGTCCATGGTGGTGCCCTGGATAGGCTACCCCCTGGCGGCGTTGTTGCAGCGCTTCGAGCCGACCTCCAAAGCCAGGTTTGTGGAGTTCCGCACCCTGCACGATCGCCGCCAGATGCGTGGCCAGCGCTCCTTTACCAGCAGCATCGACTGGCCCTATGTGGAGGGTCTGCGCATGGACGAGGCGATGCACCCTCTGACGCTGATGGCGGTGGGTGTCTACGGCGAGACCCTGCCCCATCAGAACGGGGCACCGATTCGCCTGGTGGTCCCCTGGAAGTACGGATTCAAGAGTATCAAGTCGATCGTCGCCATCCGCCTGACCGAGAGACAGCCCAAAACCACCTGGCAATCCCTCGCCCCCGACGAGTATGGGTTTTATGCCAACGTCAATCCGGGCGTCGACCATCCGCGCTGGAGCCAGAAGACCGAGCGTCGCCTGCCGTCGACTTTCTTTGCACCGAACCGCATAGCCACCCGACTGTTCAACGGCTATGGGGAGCAGGTGGCCCATTTGTACCGGGGCATGGATCTGCGGCGCTACTATTGAAGCTCCATCCCGCTGCCAAACCGCTGCTGTTCTGCCTCTGCCTGGTTCCGTTGGCGTTGCTGGTGTGGGGTATTGGCAGCAACCGGCTGGGGCCGGACCCGGCCGGGGAGGTCATGCAGAGCACCGGTGAATGGGCCGGGCGCATGTTACTGGCCACCCTGCTGATCACTCCCCTGCGACAGTACACGGGTTGGGGGCAACTGCTGCGCTTGCGGCGCATGCTGGGACTGTTCACCTTTTTTTACGCCTCCTGCCACCTGTGCCTGTTTGCCCACTTCTATCTGGGTTGGGATGGCAGGCGGGTGTGGGAAGAATTGCTGGAACGCCCCTACATTACCGTGGGATTTCTGGCCTGGCTGATCCTGCTGCCGCTGGCGCTCACTTCCACCCGGGCCATGCAGCGGCGGCTGCGCGCCAACTGGCGGCGCCTGCACCGGGGCATCTACCTGGTGGCGCTGCTGTTCCTGTTGCACATCACCTGGATTGCCCGCTCGGACTACGGCCAGGTCCTGCTCTACGGGATTCCGGTACTGCTGTTGCTGGGCTGGCGTCTGCGCAACCGCGCCTACCAGCGGTAGTCCAGCCCCACCGCTTCCATGTGCCGGTTGCGGATGTCGGTCAGATCGTCCTGGTCGGCGCTGCTCTGTGCGCCTCTGGCCAGCAGCCAGTTGGCCGCCGTTGAGGCGTTACCCAACAGAATGGGCGGGATGGAGGGGGGGCGCCAGGCGCCGCCGCGGATGCCGCTGTATTCCTCGCGCTGCGCCTTCATCCGTGGCTGTGCGGTGCCACCGCCGGTAGTTACGCCGCCGTGAATCTGGTGAAAGCTGCCCTCTCCCACGAGGTAGAACAACTCCACCCCCGCGGCCGCGCAAATTCGCTGGTAGAAGTCCAGGTTCACCATGCCGCCTCCGGGCGAGGCAAAGCGAACTTCGTAGCCACCCACCTCATCGAACAGGGCCCTGGGCAGGAATACGCAGTTGCTCTCGGCGATCGCCGACGACCAGCCCGCCGGGCTGGAGCCGGCAAAGCTGGCAATTTCGAACAACCGGTAGCCGTCCCTGGGCCAGTCGATACGGCTCAGCAACTGGTCTTCCCGCTGCCGCGAGTAACCCCGCTGGCAGGCTCTGCGCTGATGCTCGGGTCCCAGGTGAAAACCTATACTGGACACCACGGCCCGGGCCCGCAACAGGAAAGCCTGCCGCGCCCAGTACAGGACGCCGGGAGTCAGCAGCCGGGCACCGTCGATGAGAACGCCGAGTACCGGTGCGCGGGCCAGCGCCACACCGCGATTGACGGCCAGCGCCGGAGAGGGCGGAGCCGGGTCGATGCGCAGCAGGCGAAACTCTTCACCCCAGCGCCGCACCTGCTCCTCTGTGACCGGCTCGGGAGAGCCGTTGTCGACCACGATGACTTCGTAGTTCAGGTCCTCCACCCGTCGCTGGTAACCGCGGCTCAGGGATTGCAGGGTGCGCGGCAACTCCCGCGCCATGTCGTAGGCCACCACGACCAGGGAGATATCCGGGCGCCGCCGGCGGCTGAACCTGTCGAACATAGCGGGAATCCGATCGCGCTGCCGGTCAGGCTCCCGGGGGCGCAAGCAGCGTGGCCATACGCTCCTGAAGAACCTGCAATGCGCGCTTGTTGGCGCTTCGTATGGCGTCCATCGACGGGTCCTGCCCGCTCATGTCACCGAGTTCCGCGAGGACCACGTGCACATCATCGTGGCCCCCGATGCGGGCCATATCAGCCAGCCAGCGCCGGACATTGGGGAAAGGCCCGAAATCGTAGAGATTGGTGAACTGCGGCTTGAGCTGACCGATTTCCACATAGGCGGCAAAATCGGCCAGCGTCAACCGGTCACCGACCAGGAAGCGGGAGTCCGCAAGCCAGCCGGTTTCGAGCGTCCGCAGCGCGCGGGTCAGTGTCGCACCGGCTGCCTGCTGGACAGCGTCCGGAATGCCCAGGTCCTTGCGAATGCGGGGTGCAACCAGACCAAGAGAGGCATCGCGGATATTTCGATGG
>CAZUGZ010000021.1:37742-38350 GCA_964620555.1 uncultured Alteromonadaceae bacterium
AGTGCAGGTACCAGTCGACCCTGGCGCGCTGCTGCAGGTCCTCCGGATAGATGTCGTACCATCGATGCTTGCGGGCCAGATAGCACATGATCGCATGCGCTTCACCCAGCACGAAGCCGGTGTCGGGCTCTTCCATGCACGGAACCGTGGCGCCGGGATTCTTGGCCAGAAAGTCCGGGTTTCGGCTGCCTCGGTCGCCGCTGGATCCAGGAATGACCAATGCCAACTCAAACGGCAGTCCCTTGTAGATCATCAGCCACATGACAGCTCGAACCGGCTGTGAAAGTGGTAGGCCATACAGAATTGGCGCCTGTGCCATGGCAGTTTCCCCGTCTTCGTCGAGTGCGTGCCCGGTAGTGTATCAACTTTAGCCGGGGAACCCGCAAATCCCGGGTGCCGTGCGGACGCAGGGCGCCGGGAACGAGCTGTTTCGCGGCTCGGATTGGCCTGCGAGCACCATCGCAATACGGTACACATCGCCGCTGCTTCAGAGCAGGAAGGCGAGAAGTGTCACCAGGCCGCAATCTTGTCAATCTCGGTATGCACAGGTCCGGAACCTCCAAGGTGGCCCGGTCGCATGCATAGAGTCTGTATGTGGGGAGCGCCGA
>CAZUGZ010000022.1:0-2376 GCA_964620555.1 uncultured Alteromonadaceae bacterium
CCACCTGCGCGATGACATTGACGACCCGGCTCAGGGGGTCCAGTTCGCCTTCGGTGCGGACCACATCGGCCTCCCATGCATGCATGCTGCCGGCAAACTCCGCGCGCAGTACTGCCCTGGTCCCGATTGCCGAAGGCGGATCGGTGCGCGCCAGGGAAAAGGGCAGAAAGGCCAGGTCCTGGTCCTTGACCGGCAGGCGCACCTCGGCGTAATCGGTGGAATAGAGGGTGGCGATGGATTCGCCGCGCGATACGAACTGCCCCGCATCCACGCGCTCGGTGCGGACCCGCCCGTCGAAGGGCGCCGTTACACGGGTCCGTTTGAGGTCGCGTTCAGCCCGCACCACGGCGGCCGTGGTCTGGCGTTGGGCCGCGCGGGCCACGTTGAGCCGGTTCAGCGCCTGGTCCAGATCGGCGCGGCTGACCGACTGGGTGGCTGCCAGTTCCTCCGCCCTGTTGAAGGTCAGCTCGGCGTTGGCAAGCTCACTGTCGGCCGAAGCCAGGGCGGCGCGCGCCTGGGCAAGGGCGGCTTCGTAGTCGATCCCCTCGATTTCGACCAGCACTTCGCCCTTTGAAAAAAAGCCGCCGGAGACCATGGACGGCGATACGGCGACGACCCGCCCCGCTACTTCAGCGACCAGGTCGCTCTCGGTCTTGGGGACGACGGTTCCGTGCGCGGTGACGGTCAGTTGGGCCGTTTCCCTTACCGCCTCGACGGTCTGGACCGCGGGAGCGTCCGGCGGCCTTGCCTGGCGATCCGGCCTGGGACCGGTGGCGATGATTGCAATTGCCAGCAGAAAGCCTCCGGCCACGATGACAACCGGACCGAGGTAGCGCCTGATCAGGGCGAAGAGCCTCAAGGTTCGGCCCCGGCGTGCAGCGCCAGACGATGACCCGACCCTTCAGATCCTACATTCAACATCGAAGTGCAACGCTCGGTGAAACGGTGATTTCGCCAGAATCGCAGGCGCATTGCAAGACCTCGACGGGCAACGGTCGAGGCGGCAAGAAAGACACTGGATGCCGGGTCAGGAGGGGCATGGCGGCAGCTTTGGGAAATTCAGGTCGGCATATTGAACCAGCGGTGTTTTCTTTGGCGCCGGTGCCTGGCTCGAAAATCGGTATTATTACCGCCGTTTTGCCTGAAAAACCTGTAGCCGAGTTGAATTATCGGCGATTTTATTCCAGAATTCCGTCCTAATCTCATTGGCCTCAAGCAATATCTGGTTGCCAAATACACCTTCATTGATACGACAGGATGTTCAAAATGAACAGAATAATCAGTAACTTCATGGACCCCGCCGCTTCGGAATCCCGTTTCGGCGCAACCCGGCTCCTGCGCTACGCGCTCTGCTTCGGGCTGCTCGCCACTCCCGGCGTCGCACCGACGGCCCTGGCGCAGGACGAGGGCATGGTTGTACTTGAAGAAGTCGTGGTGGTGGGTTCCCGCCGGCGCGACCGCTCGGCCGCGGATTCACCGGTTCCGGTGGATGTGGTGCAGGGCGAGGACTTTCGCAACAATGGCGCTTCGGATATGGATTCGTTGCTGGCCAATCTCATCCCGTCGTACAACGTCAGCCAGGAGCCGATTTCCGACGCGGCGACCCTGATTCGCCCGGCGACCCTGCGCGGCCTGCCGCCGGATGCCACGCTGGTGCTGGTCAACGGCAAGCGCCGCCATCGGGCGGCGGTCATCGCGCTGCTGGGCGCCGGGATTTCCGGTGGCTCCCAGGGGCCGGACCTCTCCGTGATACCCGCCATTGCGTTGGACCGCGTTGAAGTGCTGCGCGACGGCGCCTCGGCGCAGTACGGCTCCGACGCCATTGCCGGGATCATGAACTTCGTGCTGAAGGAAGATACCGAAGGCGGTTCGTTAGAGGCCAAATGGGGCGAATACTACGAGGACGACGGTTCCTCGCTGACGCTGGCGGCCAACGTCGGTTTCCCCTTGACCTCCGCCGGCTTCGCCAACCTGAGCTTCGAGTGGAAGGAGCAGGACCCCACCAGCCGCAGTGAACAGCGCGGAGACGCACAGGGCCTGATCAACGCCGGCAACAGCCACGTCCGCCAGCCGGCAGCGCAAATCTGGGGTGCTCCCGAAATTTTCGATGACTACAAGTTTTTCGGTAATTTCGGGCTGGACCTCGGCAATGGCCACGAGGCCTACCTGTTCGGCAACCTGGCCGAACGCCAGGTGGAAGGCGGCTTCTACTTCCGTAATCCGCACACCCGCAATGGGGTATTCCGCGGGCCGGTGCTGGAAGACGGCACCGCCACCGTGAAGGTGGCGGATTTGTCCGGCGACGGCACCGGCAACTGCCCGGCAGTGCGCATCAACAACAATGTTGCCGATCCGGCCGCGTTGATGGCTATTCAG
>CAZUGZ010000022.1:2386-31104 GCA_964620555.1 uncultured Alteromonadaceae bacterium
GGTGGTGGACGCAAATGGCACCCCGGTGTTTTACGACGACGATGGTTCCCTGTCTTCCCCTAGCCAGAGCAATCTCAACGACGGCGTCGATCTGTTCTACCGTGACGGGTCACCGGTTACCAATCGGGCCGGTGTCACACGCACCGCCAAGGTCGCTGACCTGACGGGGGATCTGAGCGGCAACTGCCCGCTGTTGCGGATCAACGACAACGGCAACAGACCTGAGCTTGCCGACCCGTCGCTGCTCGCCGGCCTGGCTACCAACCCGAACTGCTACTCACTGATGGAGAAATTCCCCGGCGGCTTTACTCCGCAGTTCGGCGGAAAAATGCACGATTCCAGCATTGCCGGTGGCTTCCGCGGCACCCTCGCTTCCGGGTGGTACTACGACGTCAGCAGTGTGGCCGGCCGCAGCAATGCCAAGTTCTACATCTACAACACCATCAATCCGCAACTGCTGGGGCAGCGCAATGAGATCCCCGTCTACTACGACACGGGGGCCTATACCGAGACCGACTGGACCGTCAACGTCGACGTTTCCAAGCCGCTGGAGATGGGCTTTGGCGTGGTCAACTTCGCCGCCGGCCTGGAACGCAGGCAGGAGACCTTCAAGATCGAGAACGGAGAGCCCAACTCCTATTTCATTGATCAGGGCGAAGGCGGCCTGGCGGCACAGGGCTTCGGCATCGGCTCCAATGGCTTCCCCGGCTTCCAGCCCGGCGATGCCGGCGAGAGCACCAGCAGAAGCGTCGCGGCCTACATCGACCTGGAATCGAACGTGACCGACAACCTGCTGCTCGGCCTCGCCGTGCGCTATGAGGATTACGACGATTTCGGCGACACCACGAACGGCAAGTTTGCCGCACGGCTGCAGGTCACCGACGACTTTGCCGTGCGCGGCGCCATCAGCACCGGGTTCCGGGTACCCACCGCCGGGCAGGCGAACCTGCGCAACGTGACTACCGAGTTCGACGCGGGCTTCCTGTCCGACATTGCCACCCTGCCGCCCACCAACCCCATCGCCCAGCAAAAGGGCGCGGTTGCGTTGTCGCCCGAGGAATCGGTAAACATCACGGTCGGCACGGTGATCACAATGGGGCCGGTCGATGTCACCATCGATTACTACAATATCGAGATCGAGGACCGGATCGCCTTCACCAGCCGGTTCAAGGTCACCGAAGAGGACATCCTGGCGCTGGAAGCCGCTGGTGTCAGCGACGCCCGCAGTTTTTCCTCGGTGCGCTTCTTCTCCAACCAGCAGACCGTCGAGGCCCAGGGGGTGGATGTGGTAGCAACCCTGCCATTCGACATGCTGGGTGGTGTCTCGAGCCTGGTTCTCGTGGGTAACTGGTCGGATATCGAGCTCTCCGAGTTCAATCCCGACTTCGTGGACGACACGCTCAAGCAACAGATCGAGAAGGGCCGACCCGATACCCGGTTCTCCCTGACGCTCAATCACACCCAGGGACCCTGGCGGTTCATGGTGCGGGGGCGTCACTACGGTGAGTACTATGATGCACCCACCAACGACGGGGATGTGGCCTACGAGCCCGAATCGGAAATCCTGTTCGACGTGGAGGCGGCCCTCACCATAGCCGACGCATGGACGGTGGTGGCGGGCGCCCAGAACGTGTTCGACCAGTATCCGCAGAAAAACCCGCATGGTGAAGTGGCGGGGCTGGTCTATCCGGAGAGTTCGCCATTCAGCTTCAACGGCGGGTTCTACTACCTGCGCGCAATCTGGGACTTTTAGGAGTCTGCGCCGTAGAAAGCCACCAGGTGATACCGCCCCGGTCCCCGGGGCGGTCGCGTAACCGCCCGTAGTTTGCCCCCGTTGGCGGGCAGGCTGCGGGCCCAGTCACTTCCTCTCACAGTCGCTCCAATTTCCGGAGTCTCGCGCTACCAGCGGTACTCGAGGTACGTCCGATAGTGCCTCGGCAACTCCGGCAGCGCGATGACGCTGCCGTACAGGTTCGGGAAGTTGGCGCGGAAGTAGCGTTCGTCGGTGAGGTTCCGAGCCGTGATGTTGAACGTCCACGGCCCGCGCTCGAACACCACGCCCAGGTTCAGCAGGGTGTAGGCCGGCAGCACCACCGAGCCGGACAGGCCGGAAGCCACGGCATCCACATCGACCGCACTGGCACTGATGGCGACGCCGCCGCCGAGTTTCCAGGTGCCGGTGACGGCCAGCACGTTGCGCGGCATGCCGGCGCGACGGGCGGCGTCCTTGCCATCGCGGGCCACGACGCCGGTGAGGGCGCCGCCATAGAAGGCGTCCGGCGCAATGCCGGGGATGTCGTCGGCGCCGATGTAGCTGAACCGTCCACCGTTGGCCAGCGTATTGAGGTTGATCGCTTCCATGTGGGTGTAGCTCAGGGTGAACAGCAGCCTCGGCTCGGGAATCCAGCGCATCTCCATCTCCCATCCGTCGGTGCGGGTCGCCTGGTTGTTGACGATGGACTGGGCGTTGTAGTCGGTGCGTTCCTGGCGATAGCGCGCCACCGCGAAGTACAGGGTGTTGCCGAACAGGCTGCCCTTGAGGCCCGCTTCGAGCAGTTCCGAGCTGTCGAAGGCGTCCCCGCTCCGCACGTTGGCCGTGGAAAGTTCCCCACCCTGGCCGGCGATGACCGTCGACTGCCGCGAGGCGGTCAGGTAGGGCGTCAGGCCGCTGTTGCTCACCCAGCTCAGGCTCAGGTTCCACGACAGGCCGCCGGCCTCGTCCTTCGCTTCGCTGACCACGCAGTCCGGCGCCGACGGCAGGCACGGTGAGTTGGAACTGGGCAGCAGCAACTTGTCGGGCCGGGTGCGGCTTTCCATGTCGATGGCGTCGTAGCGGAGCCCCGCCAGCACGCCGAAGCCGTTGTCCCAGGTGATGTCCACGAGGCCCGCGAGCCCCAGGTTCAGGTAGTCGCCCTGGTAGTACTCGGTGTAATCGTCATCGAGTTCCGTCGCCAGCAGGCGCGTGTCGAGCGCGCTCTCCGGCCGGGTCAGGTCACGGCGGTCGAAGAACTCGTTGGTGTAGTCATCGCCGTGGTGGAAGCTGGTATAGCGCAGCGACGGCGACCATTGCACGTCGACCGTGGCTGCGCCCGGCCGGAACCTCGCCTGGGCCACCAGCCGGTCTTCGATCACCCAGGTGTCGTGAAACTGGGAGAAGCCGTAGGTCGCCTGGTTGAAGTTGTCGTAGTACTCGTAGAACAACTGATTCTTCCACTTCCAGGGGCCATCCTGCCGGTCGACCAGCACATCGAAGTAGAGCGTGACGACATCCGACTGGATGACGTCATCGGGGCTGACCAGCACCTGGCTTTCGTCGAGCGTGGCCACGCCGGGGTTCACCAGCCCGAGCAGACCCGGATGGCAATCGGAGACGGGTACGTCGCCGATCGCGCAGTCGCCGCCGGCCGAGGGCGTGAGCGGGGACTGGGTGCCCGGTACCAGACCCTGGGCGAAGGGAATGAGGTCGCTGAAGCCGTCGCCGTCGACATCGAATTCCTGGTGGGAGATGCGCCCGTCGCCATCGGCGTCCAGCGGCGGCGGGCTGCCGGTGACGTAGGCGCCGTGGTCGATGAGGTCCTGGGTCAGGCGGTTCCAGCCCGCCACCTCGGTGACGCCGACCTCGTGAAGCATCGCGCCGAACTCCAGGTGCACTGCGTCACTGGCGTCGACGTCGAAGGAGGCCTGCACGAGTGTCTGGTCGAGGCCGGCGCTGTCGCGATAATAGCTGCCGGAATCCTCGCGTTCCGCGTACAGGTAGTAGCCGAACTCCCTGCCCCCGAGCCGCGCCGGGCCGCCGACCTCGGCACTCAGCGTGCGCTTGTCCCAGCTTCCGGCACCGAGTTCGACACCGCCGGTGGTTCCGGTCATCAGCTCGCCGGTCTCCTCGGCACGCGCCGACAGCGGCGTGAAATTCATGTAGCCACCCATCTTGGCCGGGCCGAAAATGGGCGATGCCGGTCCCCGCACGATGTCGATGCGGCTCGCGGCGCCGATGGGCGTCGGGTAGTTGCCGCGATTTTCCAGCCGGCGCATGCCCCGGAAATAGCTCTCGCCCGGTGTGCCGCGGATGTCCAGCGAGCCCGCCACCCCGAAGAAAGACTGGGTGAAGGTGCCCGGCGCCAGCGCCACGAGTTCGTCGATATCGCGCATGTCGAAGCGCCGGATCATCGCTTCGCTGATGCTCGAGGCCGAACGCGGAGTCTCCAGGATCGACTTGCCGAAGCCGAATACCGAATCCACCGCCTCGCCCGGCTGGCTGCCGAGTTCGCCGCGCACCACGACTTCCTCCAGGACGTTGTCCCGAACCTGCGCGAAGGCGCCCGCGGACACTATGCAGAAGACAATGGCGACGATCTTATGCACAGGAAGAACCCAGAATTTTGGCGGCGGGTCAGAAGGGCGGGTTAGTCCCAGCTTATCAACAGACCGCGGTGGATAAGCCCACATGGACGGCACGACGCGCGGCGAAGGCTACAGGCCAACCCGCACCACCTGCACGTCCGGGTCGCGGCTGGCGCCGGCCTGGTGCAGCCGCTCCAGGTAGTCGTCCCAGCGTTGTTGCCGGTTGACACACAGGTCGTACAGGTAATCCCAACTGTAGAGCCCGGTATCGTGGCCATCGTCGAAAACCAGTTGCAGGGCATATTTGCCCACTGGCCTGATTTCCTCGATGGCGACGTTTTTCTTGCCGGTCTGCAGCACTTCCTGGCCCTCGCCATGGCCCCGCACCTCGGCCGAGGGGGACACTACGCGCAGCAGCTCACAACTCAGGCGGTAGCTCTCGTCGTCGCCGTAGCGCAGTTCGAGTTCCCGGGAGCGGCGATGGAGATGGACGGCAACGGGAACTTTCACGAAGCCGCCCCGATATCGCTACAGAATGAAGCGGGACAGGTCGTCATCTTTGCTCAGTTCGCCCAGGTGCTCGTCCACGTAGGCTTCGTCCACCAGCAGCTCGCTGTTCGACAGGCTGCTGTCGGCGGCGTTGAAAGAAGCCTCTTCCAGCAATCGTTCCATCACCGTGTGCAGTCGGCGGGCACCGATATTCTCGGTGCGCTCATTCACGTGCCAGGCGATTTCGGCGATGCGGCGGATGCCCGCCTGGTCGAAGCGCAGGTGCAGACCCTCGGTTTCCAGCAGAGCCTGGTACTGGTCAGTGAGGGAGGCGTGGGGCTCGGTAAGAATGCGCTGAAAATCGTCCGCGGTCAGGGCGGCCAGTTCCACCCGGATGGGCAGGCGCCCCTGCAACTCGGGAATCAGGTCAGAGGGCTTGGACAGGTGAAAGGCCCCCGAGGCAATGAACAGGATGTGGTCGGTCTTGATCATGCCGTGCTTGGTGCTGATGGTGGAGCCCTCGATCAGGGGCAGCAGATCTCTTTGCACTCCCTCGCGGGAGATGTCCGCGCCGGCGGTCTCGGTGCGCTTGGCCACCTTGTCGAGTTCGTCGAGAAAGACGATGCCGGTCTCTTCGGCGCTCTGCACCGCCTGCTGCTTGATTTCGTCCTCGTTGATGAGGCGCGCCGCCTCCTCGTCGCAGAGTTTGTCCAGGGCCTGCTTGACGCTCAGGGTGCGGGTGGTGGACTGCTGGCCGGCCAGGTTGGAGAACATGCCCTGCAACTGGTTGGTCATCTCCTCCATTCCCGGAGGCGCCATGATCTGCACTCCCACCGGGGTGCTGCTCAGTTCAATTTCAATTTCCCGTTCATCCAGTTCGCCCTCGCGCAGCTTCTTGCGCAGCAGTTGGCGGGTCCCGGAATCGTCGTTCTGCTGCTGGCCCCTTGCCGGGGTCAGCAGCACGTCGAGAATGCGCTCTTCGGCGGATTCCTCGGCGCGGAACCGGACCCTTTCCATTTCCTGCTCGCGCAGCATTTTCACCGCCACGTCCACCAGGTCGCGAACGATGGATTCCACATCGCGCCCCACGTAGCCCACTTCGGTGAACTTGGTGGCCTCCACCTTGATGAAGGGCGCATTGGCGAGCTTCGCCAGGCGCCGGGCAATCTCCGTCTTGCCGACCCCGGTGGGGCCGATCATGAGAATGTTCTTGGGGGTGATCTCGGTGCGCAGTTCCTCGTCGAGCTGCATGCGCCGCCAGCGGTTCCGCAGGGCAATGGCCACGGCGCGCTTGGCCTCGTCCTGGCCGATGATGTGCCGGTCCAGTTCGTGGACGATTTCTCTGGGGGTCATGTTCGACATATCAGTCCCTGGAACAGTCGAGTTCCTCGACGCTACGATTGTGGTTGGTGTAGATGCAGATATCCGCGGCGATGCCCAGACTCCGTTCGACGATTTCCAGTGCACTGAGCTCGGTGTGGTCCAGCAGGGCGCGGGCCGCCGCCTGGGCGTAGGCGCCACCCGAGCCGATGGCGATGAGGTTGTCTTCCGGTTCGATGACGTCGCCGCTGCCGGTGACGATCAGCGAGGTGTCCCGGTCGGCCACCGCCAGTAACGCCTCCAGGCGGCGCAGCGTGCGCTCGGTGCGCCAGGCCTTGGCCAGTTCCACCGAAGCCCGCACCAGGTGGCCCTGGTACTTTTCCAGTTGCGCCTCGAATAATTCGAACAGGGTGAAGGCGTCCGCGGTGCCACCGGCAAAGCCCGCCAGCACCTTGTCCTGGTAGAGGCGCCGAACCTTGCGGGCGTTGCCCTTCATCACGGTGTTGCCAAGCGACACCTGCCCGTCCCCGCCAATCACCACCCGCTGGTCGCGACGCACGGAAAGAATCGTAGTACCTCGGTATTGTTCCACGGCCCTCGACCTCACATCAGCCCTGGGGGGGCGGTTTCCACTGTTTGATGAGCGTGTCTATGCCGGCCTGGGCAGTCAGGTTGCGGGCGTCGGCAAGCTTGGTCAGTGAATCGAACGGCCCGACGTAGACCCGGAACCAGCGGCCGTCGGCGGCGCCGCCCTGGTCCGTGGTTTCTTCGACCCTGGCGGTCAACCCCAGCAGGATCAACTGGCCGCGCCGGCTGTCGGCATCCCTGGCCTGACGGAATGAGTCCGACCGCTTCCTGCTGCAGGCGGGCTCATTCCGGCTGTCGGCATCCCTGGCCTGACGGAATGAGCCCGCCTGCAGCAGGAAGCGGTCGGTCTGCTCGACCACCGGGGGTTGTGCAGCCGGTTGTGGCTGCCCGGTGTCTGCCGGGGGCGGGACGGCCGGGGGCGGCGGGGCCGTCGTCACTGCGGGACCTTCGCTCTCGGCCAGGTCCAGGGTCTGCTCGGGCAACAGGGTGTAGAAATCGAAGCGCGGCTTGGGTCTCTCCTCGGAGCCCAGGGTGGCCTCGGTAACCCGCTCCACGGTCTCCTCCACTTCCGGGCGCTGGACCGCCAGCCACAGCAGCACCATCCCGAACGCCCCGCACAGCATGCCCGACAGGAACCAGCCCATGGGCCGGGTGCTGCCGCCACTGCTGCTCGCTTTGCTGCGCCCGGCCGCGTGTACCCGGGTTTTACTGGCGCCCCGCTGGCGACGCTGTCTGGCAGATTCCCGCGCCACCGTTACATGCTCTCGGGCGCGGACACACCCAGCAGGGCGAGCCCGTTGACCAGCACCTGCCGCACCGCGGCCACCAGCGCCAGCCGGGCATTGCGCAGTGCCGGGTTCGGCAGCAGGATCTGGTGGGCGTTGTACCAGGAGTGGAAATCCGCCGCCAGTTCGCGCAGGCAGTGGGCGATGCGGTGCGGCTCCAGCCGCTGGGCGGCCACCGACACCACTTCCGGAAACTGTTCCAGCTTTTTCATGATCGCGCTTTCGTGGTCCTCGATCAGCAGCGGCAGGCCCTGCAGCCCGGCCTCCGCGTCCCATTCCAGCCCTTTGCTGTTCGCCTTGTGAAACACACTGCAGGCCCGGGCGTGGGCGTACTGGATATAGTAAACCGGATTGTCGTTGTTCTGCATCAATGCCAGGTCGATATCGAAGGTCAATTGGGAAGCGGGCGCCCGCGCCACCAGGAAATAGCGGGTGGCATCGCGCCCGACTTCGTCGATCAGATCGCGCAGACTGACATAATTTCCGGCCCGCTTGGAAATCCTGACTTCCTCGCCGCCCCGCGTCACGGTCACCATCTGGTGCAGGACGTACTCGGGCCAGGTCTCGGGAATCCCCACATCCAAAGCCTGCAGACCGGCCCGCACCCGGGTCACGGTACTGTGGTGGTCGGCGCCCTGTTCGTTGATCACCCGCCGGAAGCCGCGCTCCCACTTGTCGTGGTGATAGGCGACATCGGGCAGGAAATAGGTGTAGCCGCCGTCGCTCTTGCGCATGACCCGGTCCTTGTCGTCGCCGAAATCCGTGCTGCGCAGCCATACCGCGCCATCCTGCTCGAAGGTGTGGCCGGCGGCCTCGAGTTTGTTCAGGGTAGCTTGCACCGCGCCGGAATCGTAGAGGGACGACTCCAGAAAAAACACGTCGAAGTCCACTGCGAAGGCCTGCAGGTCCAGGTCCTGCTCGCGGCGCAGAAAGGCCACTGCGAACTCGCGGATGGCAGCCAGGTTTTCCGGGTCGCCCGCGCCCCGCACCTGGCGGTCGGTGGCTTCGACCAGTTGATTGCCGAGGTAGGCATCGGCAACCTCCAGCAGATAGTCGCCGCGATAGGCGTCGTCGGGCCAGTTCGGGTCGCCCGGTTCCAGACCGCGGCAGCGGGCCTGTACCGAGCGGGCCAGGTTGTCGATCTGCCGCCCGGCGTCGTTGTAGTAGAACTCGCGGGTCACCTGCCAGCCGGTGGCCTCCAGCAGGCGGGCGATGCAGTCCCCGACGGCGGCGCCGCGGCCGTGCCCGACGTGCAGGGGACCGGTGGGATTGGCGGAGACGAATTCCACCTGCACCGGCCGGTTGGCGCCCTCGGCGCTGCGGCCGAATGCCGCTCCCTGTTGCCGGACCCGGGCCACGATGGAGTGCCGTCCGGCAGCGGACAGAAAAAAGTTGATGAAGCCGGGCCCGGCAATTTCGGTCCGGTCGACCAGCGGGGAGTCCGGCAGGGCGGCGCAAATCAGGCGCGCCAGCTCCCGCGGCGGCAGGCCGGCGGGGCCGGCCAGGGTGAGAGCGACATTGCTGGCCAGGTCACCGTGGGCCGGGTCCCGGCTGCGCTCCAGGTGAATGCCCGCCGGCGCTTCGACCGGCACTTTGCCCTCCGCGGCCAGCGCCGCCAGCGCCGCGCCGATCAGTTCTGTCACTTGCTCCTTCACACCCGTCAGTATAACCGCCGCCACCATTGGTCGTCATTGAAAAGCCGCCGGATGCCAGCCCACAGAGCCTCGATGAGGGGCGTTCAGTCAGGGGGGCGTCACTGCATCAGCTATGCTCCGCCTCTGCGTGGCCGTGGGCAGTATCTGCCGAATGGTGGCGTTCACAATCGAGCGGGCTGCCAATGCAGCATACGTTCATCCCGAGCCACGCTTTATGAGGCTTCGCATACTGATCCAGCGCCGCCCCTGCCGGTTGCAACGACAGAGTGTTCGTGGGTTGTTTTGGAGTGAATAGCGCCATGGACGGACGCGGGATGGGCCATGGATGGCCCATTGAACGACAAAACAACCACGAACGCTCTGTCGCCACGAGGTGTTGGTGAGGGGCGCTTACATCATGTCCTGGGGGTCCACATCGAGCGACCAGCGCAGGCCCCTGCCGGGGGGCTGGGCCTGCACCAGCTCCAGCAGTTGCCGCGCACAGCGCTGGGCGGCCTGGCGGGTGCCGGCCAGCACCAGCAGTTGGCAGCGAAAGCGGTCTTTGCGTCTGGACAGGGGGGAAGGCAGCGGACCGATGCAGGTGAACACGCCTTGCCGGCCGTCTTCCGGCCCGCCGCGCACCTGGTGTTGCAGTTGATCGCGCAGCCGCTCGAGAAAGCGCTGTGCCGGCTCGGCCTGGGCGGCCTCGGCGCGCAGCAGCAGCAGGTGGCCGAACGGCGGCATGCCGCTGGAACGGCGCTGTTCCAGCAAACCCCTGGCGAACTTCCCGTAGCCCTCGCGCAGCAGGGTCTGCAACAAGGGGTGGTCGGGGAAGTGGGTTTGCAGCAGCACGTGGCCGGGTTTCTGCTCGCGGCCGGCCCGGCCGGAAACCTGGGTCAGCAGTTGCCCGAGACGTTCGGGTCCGCGGAAATCGGGGCTGAACAGGGCCCCGTCCACATCGACCAGGCCCACCAGGGTGACTTCGGGAAAATGATGGCCCTTGGTGAGCATCTGCGTGCCCAGAAGAATGCACGGGGCGCCGCCGCTGACCGTTTCAAAAACGGCATCCATGGCGCCGCGCCGCTGCATGGAATCCCGGTCCACCCGGTAGATCGGATAGCCGGGAAACTGCACCAGCAGTGCCTCTTCGATCTGCTCGGTTCCGAGGCCGGAAACCATCCACCGCCGACTACGGCAGGCGGGGCATTCCCGGTACACGGGGGTGTACCAGTCACAGTGGTGGCAGCGCAACTGTGCCGCCCTGCGGTGCAGCACCAGGCGTGCATCGCAGTGGCGGCAACCCGCCACGAAACCACAGTCGTGGCACTGCAGGGTCGGGGCATAGCCGCGCCGGTTGAGGAACAGCAACACCTGGTTGCCGTCCGCCAGGTGCGCGGCCATGGCGGTCAGCAGTTGCTCCGACAACCCCGCCTGCAGCGGAGCCCGGCGGATGTCCAGCGTGCCGAAGCTCGGCAGGCTGGCGCTGGTGGCCCGCTGGCTGAGCCGCAACGGACGGTACCGGCCCCGTTCGGCGTTGGCCAGGCTTTCCAGGCTCGGCGTCGCCGAGCCCAGCACCACCGGCACCTGCTCGAGCGAACCTCGTTTCACCGCCACATCGCGGGCCGAATAGTGGAATCCGTCCTGTTGCTTGAACGATTGATCGTGTTCTTCGTCCACCACGATCAGGCCGGGATTGGCGAGATTGGCAAAGATTGCCGAGCGGGTTCCCAGCACGATATGGGCGCGGCCGCTGCGCGCGTCGTCCCAGGCCCGGGCGCGCGCGGCGTCGGAGAGGTTGGAGTGCAGTACCACGATGTTGGCGTCGAAGCGGCGCTGGAATCGTTGCAGGGTCTGGGGGGTCAGACCGATTTCCGGAATCAGCAGCAGGGCCTGCTGCCCCCGGTCCAGCACGCGGCCGATCAGTTGCAGGTAGACCTCGGTCTTGCCGCTACCGGTGATGCCCTCCAGCAGGAAGCAGCGGAAGCGGCCCAGGCTGGCGGCCACGGCTTGCACCGCGGCGCGCTGTTCCCCGTTCAGCTCCAGGCCGGGTCGCGGCACTGCCCGGGTCGGCGCGGGCGCCTCCTGCACCTCTTCCAGCAGGCCCTTGCCGGCCACCTCCTTCAGTACCGCCCGCGAGATGCCGGCCCGCTCGATGTCGTCGAAGCCAGCCGAGCCGGCTTCGCGCAGCAGGGCGAGCAGGCGGGCCTGCTTCGGGGCCCGCCGCGGGGCGCCCTCGGGCAGGCCCTTGCCCGCGGTGCTCAGACGCCAGCGGGTCTGCAGGGCCGGCCGGTAGGGCTGACCCCTGCGCAGCGAGGGCGGCAGACAGGAGCGCAATACCTCCCCCGGTGGGTGGTGGTAATACGCGGCGGCCCACAGGCAAAGTTCCAGCAGCGCCCCGTTGATCAGCGGCTGCTGGTCGAGAATTTCCTCGGCTGCCCGCAGTTGCTCCTCGGCTACCGCGGCCTCGGCCACCTGCTCCACCAGGATCCCGCAACTGGTGCGGCGACCGAATGGCACCCGGATGCGGGTGCCCGGCTGCACCGCGGCGAGCTGGGCCGAATCCAGCGCCTCGGGAGGGTAATAGTCGAACAGGCTGTGCAGTGGCGAGGCGACCGCAAGGCGGAAAATGGACATGGGAGGCCAGGGCCGGTTCCAATGACGTCAACGATCATCCAGTGTAGCAAACCGGTTGCGCATCGCGCTGCATTTGCCTACTATGCGCGCCTGTTTTTTGGCGGCAGCCCATCGTGCGCGAAACGCTGCCGGCGGCGGGGCCGAGAGGGATTTGATCATGCAAGCGGAAATCCATCCAGAGTACGGTGAAATCACCGCGACCTGCAGTTGCGGCAACGTGGTCATAACCCGTTCCACCCTGTGCCGGGACATCCATATCGATGTCTGCTCCCAGTGCCACCCGTTCTTCACCGGCAAACAGAAGATCGTCGACAGCGGCGGTCGGGTCGACCGCTTCAACAAGCGCTTCGGCAAGCGCGGCGCCGCTGACTGAGGCCCTGCGCTTCCCCCTTCAGAACAACTCCTTGCGCAAATCCGCATCGGCACGCCGCCCCTCCCCGGCGGCGTCGGCCGTGCCGTTTCGGGTCGGCACCTGGCCGGCCGGGAAATACTCGAAGATGGCGTCGGCCTGACCGGAGCGGGCCGGCAGGCCGGTCTTCGGATCGATGCGTACGTTGACCACGCCCAGCGGAATCTGCCGGGCTCTCTCGGGCTTGCCCGCCAGTGCCACGCGCATGAAATCGATCCAGATGGGAAGCGCCGCCACACCGCCGAACTCGTTGTTGCCCAGCGGCGAATTCTTATCGAAGCCCACCCATGCCGTGGTCACGAGGTCGGGGTTGTAACCGGAAAACCAGGCGTCGGTGGGGCCGTTGGTGGTGCCGGTCTTGCCGGCAATGTCGCTGCGCTGCAGCACCAGCGCCCGGCGCCCCGTACCCAGGCGGATGACATCGCGCAGGATGCTGTCGACGATGAAGGCGGTAGCGGCATCCAGGATGCGCTCGGCCGGCGGCCGCGCCCCGGCGAGAATCTCTTCCATGCTCAGTTCCCGGTCCTGCTCCCGGGGATGACTCTCGCAATCCGGGCAAACCACTGCGGGCCTGGCGCGAAACAGCTCGGCGCCATCGATATCCTCGACTCGCTGCACCAGCCAGGGCTCCACCCGGAAGCCACCGTTGGCGAAGCTGGCGTAGGCGGTGGCAAGCTGCCGGGGGGTGACCACCTGGGTGCCCAGGGCGAATGACAGGTCGGCGGAGGCGCGGTCGATTTCGAAGCCGAAGCGGGCCACATAGTCGACGGCGGTGCCGATCCCCAGTTGTTGCAGCAGGCGGATGGAAACCAGGTTGCGCGATTTGGTCAGCGCCCAGCGCAGGCGGACCGGTCCATGAAATTTTCCATCATCGTTGCGCGGCCGCCACACATCCTCCAACGTCGCATCTTCATACACCACCGGGGCGTCATCGATGATGCTGGCGGCGGAAAAGCCGTTGGCCAGGGCCGCCGAATAGAGGAAGGGCTTGAAACTGGAGCCCGGTTGGCGGGCCGCCTGGATGGCGCGGTTGAACTTGCTGATTTCAAAATCGGTACCGCCTACCACGCTGAGAGTGGCGCCGGTGTGGGCGTCCAGGGAGATCAGTGCCGCCTGAACGTCGGGCACCTGGGTCAGCCGCAGACTGTCATCCTCGTCTCGCGTCAGGCGGATCAGGTCACCCTCCGCCCACCCTTCGGCAGGGGTCCGGGGAGCGCGGCCACGCCGGTTTTCACTGAGGTAGGGGCGGGCCTGGCGCAGGCCGTTGTCCCAGGGCAACTGCGCCTCGCTGCCGTCGCCGAGCAATACCTGCAGGTGATCCTCCGCCACCGCGGTGACGATGGCGGGGAAGCGCCCGCCGACAGTGGCGGTCTGCCCCAGCACCGCAAGCCAGGGTTCGGTCGTCTCCCCGGGCGGCCCGAGCTGTCGTTCCGGACCCCGGTAGCCGTGGCGCTGGTCGTAGGCGCCAATGCCGTCCCGCACGGCGGTGTTGGCCGCCTGCTGGAGCAGGGAATCGATGCTGGTAAAGACCTGGAAACCGTCGCTGTACGCCTCCAGGCCAAAGCGCTGGATGACCTCGTGACGGGCCATTTCCGCGGCGTAGGGGGCGTTGAGATCCAGTTTGTAGCCGTGCAGCTCAGCCGAGACCGGGGCACCGGCCGCCAACTCCCAGGCGGCGGCATCGATGTACTCGAGTTCCAGCATGCGGCCCAGGATCCAGTCCCGGCGCTGCAGCGCCCGCTCGGGGTTGGAGATCGGGTTGGAGTTGGAGGGGGCCTTGGGCAAACCCGCCAGCATGGCCATCTGGGCCAGGTTCAACTCGCCGATGGGCTTGCCGTAGTACACCTGGGCGGCGGCTTCAAAACCGTAGGCCCGGTGGCCGAGAAAGATGCGGTTGAAGTACAACTCGAATATCTGCTCCTTGTTCAGGCTCCTTTCGATTTGCAGCGAGAGCAGGATTTCCTTGAACTTGCGAGTGAAGCTGCGCTCCTGGGTCAGAAAGTAGTTGCGCGCCACCTGCATGGTCAGGGTGCTGCCGCCGGAACCCTTTTCTCCGGTCAGGACCAGATCCTTTACGGCCCGCAGCAGGCCGCGCATGGAGACCCCGGGGTGGGCGAAAAAACCGTCGTCTTCGGCCGCCAGCAAAGCCTGCACAAATTGTGGCGGCACCTCGGCAAAGGGCAGCGGGTTGCGCTTCTGTTCCCCGAACTGGCCGATCAACTGACCGTCCCGGGTGTATACCCGCATGGGAATTTGCAATTTTACGTCGCGCAACACCTCGACAGATGGCAATTGTGGGCTTAAATACAGGTATACCCCGACACACAGCAACAGCGAGGCAAGAAGGGCTGCGGGAATCAGGCGAAAAAGCAGGAAGCGCACTGTATTCATGGGTAGGTGGCCGTCATGACCGGCGCCTGACAGAGCCAGGGGAAGCCCCGATTATATGCTTTTTTGGATTCGATTGCCGATTGGTATGGAGCGTGGAGGAGTGTCGTGTTTGGCAAGAAAAAACCTGCCGCCATGTTGGGCCTGGACATCGGTTCCAGCAGCGTCAAACTGCTGGAATTGAGCCGCAGCGGCACGGGCTACCAGGTGGAGAGCCACGGCCTCAACGCCCTGCCCCGGGACGCCGTGGTGGAGGCCAGCGTGCAGGACGTGGACGGGGTGGCGGCGACCATTCGCGAGCTGCTGGTGCGCTCCGGCACCCAGTTGCAGACCGCGGCGGCAGCGGTGACGGGTACTTCGGTCTTCACCCGGGCCATCGCCATGCCCACCGGGCTCAGCGAAGACGAGATGGAAATCCAGTTGGCCCTGGAAGCCGGCCAGTACATCCCCCACCCGCTGGAGGAAGTCGCCATCGACTTTGAGATACAGGGGCCCATGCCGGACAGTCCAGGGCAGGTACAGGTCCTGCTGGCAGCCTGTCGCCGCGATACCATTGCCGACCGGGTGCAGGCCATCACCGCGGCCGGGCTGCAGGCCAAAGTAGTGGACCTGCAGTCCCACGCCATGGAAAGGGCCTTTGTGCTGGTCGACCGGCAACTGCCCGCCGCGGCCCGGGACCTGGTGGCGCTGCTGGATATCGGCGCCACTACCACCACCTTCAGCGTCCTCGGCAACGGCCGCACACTGTACACCCGGGACCAGTTGTTCGGTGGCCGCTCGTTGACCGAAGCCGCCATGGCCCGGCACGGCCTGTCGGCGCGGGAAGCGGATCTGGCGATACGGAACGGGGAGCTGCCGCCCGCGCTGCTGGAACCGTTCCGGGTCAGCGTGATTCAGCAACTCGAGCGGGCCCTGCAGTTCTTTTTTTCCTCCAGTAACCACCGTGCCGTGAACCACATCGTACTGGCCGGCGGGGCCGCGGCCACGTCCGGATTGCAGCAACTGGTGGAGACCCAGATGGCGACGCCCTGCACGGTGGCCAACCCCTTCTCCGGGATGGAACTCGCCGCCCCGCTCGACCGCCAGGCCCTGGACGCCAACGCCCCCGCGCTGCTGATCGCCTGTGGCCTGGCGCTGCGGAGCTTTGACTGATGCCGAACATCAACCTGCTGCCCTGGCGCGAGCAGCGCCGCGCCGAGCTGAAGCGTGAATTCCTGCTGGTGCTGGGCGCGTCCGCCGTAGTGGGGGCGCTGATCGTCCTCGCCCTGCACTTTCTGTTCATGACCCGGCTCCAGCACCAGCAGCATCGCAACAACTACCTCAGCGCCAGTATCGAAACCCTGGACCGGCAGGTGGTGGAGATTCTCGGCCTGCAACAAAAACGCGCCCAATTGCTGCAGCGCATGCAGGTGATTCAGGCGCTGCAGGGCAACCGTCCGGTGATTGTGCGAATTCTGGACCAATTGGTGCGCACCTTGCCGGAGGGCGTTTTCTATACCGAACTGGAGGCCGATCACCGCGTCATCCAGCTCACCGGTGTCGCCCAGGACCACCAGCAGGTAGCCAGTCTGATGCGCCGCCTGGAGGCCTCCGACTGGTTCCGGGTGCCCAACCTGGAGGGCATGAAAGCGGAGCCGGATTACGGCGAACAGGCCGCCGTTTTCACCATGACGGTGCGGCTGGAACACGCTTCCGGTGGGGAGGGTTAGACCGTGGCCGGCACCCCCACGCTGCGCAAGATGCGGGATTTCAACCTCGATGAACTCGATTTTGACAATGTCGGGGCCTGGCCGTTGCCGGTCAGGGCGCTGGCCTGGGCGCTGGTCCTGCTCGCGGTGCTGACCCCCGGCTACTTCTACCACCTGCAGAAGCTGCAACTGGGGTTGCAGCAGGCCATGAACCGGGAAGCCGAGTTGAAGCAGGTGTTCGAACAGAAGGCCTTTCAGGCCGCCAACCTGGATGCCCACCGGCAGCAGATGGCGGCAATGGAAGACTCCTTCGCACTGCTGGTCAACCAGTTGCCCGGCGACACCGAGGTGCCGGGCCTGCTGGAAGACATCACCCAGGCGGGGGTGCGCAACGGCCTGGAGTTTGCCAGCATCGACCTGCAGCCCGAAGTGGCGCGGGAATTCCACATCGAGTTGCCCATCGAGATCGCCGCCAGCGGTTCCTACCACGACTTCGCCGCCTTTGTCAGCGCCATCGCCGGCCTGTCGCGGATCGTCACCCTGCACGAATTCAGCATTCGGCAGGGCGACAGCAGGCACGCCCTGCTGAAGATGAAAATTACCGCCAAGACCTATCGCTACCAGGAGTTGTAGACGTGACCGGCCGCAAGCTCGCGATCGCCCTGGCCAGCCTGGCCCTGGTCCACTGCGACACGGACCGCTTCGGCGACCTGGACCGGTTCATGGCGGAGAAGCGCGCCCGCCCCAGCGGGGCACTGGAGCCGGTGCCGCCGTTTTTGTCGCAACCCGCCTTTGCCTACGGCGCCAGCGCCCTTCGCACCCCCTTCGGCCGGCCCAATGGCCTGGGCAATTACGCCCACCTGCAATCGGCGGTGGCGGCGCCGCCAGATTTCCAGCGCCCCTCCGAACTGCTGGAACAGTACGCAATTGCCGCGCTCAACATGGTCGGCAGCCTGTCCCTGGAGGGACGGGACTGGTCGCTGATCGAAGACCCCCTGGGTGGGGTGCACCGGGTGCGGGTCGGGCACTACCTGGGTCACAACCACGGCCGGGTGGTGGAGATCACCCGCACCCATGTGGTGGCCATCGAGGTCATCGCCGACGGCAACGACGGCTGGGTGCAAAGGCCCAGAATGATCGAATTGCGAGGTCCCTGAAATGATCCGTTGCCGGCTCCTGCTAACCACCCTGCTGATGGGCCTGTCCGCGGCCGGCACGGCGCAGACGAACGCAGTCATCCGCCACATCAGCTTTCCCCAGGGAGAGCAGAATTTCAGCGCCATCAGGCTGGAATTCAGCGGCCGGCCGGTGCAGCCCAGCGTCTACGTGACCCCGGACCCGCCTCGCTTCGTACTGGATTTTGCCAATGTGGGCATTGCCCTGGAGCACAGCCGTTTCACCCTGTCGCGAGGCAATATCAGCGCGGTGCAGGTGCTGGGAAGCGGCAGCGGCGCCCGCCTGGCAGTGGAGCTGGTCAGGCTGGCGCCCCACCGGACCCGGGTCCAGGGGCAGGCGCTGCTGGTGGAGGTGCGCGACGACCAGCGCGACTACCGGCTGCGGGAGGTTGCAGCCGGCCGCGGGCAGCCGGAAGTCGTCGCCGACGGCGTGCCGGAGGAGGCCGCCACCTATGGCGGCGAGCGCCTGTCCCTGAATTTCCAGGACATCGAGGTGCGGGCGGTGCTGCAGTTGATCGCCGATTTCACCCAGCTCAACCTGGTGGCCAGCGACACCGTAACCGGCAACATTACCCTGCGCCTGCAGGACGTACCCTGGGACCAGGCCCTGGAACTGGTATTGAAAACCCGGGGCTTGGACCAGCGCCGGGTCGGCAACGTGCTGATGGTGGCGCCGGTGGAGGAGATTGCCGAACGCGAGCGCCAGCAGATCGAAGCCAACCGCCAACTGGCCGAGCTGGCGCCGCTGGAGACCGCGTTCCTGCAGATTCGCTATGCGAGGGCAGCGGATGTGGTGGAACTGCTCGGAAGTACCGGCGGCGACGGCGACGCCCTGATCTCGGCGCGCGGTTCGGTGGCGCTGGACCAGCGCACCAACGCCGTATTGATCACCGATACGGCGGCCCGGCTGGCGGGAATTCGGGACCTGATACAACGCATCGACGTACCCATTCGCCAGGTCATGATCGAGGCCCGTATCGTCATCGTGCAGTCCGACGTGGCGCAGAGCCTGGGCATCCGCTGGGGAGGCGCTGGCGCCGGCGGCAGCGGCGATGAGGTAACATGGGTGTCCGGGATATGGAACAGGACAGGGGAACTCGATGAAGCGAATGCTGCCGGGCGGCCCGGCGTGAACTTCCCCGCGGCCCTGCTGGTCGACCTGGGAGTGTCGTCCGCCACCAGCGGTATCGCCGTCGGGTACACCAGCGCCGACCTGTTGTTGGGCGCCGAGCTGTCGGCCCTGGAACACTCCGGCACCGGTGAGGTGATATCGCAGCCCAAGGTGATTACCGGGGACAAACAGATGGCGACCATCAAGTCGGGCACCGAAATTCCGTTTCAGGAGAGTTCCTCAAACGGCGAGACCACCACTTCGTTCCGGGAGGCTGTGCTGGCGCTGGAGGTAACCCCCAATATCACGCCGGATGACCACATCCTGCTGGACCTGGCGATCAACCAGGACTCCCTGGGCGACCTGGTGCCCAGCGGCCAGGGAGGGTTCATCCCGTCCATCGACACCACCCGGCTGGCCACCCAGGTGCTGGTCGGCAACGGGGAAACTGTGGTCCTGGGTGGCGTATTTCGCACCGAAGACGTCGATTCGGTAGCCAAAGTGCCCGTGTTGGGAGATATTCCCTACCTGGGCAGGTTGTTCAGGAACAATACGGCCCGTCAGGCCAAGACCGAAACCCTGATCTTTATCACACCGCGAATTCTCGCCCGGACGCTGGGGAACTGAATCATGTACAGGCATCGGCGGATTTTTCTGATCGGCCCCATGGGGGCGGGGAAAACCAGCATCGGCAAGGTACTGGCCAGTCAACTGGGGTTGGCCTTTGTGGACAGCGACGAGGAGATAGAAGCCCGCGCCGGGGCCAGCGTTTCCTGGATTTTTGACGTGGAGGGGGAAGACCGCTTCCGGGACTGGGAATCCCGGGTGCTGGAGGACCTGACCCAACGCCGGGACATCGTCCTCGCCACCGGGGGAGGTGCGGTGCTGCGCCGCGAGAACCGTCAGCTATTGGCTGCGCGGGGCTTCGTGATTTATCTGTATACTCCCGTCGAGGAGCAGTTTGCCCGCACTCGCGACAGCCGGCGGCGGCCCCTGTTGCAGACGGAGAATCCAGAGCAGACCCTGCGCGAGCTGATGGCGGTCAGGGATCCGCTGTACCGGCAGGCGGCCGATTACGTGGCGCACGTGAACACCTCCAGCAGGCGCGCGGACCTGCTCTCCTCCGCCCGGGATCTGGCCCGGATCATCGAGGCACAGTACCAGGACCAGGGAGGCCCGGAATGAGTATGCGCACCTTGCAGGTGGAACTGGGGGAAGACAGCTATCCGATCTACATCGGCCGGGACCTGTTCTCCGACAGCGCCCTGTTGTCCGGGCACGTGGCCGGCCGGCAGGTAGCCGTGGTCAGCAATGAAACGGTGGCCCCGCTCTACGTGGAGCGGGTGCGGGCGGCCCTGGGCGAGCGCAGCCTGATTACCGAGATCGTGCTGCCCGACGGGGAGCAGTTCAAGACCCTGGCCACCCTGCAGACCGTGTTCGACCGGCTGCTGGCCGAGGGCCACCAGCGCGACACCACGCTGGTGGCGGTGGGGGGCGGGGTAGTGGGCGACCTGACCGGTTTTGCCGCCGCCAGTTACATGCGCGGGGTCAGGCTGGTCCAGGTGCCCACCACGCTGCTGTCCCAGGTCGACTCCTCGGTGGGCGGCAAGACCGGGGTAAACCATGCGCTGGGCAAAAACATGATCGGCGCCTTCTACCAGCCCTGCTGCGTGCTCATCGATACCGACACCCTGCAGACCCTGCCGGACCGGGAACTGTCCGCCGGGCTGGCCGAAGTGGTCAAATACGGATTGATCCGCGATCGGGAATTCTATCGCTGGCTGCAAGGCAACGCAGACCGATTGCTGACCCGGGACCAGGCGGCACTGACCACCGCCATCGAAACGAGCTGCGCCGGCAAGGCGGCGGTCGTCGCCGAGGACGAACGCGAGCACGGAGTGCGGGCCATTCTCAACCTGGGACACACCTTCGGCCACGCCATAGAAACGGCGCAGGGCTACGGCAACTGGCTGCACGGCGAGGCGGTGGCGGCGGGCCTGTGCCTGGCGATGCGCCTGTCGGTTCTGCGGGGCTGGGTGGCGCAGGAGGAGATCGCGGACCTGCAGCGGCTGCTCGAGCGCATGGGCCTGCCCACGCGCGCCCCCCAGGAGATGGACGCCGAGCAATTTCTCGCTTTGATGCAGCGCGACAAGAAGGTGAGCGACGGCCGGTTGCGGCTGGTGCTGTTGCGGGACATCGGCGCAGCAGCGGTAGTCGCCGACGTCAGCCGCGAGGAGCTGCTGCAGATTCTCTAACCCGCATGACGGGTAGGCAGTGACGTCCCCCTCACCCGCCGCCGAGATAGCGGTCGACGGCGGCGGCGCAGCGGCGGCCTTCGTCGATTCCCCAGACGACCAGCGACTGCCCGCGGCGACAGTCGCCGGCGGCGAAGACCCCGTCCACGCTGGTGCGGAAATCGTCGTAGGCGGCACGGTAGTTCGAGCGCTCGTCGACGGCGATGCCGGCCGCTTCGGCGGCGTATTGCTCGGGGCCCAGGAAGCCCATGGAAAGCAGGATCAGGTCGGCGGGCCAGGTCTTTTCGGTACCGGGCACCTCGCTCATGCGAAACTGCCCCTCGACCAGTTGCCATTCGACTTTTACGGTTTCGATGCCGCTGACATTGCCCTGCCCGTCGTCGACAAACCTCTTGCTCAGCAGGGAAAAGCTGCGGGGATCCTCCCCGTACAACTCGGCGGCTTCCTCGTGTCCGTAATCCACCCGCAGGATTTTCGGCCACTGGGGCCAGGGGTTGTCCTCGGCGCGGCCCGCCGGCGGTTCCGGCAGCAACTCGAAGTTGACCAGGCTCGCGGCGCCGTGACGCACCGCCGTGCCGATGCAGTCCGTACCGGTATCGCCACCGCCGATGACAATGACGCGCTTGCCCTTGGCGGAGATGTAGTTGCCGTCTTCCAGGTTCGAGTCCAGCAGGCTCCTGGTGTGGGCGTGCAGGAACTCCATGGCCGGATAGATCCCCTTGAGATGGCGGTTGTCGATGGGCAGATCCCGCGCCAGGGTGGCGCCGGTACACAGCACCAGGGCATCGTTTTCCCTGCGCAACTGCTCCATCGACACCGCGTTTGCGCCGCGCCCGCCAACGTCGGCGTCAGTGACGAAAACGATGCCCTCGGCACGCAGGATATCCAAGCGGCGCTCCACCACATCCTTGCCCAGTTTCATATTGGGAATGCCGTACGTCAGCAGGCCACCGACCCGGTCGGCACGTTCGTACACCGTGACCAGGTGGCCAGCCTGGTTGAGCTGTGCGGCGGCCGCCAGCCCGGCCGGGCCGGAGCCCACCACCGCCACCTTGCGGCCACTGCGGGTGGCCGGTGGCTCGGGGACCACCCAGCCTTCGGCAAAACCGCGGTCGGCGATGGCGCATTCGATGTTCTTGATCGTCACCGGGGTTTCGGTGATCCCCAGTACGCAGGAGCCCTCACAGGGGGCCGGGCATACGCGGCCGGTAAATTCCGGAAAGTTGTTGGTGTGGTGCAGGCGACGCAGGGCCTCTTCCCAACGATCGTTGAAGACCAGGTCGTTCCACTCGGGAATCAGGTTGGAAACCGGACAGCCGTCGTCCGACTGGCAAAAGGGAATACCGCAGTCCATGCAGCGCGCCGACTGCTGGTGCAGGCGCTGTTCGCAGGCCTCGGTATACAGTTCCCGGTAGTCCAGCAGCCGTTCACCGACATCCCGATAGGGCGCGGCATCGCGGGGGATATCCTTGAAAGCGGAGAGATCGCCCATCAGCGATGACCGGCAGTGGCGGTGGCCGGCCCGGTCAGGGCGCCAGTGCAATGCCCGCCGCAGTGCGGGGTGCGTTCAGGCAACGTTGGCCTCCCGCCGCGGCAACGGGACGATGGTCTGCTCTTCACTGGCCTGGGCGGCGCGCTGGGCCGCCCGCAGATCGAGGACGCGCCGGTAATCGGTGGGCATGACCTTGACAAATAATGACAGGGACCGGCCCCAGTCCTCCAGCAGTTGTGTCGCCACCACCGAGCCGGTGTAACTGGCGTGGTTTTCGATCAGGCCACGCAGTTCGCGAATGTCTTCGGCCTCGGTGACGCGTTCCAGTTCCACCATGCCCATGTTGCAGCGCCGCCGGAATTCGCCGTCGCGGTCCAGGATGTAGGCAATGCCGCCGCTCATGCCGGCGGCAAAGTTGCGCCCGGTGGCGCCCAATACCACCACCCGGCCACCCGTCATGTACTCACAGCCGTGGTCGCCGATGCCCTCGATCACCGCCTTGGCGCCCGAGTTGCGCACGCAGAAACGCTCCGCCGCGATGCCGCGAAAATAGGCTTCGCCGCTGGTGGCCCCATACAGCACCACGTTGCCGATCAGAATATTGTCCTCGCTGGCAAAGGTGCTCTGCCGCGGCGGGTAGACCACCAGCTTGCCGCCACTGAGCCCCTTGCCCACGTAGTCGTTGCAGTCGCCTTCCACTTCTATGGAGATGCCCGCCGCCAGAAAGGCCCCCAGACTCTGTCCAGCGGAGCCATTGAGTTTGATGCGGATGGTGTCCTCGGGCAGCCCGGCGGCGCCCCAGCGGCTGGCTACCTGGTGAGACAGCATGGTGCCGACCACGCGGTTGACGTTGCCCACCGGCAGTTCCATCTGCACTTTCTCGCCCCGCTCGATGGCGGGCCGGGCGCGGCGGATCAACTCGTTGTCCAGGGCCTTCTCCAGGCCGTGCTGTTGCTCCTGGTACTGGTAGGTGCCGACCTGGTCGTGGGGTTTTTCGGCAATTTTGAGAATGGAGCTCAAATCCAGACCATTGGCCTTCCAGTGCTGCTCGGCGCTGCGGGTTACCAGCACATCGCTGCGCCCCACCATTTCGTCGATGCAGCGAAAACCGAGGCTGGCCATGATCTCGCGAATTTCCTCGGCCAGCAGAAAGAAAAAGTTCACCACGTGCTCGGGAGCCCCGTGGAATTTCTTGCGCAGTTCCACATCCTGCGTGGCGATCCCCACCGGACAGGTGTTGAGGTGGCACTTGCGCATCATGATGCAGCCCAGGGTAATCAACGGCAGGGTGGAAAAGCCGAATTCCTCGGCGCCCAGGAGGGCGGCAATGACCACGTCCCGGCCGGTTTTCAGTTGCCCGTCGGTTTGCAGCACCACCCGCGAACGCAAATCGTTCATCACCAGGGTCTGGTGGGTCTCGGCGATACCCAGTTCCCAGGGCAGGCCGGCGTGCTTGATGGAAGTGAGCGGCGACGCGCCGGTGCCGCCGTCGTGGCCGGCGATCACGATGTGGTCGGCCTTGGCCTTGGTGACGCCGGCGGCAATGGTGCCGACCCCCATTTCCGACACCAGTTTGACACTGATGCGGGCCTCGCGGTTGGCGTTCTTCAGATCGTGGATCAGTTGGGCCATGTCCTCGATGGAGTAGATATCGTGGTGTGGAGGCGGGCTGATGAGTCCCACCCCCGGGGTGGAGTGGCGCAGCTTGGCGATGTAGTCGTCGACCTTGCCGCCGGGCAGCTCTCCCCCCTCGCCGGGCTTGGCGCCCTGGGCAATCTTGATTTGCAGTTCGTCGGCGTTGGCCAGGTAGTGGGCGGTGACACCGAAGCGGCCGGAGGCCACCTGCTTGATGGCGGACCGCCGGGAATCACCGTTGGGCAGGGTCTTGAAGCGTTCGGCGTCTTCGCCGCCCTCACCGGTGTTGGATTTGCCGCCGATCCGGTTCATGGCCAGGGCCAGGGATTCGTGCGCCTCCTGCGAGATCGAACCGAAGCTCATGGCGCCGGTGCAGAAGCGCCGGACGATGTGGCTGGCGTCTTCCACTTCCGCCAGCTCCACCGGGCCACCGTTGGCCGCACTGTCGAAGCTCATCAACCCGCGCAGCGTCGCATTGCGGGTCGCCTCCCGGTCGGAGGCCTCGACGAATCGGGCATAGGCTTCGCGGCTGTTGCTGCGGGCCGCCACCTGCAGGGTGGAAATGGTCTGCGGGTTCCACATGTGGCGTTCGCCACCGTGGCGCCAGTGAATCTCCCCCGGGTTGTCCAGCACCTTGACGGGAGCGGTTTCCGCGGCGGGGAAGGCCATCTCATGGCGGCGCAGGGCCTCCTCCGCCAGTACCTCGAATCCCACTCCGCTGACCCGGCTGGGAGTGCCCCTGAAACAGCGTTCGATGACCTCGTCGGCGATACCCACGGCTTCGAAGATCTGGGCGCCCCGGTACGACTGCAGGGTGGATATGCCCATTTTGGCCATGACTTTCAGCAGACCCTTGGCCACGCCCTTGCGGTAGGCGGCGACGATTTTGTCGTCGTCCCCGTAGGCGTTGCCGGGCAGCAGCCCGTCGCGCCGGGCCTGCCACAGTGACTCGTAGGCCAGGTAGGGGTTGATGGCGTCGACGCCGAAACCGAGCAACATGCAGTGATGGTGAACCTCGCGGGCTTCGCCGGTTTCCAGCACGATGCCGATGCGGGTGCGCTCGGAGGTCTTCACCAGGTGCTGATGCACCGCGCCCACCGCCAGCAGGGCACTCACCGCCACCCGCGTCCGGCCCACGGCGCGGTCGGACAGCAGCACCAGCTTGTAGCCATCGGCAATGGCCTGGCTGACCTCGGAACAGATGCGCTGCAGGGTAGCCGGCAGGCCCGCCTGCCCAGCGGCGCGTGGGTGGGTGATGTCGATCAGCCTGCTGCGCCAGCCACGATGGTCCATGTGGCGCAGTGCCGCCAGCTCCCGATTGGTGAGGATGGGGTGGGGAATGCGCAGCCGATGGGCGTGGGTCTCGCCGGGGGCCAGCAGGTTGCCCTCCGGGCCGATGTAGCTTTCCAGCGACATCACCACTTCCTCGCGGATGGAGTCGATGGCCGGGTTGGTGACCTGGGCGAACATCTGCTTGAAGTAGTCGTAGATCATTCGCGGCTGATCGGACAGGCAGGCCAGGGCGCTGTCGTTGCCCATGGAACTGACCGGGTCGCGCAATTCCCGCACCAGCGGCAGCAACATGAACTGCATGGTTTCACTGGTAAAACCGAAGGCCTGCATGCGCTCGATCAGGCTGTCGCCATCGAGACCCGCGACCGCCACTTCGCAGGGTAACCCGGCAAGCTCGATGCGCTGCCGCTGCAGCCATTCTCCGAAGGGCCTGGACCGGGACCACTCGTCCTTCAGTTCGGCGTCGTCAACCAGGCGGCCCTGTTCGAAATTGAGCAGGAACATCTTGCCCGGTTGCAGACGGCCCTTGCTCTTGACCCGGGCGGGGTCTACCTCCACCACCCCCACTTCCGAGGCCATGATGACCTTGTCGTCGTGGGTGATGTAGTAGCGGCTGGGGCGCAGGCCGTTGCGGTCCAGTACCGCGCCGATGTAGCGGCCATCGGTGAAGGCGATGGAGGCCGGGCCATCCCAGGGCTCCATCATGGTGGAGTTGTATTCGTAGAAATCCCGCTTGGCCTGGGGCATGTCCTCGTCGTTCTGCCAGGCTTCGGGAATCATCAGCATGACCGCTTCCTGCAGGGTGCGGCCGCTCATCAGCATGAATTCGAGGACGTTGTCGAAGCTGCCGGAGTCGGAGCAGTCGGGCTCCACTATCGGGAACAGCTTGTCGATTTCGTCGCCGAACAGCTCGCTGCGCACTACCCCCTGGCGGGCGCGCATGGCGTTGATATTGCCCTGTCGGGTATAGATCTCGCCGTTGTGGCACATGAAGCGGTTGGGCTGCGCCCGGTCCCAGGAGGGGAAGGTGTTGGTGCTGAAGCGGGAGTGGACCATCGCCAGGTGGGTCTGGTAATCCTCGTCCTGCAGGTCCGGGAAAAACGGCATGAGCTGCTCGGGAGTGAGCATGCCCTTGTACACCAGCACCTTGGACGACAGGGTGCAGATATAAAAGAGCTCGGCCTCGGAAAGGTTCCGGTCGCCGCGCAGGGTACGGGTGCTCTGCTTGCGGATCAGGTACAACTGGCGCTCGAAGTCGTCGCCGCTGAGGCCGCTGGCCCCCGCCACGTACAACTGCCGGATGACCGGCATCGAGGCCAGGGCCGTCGGGCCCACGTCGGCCTGCTGCGGGGCTACATTCAGATCCCGCCAGCCGATGCAGGTCTGCCCCTGGGCGGTGACGAACTCCTCCACCTTGTCCTGGCAGAATTCGCGCTGCGCCGCATCGCGCGGCAGGAACACGTTCCCCACCGCATAGTGACCGAGTGGCGGCAGTTCGACCCCGAACGCCTCGCGGGCCGATTTGCGCAGCAGTTTGTCGGGCATGGCGGTCAGGATACCGCAGCCGTCGCCGGTATTTTCCTCACAGCCGCAGGCGCCCCGATGGCTCATGCGACGCAGTGCGTGTTCGGCTTCGAGCAGGATTTCACGGCTGGGACGCCCCTTCATGTCCGCCACGAAGCCCACACCACAACTGTCCCGCTCGTTGGCGGGATGGTACAAACCCTGTGGCCCCGGTCGTGACAGTGGGGGCTTCGCGTGCATCATGGATGGTTGCCCGGCACCGCTGCGCATGAAAAAAAGGACAGTAATTCTAAAACAAATCAGCCCCCTAGTGCCACCAGCCGCAGAGTGCGGCCGCGGCGGGAGCGGGCGGCGCCGTCAGGAACCGAACAGTTCGGCCAGCCTGGCGCCGGGGTCCGGGGCGCGCATGAAGGCTTCCCCGACCAGGAAACCGGGAACCCCATGGTCGCGCAGCAGGGCGACATCGGCTACCGTGTGGATGCCGCTTTCCGAGATCACCAGGCGGTCATCGGGAACGTGGGGCAACAACTGCAGGGTGGTGTCCAGATGCGTCTCGAAGCTGCGCAGGTCGCGGTTGTTGATTCCCACCAGCCGGTTGCCCAGGCCCAGCGACCGCTCCAGGTCGTCGCGGTCGTGTACCTCGATCAGCACATCCAGCTCCAGTTCCAGCGCCGCCGCGTTCAGTTCCGCGAGTTGGCTGTCGTCCAGCGCGGCGGCAATCAGCAGCACGCAATCGGCGCCGATGGCGCGCGACTCCAGCACCTGGTAGGGGTCTACCAGGAAATCCTTGCGCAGCAACGGCAAAGGGCAGGCGGCCCGCGCCTGCTGCAGATGGGCGTCGGCGCCCTGGAAAAAATCCTCATCGGTCAACACCGACAGACAGGTCGCGCCACCCTTGGCGTAGCTGGCGGCCAGTTGCTCCGGCTGGAACGATTCCCGCAGCACTCCCCGGCTGGGGGAGGCTTTCTTGATCTCGGCGATCACCGCGGCGCCACCCGCTGCCGCCCGCGCTTCCATGGCGCGCACAAAACCGCGACAGCGCGGCTGACCCTGCGCCATTTCCCGCAACCGGCTGCCGTCCAGGCGCCGGCGGCGCTCCGCCACCTGCTCCCGTTTGCGCGCGAGGATGCGCTGCAGCACGGTCCCGCTCACGAGCTGTCCCTGGCCAACTGGGCAAACTGTACCAGTTCGCTGAGCTTTTCCGCGGCGCTGCCGATAGCGAGGATATCCTCGGCGATTTTCACCCCCTCCTCCAGCGAACCGGCGACACCACCCACATAGATGCCCGCCCCGGCGTTGAGTGCAATCATCTGCGCCGCCTTTTGCGCCTTGCCGGTCAGGGCCGAACGCAGCAGGCGGGCGGACTGGGCCGGAGAATCCACCGCCAGGCCGTCCAGGCTCTGCCGCGGTACGCCGAAATCCTCCGGGGTGATGCGATACTGGCTGATCTCGCCGGCCTTGAGTTCGACCACCAGGGTGGGCCCGGCGAGACTGATTTCATCGAGGCCGTCCTCGCCGTGCACCACCAGCACGTGTTCGCTGCCCAGGCGCTGCAGCACCTGGGCCATTTTCGGCGCCAGGGCGGCGGAGAAGACTCCGATCACCTGCCGCTTCACGGCGGCGGGATTGGTCATCGGGCCCAGCATGTTGAAGATGGTACGCAGCGCCAGTTCCCGGCGCGGCCCCACCGCATGGCGCATGGCGCTGTGATGCCGGGGCGCAAACAGGAAACCGATGCCCACGGCTTCGATACAGCGGGCGATCTGCCCGGGTTCCAGGTCCAGCGGCAGGCCCAGTTCCTCCAGCAGGTCCGAACTGCCGCTGTGGCTGGATACGCCCCGGTTGCCGTGTTTGGCGACCTTGCCGCCGGCGGCGGCGATGACCAGGGCCGCCGCGGTGGAGACGTTGAACAGGTTGGCCCCATCGCCGCCGGTGCCGGCCATGACCAGCAGACCGG